>DASVVS010000076.1:0-52965 GCA_036386455.1 Thermoleophilaceae bacterium
CGCGGCGTTCAGGTCGCCGTGGGGGCAACCCCGTGGAGGTTCGAGTCCTCTCAGCCGCACTGACGTAGCGCCCCTCGCGCCGTCGCACATACGTCCAGCGAGCCGCCTCAGGCGCAACCCGCGCGGCACTCCGGACGTTGAGAGGGTTATGAACCTCAAGCGGACCATCGCGGCGTTCGGCGTCGCTGCACTCGTCGCGTGCCCCGCCGGCGCGGCGGCCAAGGGCCCAGGCCACGGCGGCGGCAAGGACAAGGCGCCGCAGAGCGTCGAGGACGGCACCGGCGGCACCGGCGGCAAGAAGCCCAAGAAGCCGAAGCTCCGGACCTACGAGTTCAGGGGCATCGTCGCCGCTGTGAACGACGGCACGGTGGAGGTCACCATCACCGGCGGCAACAAGCGCGGCCGCGAGCTCGAGCGCGAGCGGATCACCTTCGACGTGACCGACGCGAAGGTCAAGGTCGCCGACGTGAACGGTGACGGCCAGCGCGACCTCGCCGACGTCGCCGTGGGCGACCGCGTGCGCATTCAGGTGAGGGTGGCCGGCCCGATCAGCTCGAGCCGGGTGGTCCCCGCGCGACAGCTCCACGACAAGGGCCCCGCGAAGCCGCCGAGCGACGACGACGCCCCGAAGGGTGACGACGACGCCCCGAAGCCGCCTGGCGACGACGACGCCCCGAAGGATCCGGGGACGGAGACGCCCCCGGCACCGGAGGCCCCCGCCGCGTAAGTCGCACATGCGTCCACGCCCGCGCGCCCCGGCGCGAGGACACGGACGCGGCGGCCGTTAGCGACCTCGGGGCCTCCCCCATGGCGCCCCAGACCGGCTCCCCCCGGTCTCCCCAGTCCCCCGCGAGGGCCCGGCCATACGGCTGGGCCCTCGTGCTTTAGGCGGTCCTCTCCAGGAACCGCAGCACGTGCCCGGCGATCTCCTCGCCGCGGTCCTCCTGGAGGAAGTGCGCCGCGCCCTCGATCCAGACCTGCTCCCCGGCGCCCGGCAGCGTCTCCACGAACCGCTCGCCGGACTGCGGGAACGGGAACACCGGGTCAGAGTCGGAGAACGCGACGAGCGCCGGCCCGTCCCAGCGCGAGAGCTCGTCCATCACGTGCCCCATCTCCGCCGCCCCCGGCTGGCCGGCCTCGAGCGGCACGAGCAGCGGGAACGTGGCCGCCCCCGCCTTCGACTCGGGCGTCGGGAACGGGGCCTCGTAGGCGGCGACCACGTCGTCGGGCAGCTCGGTCGTCGTCGCCCCCTGCACGATGAACCCGATCGGCAGGTCCGGCGTGCGCTCCACGAACTCCCGCCAGGCCATGAACCCCTTGCTCACCCGCCCGGTGAAGAGCCCGGTGTTGAGGATCACGATCCGCGCCACCCGGTCGGCGTTCTCCATCGCCCAGCGCAGCCCCACCGGGCCGCCCCAGTCCTGGACCACGACCGTCGCCCCGCGCACGTCCACCTGCTCGAGCAGCCCCGTGACCTGCTCCACGTGCCGGTCGTAGGAGTACCAGCCGTGATCGGTCGGCTTGTCCGAGCGGCCGAAGCCCACGAAGTCGGGACAGACCACGCGGTGGCCCGCCTCCACGAACGGCGGCAGCATCTTCCGGTAGAGGTACGACCAGGTCGGCTCGCCGTGGAAGCAGACGACCGGATCGCCGGAGCCCTCGTCCAGGTAGTGCATCCGCAGCCCGCCCACCTCGGCGTAGTTGGGCTCGAACCCGTAGCCCGGCAGGCCCTCGAAGCGCTCGTCGGGTGTGCGGAAGACGTCCACGGCAACCGGGAACTTATCCTGCGGCGGTGGTCTTCCGCCAGATCGTCCACGACGACCTCGGCTGCGCCTCCTACTTCGTGGGCGACGACGACGCCGGCGTCGCGGCCGTGATCGACCCCCGCTTCGAGATCGGCGAGTACCTCGAGCTGGCTCGCTACCTGCACGTGGAGATCGACCACGTGCTGGAGACCCACAACCACGCCGACCACGTCTCCGGGCACGGCCGCCTCGCCGCCGCCACCGGCGCGACGATCCACATCCACGCCGACGCCGGCGTCGACTACGACCACGCAACGTTCGAGGACGGCTGGGAGCTCGAGCTGGGCAGCGTCCGCGTGCGCGCGGTCCACACCCCCGGCCACCGCCCCGAGCACACCGCCTTCACGCTCGCCGACACCGCTCGCGGGGAGGAACCGTGGGCGGTCGTCACGGGCGACTCGCTGTTCGTGGGAGACGTCGCCCGCCCGGACCTCGCCGCGGAGCCGGAGGAGGGCGCGCGGGCGATGTTCGGCACGCTCCACGAGCGCCTGCTCACACTTCCCCCCGAATGCGAGGTGTCGCCCGCCCATCTGGGGGGCTCGCTGTGCGGCGGGCCGGGGATGGACATGAAGGTCTCGTCCACGATCGGGTACGAGCGCCGCCACAACGACCTGCTCCGGATCGAGGACGAGGACGAGTTCGTGGAGCGGGCGATCGGGGGCCTCGCGCCGCAGCCGCCCAACTTCGAGGCCATCGTCGCCATCAACCGCGGCCCGCTCGTGACCGACGGCGCCGCGATCGGCCCGCTCACCCCGCGCCAGGTCGAGCAGAAGGCCCGCGGCGGCGCCCTGATCGTGGACACCCGCACCGACCTCCAGTTCGACGACGCCCACATCCCGGGATCGGTGTCCAACACGATGCTGCGCGCGGGCTTCGGCACCAAGCTGGCCTGGATCGCCGAGCGGGGCCGCGAGATCGTGTTCGTGGGCCGCGACGACGAGGACGGCCGCCTCGCCGCCCGCCTGGCCGCGGTGGTCGGCGTCCGCGACGAGGTCGCCGGCTTCCTCGCGGGCGGGCTCACGAGCTGGCGCGTGGAGGAGCGGCCGGTCGAGCGGATCGAGCGGATCGACGTGGACGAGCTGCACCGCCGCCGCGACGATCTCCAGGTGCTCGACGTCCGCGAGCGCGACGAGTGGGAGGCCGGGCACATCCCCGGCTCGGTCCACCTGCCCTGGCACGACATCGACGCCGTGCCGGACGGCATCGACCCCGAGAGGCCCGTGGCCGCCGTCTGCATGTCGGGCCAGCGCAGCGCCGTGGCGGCGAGCCTCCTGAGGCGTGCGGGCGCGCGCGAGGTCCTCCACGTGGCCGACGGTGGCGTCGGAACCTGGAAGCGACGGGGATACTCCACGGAATGAGCGTCTACGGCCGCGCCTTCGCCTGGGGCTACGACCGCTTCCAGGCCGGCATGGAACGCGAGTTCTTCGGGCAGATCCGCCGCGAGATGCTGGCCGGCGCGAGCGGCCGCGTCGTGGAGATCGGCTCAGGCACCGGCGCCAACCTCGAGCACTACCCGCGCACGATCGAGGAGCTCGTCTGCACGGAGCCGGAGGAGCCGATGGCCCGCCGGCTGCGCGAGAAGGCGGCCGGCAGCGGCCTGCCGGTCCGCGTGATCGAGGCCCCGGCGGAGCGCCTGCCGTTCGACGACGGCTCGTTCGACACCGCCGTCGCCGCGCTCGTCCTCTGCACGGTCACCGACCCGGACGCGGCGCTCGCCGAGATCGCCCGGGTGCTGAAGCCCGGCGGGCGCTTCGTCTTCATGGAGCACGTCCGCGCCGAGGACCCCGGCCTCGCGAAGTGGCAGGACCGGCTGCATCCGCTGTGGCTGCGCTTCGGCCACGGCTGCAACTGCAACCGCCCGACGCTCGAGAACATCGAGGCGTCCTCGCTCAGGCTGGAGACCTTCCGGCGCGGGCGGATCCCGAAGGCGCCGCCGATCGTCCGCCCGCTGGTGACGGGCGTCGCCGCCAGCCCCGACTAGGCGACGTCGCGGAAGAGCTGCTCGTCCGCGCGCAGGGCGTCGCGCAGGCGCTGCTTGAGCCGGGCGTGGAGCCGGCAGACGCGGCTCTCGGAGACGCCCAGCACCACTCCGATCTCCTTCAGCGTCAGGTTCTGGACGTAGAGCAGCACGGTCAGCTCGCGCTCGCGATCGCTCAGGCGGGCGAACGCGCGGCGGAACTTCTCCTTCGCCTCGGTCACGGCGGTCGCGAGCTCCGGGTCCGCCCCGCGCTCGTTCGACTCGATCGTGTCGATCCGCTCGACCGACCCGTCCTCGTCGTCGAGCACGAGCGTGTTCAGCGAGGTGAGCTCCGAGGTCTGGATGTCGCGCCGGATGCGGTCGAGGTGGCCCGGGTCGATGCCCAGCGCGTCGGCCAGCTCGGCGCTGGTCGGCTGGCGCTCGTGCAGCGAGTAGAACTGCTCCTGGGCGCGCGTGATGTCGCGCTCCCAGCGGCGCAGCGGCCGCGGCGCCCAGTCCTGGCGGCGCAGCTCGTCGAGCACCGCGCCGTGCACGCGCGTCCAGGCGTATTGCTCGAACGTGGCACCGCGCTCGGGGTCGAACCGGTCGACGGCTGCGATCAGCGCCTCGACGCCGCACGACAGCAGGTCGTCGGCCTCGCACCAGGAGGGCAGCTCGCGCACCTTGCGGTACACGATGTGCTTGACGATGCCGGCGTACGAGATCACCAGCCGGTCGCGCAGGCGCGGATCGCGCGTGCGCCGGTACTCGCTATGGATCGCGAGCGCCTCAGCGTCGCTGAAGCGGCGTCGATCCGCCGTTCGCTGGCTCCTCAAGGGTCCTTCTCCGGGTCGGGTTCCACGGTGACCGCCGGACCTTCGCCGGGGGGTCATGACTCCTATCGGACGCCGAGGCCCCCCAGCCTGATGCTCGGTACGTGGTAGTGGACCGTTGTCCGGGTCTACGAAGACCCTCCCCTATTCGGCGTAATTCACGTCTTTGCGCCGAAATCGAGGGTTTTGCTCCATTAGGGTGAAGCGGGTTGGCCCAGCACGACGACAGCGTGACCGTCGTGATCGTCGAAGACCATCTCGCCCTGAGGAAGGGTCTCGAACTCCTCCTGCGCGGTACGGAATTCAGTGTGATCGGCACCGCAGACGACGCGGAGGAGGGGCAGCGGCTCATCGAGCGCCGCCGCCCGGACATCGCGATCGTCGACATCGGGCTGCCCGGGCGCAGCGGACTCGACCTCACCCGGCGCATCCTGGCGTCGGTCCCCGAGCTCGGTGTGCTCCTCTACACCGGCATTGGCGATAAGGACACTCTCGTTCGTGCACTCGACAGTGGGGCCCGCGGCTTCGCCCTCAAGGCGGGGTCGCCGGAGGAGCTCCTGGCGGCGATCCGCGCCGTGGCGCGCGGGGCGAGCTACGTGGACGAGCGCCTGCGCCCGCTGCTGCTCGCGCGCTTCACCACCGAGCGGATCGGCGTGCTCTCGCCGCGCGAGCGCGAGGTGCTCGACCTGCTGGCGAAGGGGCTGAACGGCGAGGAGGTGGCGGAGCGGCTGGTGCTCTCGCCGGAGACCGTGCGCACCCACGTGCGCAACGCGATGGAGAAGCTCGAGGCCAACACCCGCGTGCACGCGGTCGCTATCGCGCTGCGCCAGGGCGAGATCTAGCTAGGCCCGAGCCCGGGGCGCCTAGCTAGGGCGGCGCGAGCGCCACGGGGCGCTGCTCGAGCTGGTCCGGGCCGAGCGCCCCGGGGTCGAGCGTGGCCGGCGCGCCGGCCTCGATCAGGATCATCCGGAAGCCCCGGTGGGTCCGGGTGACGGTCGGACGGAAGCCGGGCGGCGCGGCACGCGGGTAGCCGCTCTGCTCGCTCAGGTCGCTGCGCCCCTCCCGGCCCGGCTCGACGATCACCCAGGCCGACTGCGCCGGCAGGGGGTGGGTCACGACCTTGCGATCGAGGTACGTGTTGGCCACCGGCGCGTCGAACCCGGGCAGCACCACCACCGGCCGCCCCTCGAGCGACGGGCCGAGCTTGGCGAGGGCGCCCTCCCAGTCCGCGTTCTGGTGGCGCCAGTCCGCGTGCGTGGCGACCACGAGCGCCAGGCCGGCGGCGAGCGCGAGCCCGAGCGGGATCGCGCGCAGGCGCGTCAGCCCGAGCGCGGCCACCCCCGCGAACGCCACCCAGGCCACCAGCAGGTTGCGCATGAAGAAGTGGTCGTCGACGCCGCTGACGGCGAGGGCGAGCGGCGCCACGACGGCGGCCGCCGCGACGATCGCGAGCAGGGCCGGGGTGGGCGGAGCCGCCGCCTCAGGCGAAGCCGCCGCCTCGGGCAAAGCCACTTCGCGCGCGCCCGCCGCCCGCCGTAGCGCCAGCCACCCCCCCAGCGCGATCCCGCCGGCGGCCAGCGCCACCGCGACCACCTCCAGCGCGAGGCTCGGAGGGTTCGGGCCCGCCGCGAGCTGGCGCACCGCCTGCTCCACCCGCTCCCCGAGGTCGAGCGAGTCGATGTGCGACGCGCGCTCGTCGCGCTGGTCGGCCAGGAGCGGCAGCAGCGGCGCGAACAGCGCCGCCACCGCGGCCGCGGCGCCGGCCACCCGCAGCCGCATGCCCGGCAGGCGCCAGAGCAGCAGCCCCAACTCGGCGCCGATCAGGAAGCCGGCGTAGTAGTGCGTCCACAGACAGGCCGCGGCGAGCAGCGCCCAGATCGCCAGCCAGCGTCCCCTCCGCCGGGCGAGCGCCTCGCCGGTGGCCCACACCGACAGGCACCCGAGCAGCACCAGGAGCGGGTATGCGCGCGCGTTCAGCGAGTAGAGGACGAGCACGGGGCTGACCGCCGTGAGCGCGGCCGCGGCCAGCGCCGCCCGCTCGCCCACGAAGCGCCGCAGCGCGACGTACGCGGCCGGCACGCACAGCACGCCCGCGATCGCGGCGGGCGCACGCAGCGCGGCGTCGCTCGTGCTGCCGATCAGCCGCTCCCACACCCAGGTGATCGCGTAGTAGAGCGGCGGGGTCGACTCGCTGAGCCGCACCTGGTCCCACAGCTTGCCGAGCGTGTCCTGCTCGACGACGGCGAGCGTGAACGTCTCGTCGTACCAGAGGCTCTGGAGCGAGAGGAACGGGAGCCGCAGCGCGGCACCGAGAACGGTGACGGCGCCGAGCGCGAGCCAGGTGCGCCGGGCCGACGCCACCGGGCGAGGGTAACGGGCCGGGCCGCTGGCCGGTCGTGCCGCGGGGCGCTGGCGGTCGGGCCGCGGGGCGCTAGCCGGTCGTGCGCTGGCGGTCGGGCGCCGAGCCGTTGCGCGAGGGGCCCTCGCCGCCCTCGCCGCCCTCGTCGCCCTGCTGCTCGCGCTGGGCCTCGACCTCGCCGCGGTCGCCCTCGTAGCCGCTCTCGTCGGGCTCGGGCGAGCCCGCCTCGTGCGTGTCGCGGCGGCGGTCGTAGCCGAGCTGCGCCATCAGCAGCCAGCCGCCCACGAACACGACGACCAGCGCGACCGCGGCGAGCCGCGGGCCCACGAGCAGCCATAGGAGCCCGGCTATGACCACGGCGGCGACGAGCGCCTTCGCCACGATCGAGAAGTCGAGCAGGAAGCGCGCCTTCGGCCGTTCCCGCACGACCTCCTGGAGCTTGCCCTCGACCTTGTCCGGCGACAGGTCGTCCTTCAGCGCACGCGCGTGAGCGCCAACTCCCTGCTTGTCGTCCTCGGCCACGCTCTTTGAGTCCCCGAGCCTCACCTCACGCAAACACGCCCGCCGTACCCTCAACCGCCTGTGAGGCGCTCCCGGGTCATCGCGCTGCTGGCCGTCGCGGCGCTCGTGGCGGTCGTCCTGGTGCTCGTGGGCGGCGGCGAGGACCCCGGCGGGGAGAGCCGGGCCGCCGGCGGCAAGCCCGTCGACGCCCTGATCGACGCGATGCGCGCGCGCTATCCCGAGATCCAGCGCGAGAACGGCCACTTCCGGTCCGCGATCGGCGGCGGCACCCGCTACGGCAACGCCTACATGGGCTACGCGCTGCTGATGAGCGGCGTCCGCACCGGCGACGACGAGGCGATCCAGGCCGGCCTGCGCGGCCTCACCAACCCGCTCCAGCGGGCGAAGCTCCCCAACCGTCCCAGCGTGTTCGAGATCCTCGCCCTCGCCGGGGGCTACAACATCGCCCGCGAGCACGCCGCGGACGAGCCGCTGTTCCGCGACAACCGCGCGGCCTGGGAGCGGTTCCTGAAGGCCGTACCGCTCATCCGCGTGCCGGCGACCACCCACTACGGCAACCACTGGCTGGTCGAGTCGGTCGAGATCCGCGAGCTGCTGGCCACGGGACTGCGCTCCGAGCGGCCCACGGCCGTGCTCGGCGGCCAGCGCGACGCGGCGGACCGGCTCAGCCGCGACCTCGTGAACGAGCGGATCCCCGCGATGGCCCGCGCCGAGGCCGTGCGCGCCCCCGGCGGCCGCGCCTTCATCCTCTCGGACCCGCCCGACAACCCGCTCGCCTACCAGGGCCTGTCGCTCGGCTTCTACGCGCGGGCGCTCGAGCTGCTCGGGGACGACGCGAGCGAGGCCGCGCGGCGCACCCTGACCGAGACCGCCCGCGCGTCGCTCCTGCTGGCGGCGCCCGACGGCGACATCGCCTACTTCGGGCGAAACCAGGAGCAGGCCTGGGCGCTCGCGGGGACGGTGTACGGCGCCTACTACGCCGCCACGCTCGACGAGTCGCCGCCGGAGGAGGACGCGCAGCTCCGCGAGCTCGCCCGCCGGGCGCTCGGCCGCCTGCGCCGGGAGCACGGCGTGACGCACTGGGGCCTCGAGATCACGCCGAGCGTCGCGCGCTCGCGCTGGACCCCGGCCGCCGGGCTCGACTCCGGCGCCGGCGGGCCGTCGTTCGGGGGGCTCGTGCTGGCGCTGCTCGAGTGGGGCCACGAGGAGTCGCAGCCGCCGCCCGACGGCACGACGATCCCGGCCGACCGCAACCTGCGGACCAAGCTCTCGCACGCCGAGAGCCGCTTCGCGGTCCTCCGCCGCGGGCCGGTCTGGACCGTGATCCGGCCGACGATCAGCGGCAAGTACCCGTACGACGTCCGCTACGACTTCGGCGTCGTCGCGCTGAAGGTGCTGCGCGACGGCCGCTGGACCGACGTGGTGCGCCACCGGCCGTTCACGGCCGGCGACCCGGACAGCGCCGGGCCCGTCCTGCGCACCGGCGGCGTCACCGCCTTCCCGTTCGGCTCCGAGGTGGGCGTCGCGCCCGACGGCAGCGTGACGATGCGCGGTGGCTGGCGGCTCGCGCCCACGCGCACGAAGCGGGTGGTCGCGACCCTTCCGGACGGCGGCCTCGTCCGCGCGCTCGGCTCGATCCCGGGCGCGCCGGTCCGCACGGGCGTCGTCTTCCGGTTCGACCCGACCGCCTGCGGCGTGCGCCTGACCTTCCCGGTCCGGGCGGGCGACACGATCGAGTACTCGTCCTTCCTGACGCCGCGCGGGCTGCGGACCGGGCCGCGGCTGCTCGCCGACGCCTTCGGGACGACGCGCTTCGACCGGGCGGGGAGCATCGCGACCGAGGACGGCCTGGCGTCGGGAGTGGATCCCGCGCTGGTGCGGGCGCGGGCGACGTTCGCGGGGCTCTCGCCCGGCGCGATGTCGGTGACGCACTGCGCCGCCGACGGCGCGCCGCCTGCGCAGGGGCCGGCGCCGCCGCTGCCTCGGGGTTGACCGCTCAACGGCAACGGCTAACTGCGGCTGGGGAGGGGTCGCGCGATTTGCCGCGGTCACTTACTTGGCCAGGAGCCACGTAAGTGACCGCTGTGATTTTCACCGCGCGCCGTGACTCCTCAGCGCGGCTGCCAGGCGTCCTCGGGCTCGAGGCGGGCCGCCACCCGCGGTGGGAGCTCGCCGTCGGCCAGGTCGGCGAGCGTCGTGCCCTCCAGCACCTCGCGGAGGCTCGATCGCACCGCCACCCACACCTCGCGCAGCACCTCGGCGCCCTCGGGGTAGCGGAGTGCGTCGGGCCGGCTGCCGCTCACGTTGGCGAGCGGGCCGTCGACGGCGCGCACCACGTCCGCCAGCGACAGCTCGGTCGCCGGCCGGGCCAGCATGTAGCCGCCCTCCGCCCCGCGCCGGCTCTCCACCACTCCCCCGTGCCGCAGCTCACCGAGGATGTTCTCGAGGAAGCGCAGCGGGATCTCTTGGGCGGCGGCTATCTGCTCGGTCTTCACGGGCTCGCCGCCGGCCGCACGTGCCAGCTCCAGAGCCGCCCTCAGGGCGTAGTCGGCCTTCGCGGAGATGCGCACGCGGGCATTGTGCCGCGCACGCGGGGCCTCACGCGACGAGGGCCGCGCCGTCGACGCCGCGCACGTGCACGATGTCGCCCTCGCGCAGCTCGAGCTCGCGCTCCTCGGCGCGGCTGAGCTGGGCCACCACGCGCTCGCCGCCGGCGCGCGTGAGCTCCACCCGCACCTCGAAGCCCAGCCGCGAGACCCGCTCCACCACCGCCTCGTCGCTCGCGCTTCCAGGCACCGGGAGGAGCTGGACGTCGTGCGGGCGCACCAGGCGCCCGTCGAGCGTGGTCACGAGACCGACGAAGCTCATCACGAAGTCGTTCGCGGGCTTCTCGTAGAGGTCGTGCGGGGTCCCGGCCTGCTCCACCCGGCCCTCGTTCACGAGCACGATCTGGTCGGCGAGGTCCATCGCCTCCTCCTGGTCGTGCGTCACGAACACGGTCGTGACCCCCACGTCGGCCTGCAGCCGCTTGAGCCACGCGCGCAGCTCCTTGCGCACGCGCGCGTCGAGCGCCCCGAACGGCTCGTCGAGCAGCAGCACGCGCGGCTCGATCGCCAGCGCGCGCGCCAGCGCCATCCGCTGCCGCTGCCCGCCCGAGAGCTGCGCGGGGTAGCGGCTCGCGTAGGTCTCGAGCTGCACGAGCTCGAGCAGCTCGTCCACGCGCCGGCGGATCTCCGCCTTCGGCCGCTTGCGGATGCGCAGCCCGAAGCCGACGTTGTCGCGCACCGTCATGTGCTTGAACGCCGCGTAGTGCTGGAACACGAAGCCGATGCCGCGGTCCTGCGCGGGATCGTGCGTCACGTCGCGCCCATTGATGGCCACGGTGCCGCCGTCGGGCTCCTCGAGCCCCGCGATCACGCGCAGCAGCGTGGACTTGCCGCCGCCCGACGGGCCCAGGATCGCCGTGAGCGACCCCTCCGGCACGATCACCGACACGTCGTCGAGCGCCACGTGCCCGTTGAAGCTCTTGTAGATGCCGGAAGTCTCAATACCCATGCTGACTGCGCCTCCTGGATAGGACGGTCAAGGCCACCAGCACGCCGATGCCGAGCAGCGCGAGCAGCACCGCGGCGGCGTAGGCGCCGGTCATGTCGAAACCCTCGAAACGGTTCTGGACGTAGAGCGTGGCCGTCTCGGTCGTGCCCTCGATGCGGCCGGACACGACGCTGACGGCGCCGAACTCGCCCAGGGCGCGCGCGGTGGCCAGCACCACGCCGTAGATCACCGCCGGCCGGATCGCCGGCAGGGTGACCCGCCAGAACGCCTGCCAGCGCGACGCGCCGAGCGTGGCCGCAGCCTGCTCCTGCTCGTCGCCGATCTCGCGCAGGACCGGGAGCACCTCCCTCACGACGAACGGCAGGGACACGAAGATCGTGGCGAGCACGATGCCCGGCGTCGAGAAGATCACCCGTATGCCGGCCTCCTCGAGGCTGCCGCCGAGCCAGCCGTCCTGGCCGTAGACCAGGATCAGGGCGAGGCCCACGACCACCGGGGAGATCGCGAACGGCAGGTCCACGAGCCGGTCGAGCAGCGCCTGGCCGCGGAAGCGCCCGCGCGCGAGCAGCAGCGCCGTCCCCACGCCGAAGGCCGTGTTGAGCGGGATCGCGATCGCCACCACGATCAGCGTGAGCCAGAACGCGTGCTGGGCGGCGGGCGTGGTGAGCGCGTCGAAGAACGGGCCGATCCCCTTCTCGAACGCGCGGAAGAAGACCATGCCGACCGGCGCGGCCAGCAGCAGCGCGAGGTAGCCGAGCGCGGCGAAGCGGAGGGAGCGCCTAGCGGCCATCGTCCACCCACCGCGGGCGACCGAGCTTCGAGAGCCCGGCGAGGAGGACGACCGACGCGGCCAGCAGCACGACCGACACGGCGGCGGCGCTCGTCACGTCGCCCGACTCGATCCGGCCGAAGATGAACACCGACGCCACCTCGGTCTCGTACGGGAGGTTGCCGGAGATCAGGACGATCGAGCCGATCTCGCCGAGCGCGCGCGCGAACGCCAGCCCGGCCCCGGCCACGATCGCCGGCCGCAGGCTGGGCAGCACCACGCGCCGGAAGGTCGTCCACGGCGAGGCGCCGAGCGAGCGGGCCGCCTCCTCCTGCTCGCGGTCGACCTCCATCAGCACGGGCTGCACGGCCCGCACCACGAACGGGAGCGTGACGAACAGCAACGCCAGCCCCACCGCCACGCGCGTGTAGGCCACGTCGATGCCGACCGGCCCCTTCGGGCCGTACAGCGCGAGCAGCGTGAGCCCGGCCACGATCGTCGGGAGCGCGAACGGCAGGTCGATGAGCGCGTTCACGATCCGCTTGCCGCGGAACTCGTCGCGCACGAGCACCCACGCGATCAACGTGCCCGTGACGGCGTTGATCGCCGCCACGATCAGCGAGACCGCGAACGTGAGCTTGAGCGAGGCGACGGCCTGCGGCGCGCTGACCGCCTCCCAGAACGCTCCGGCGCCCTCCTGCAGCGAGCGGTCGACCACCGCGGCCAGCGGGATCAGGACGATCAGCGACAGGTACGTCGTGATCAGCCCGATGCCGAGCGCGGAGCCGGCCGGCACGCGCAGGCGCCGCGACCCTCGTCGCGGCGCCCGTCCGGGTATCGCGGCGGCCTCAGCCACCGGTCGAGACCCCCTTCTCCTTGTTGATCTCGGCCATCACGCCCTTGTCCGGATCGAAGAACTTGTCGTTGACCGCGCTCCAGCCGCCGACGTCGCCGATCCTGAAGAGCTGCTTCGGCTCCGGGAACTTCTCCTTGTCGTTCACCGAGTCGAGCACGGGCCGGTAGCCCTCCTCAACGAAGATCCGCTGGCCCTCCTCCGAGCGCAGGAAGTCGAGGAACGCCTTCGCCTTCTCCTTCTTCTTGCCGTCCTCGGTGAGCGCGATCGGGTTCTCGATCAGGATCGTCTGGTCGGGGATCACGTAGTCGAGCTCCACGCCCTTGCGCTGGGCGGCGATCGCCTCGTTCTCGTACGCGAGCAGCACGTCGCCCTTGCCGGAGCCGAACGTCTGGAGCGAGTCGCGCGCCGACTTGTCCTGCACCGTCACGTTGTCGAACAGGTCCTTCAGGAACTGCTGCGCCTCGGCGTCCGACCTGCCCTGCCGGGTCTGCGAGCCGTACGCGGCCATGACGTTCCAGCGCGCGCCGCCGGAGGTGAACGGGTTCGGCTCGATCACCTCGATGCCGTCGCGGGTCAGGTCCTCCCAGCGGCGGATGTTCTCCGGGTTGCCCTTGCGGACGGCGAGGACCACCACCGAGCGCGTGACGAAGCCCTCGTGCGGATCCTTGTTCCAGCCGGCGGCGACCTTCTTCGGCTCGACGAGCTTGTCCACGTCCGGCTGGAGCGAGAGCGCGACGATGTCGGCCGGCAGGCCCGAGGCCACCGACCGCGACTGCTCGCCGGAGGCCGCGAACGACTGCTCGAAGCCGACCCCCTCGCCGGCCGGGGTCCTCTTGAACGCCTCGGTGAGCTTGGCGTACGCCTCCTTCGGCGTGGAGTAGGCGACCAGCGAGATCTTCTCGCCGCCGGAACCGCTCGCGGCGCCCCCGCACGCGGCCGCCACCAGGGCGAGCACGAGTGCGAGCGCCGCGGCGGGCAGTCGGAGCGATGGGCGTGTCGGGGTCATCTTCACCTTTCCGGTCGGATTTGAAGGAGCGCATAGTACAAAAGTCCGGTCGGCTTTCTAGGTTTTTGCTTGGGATCGGGTGCCAACCCCATTCCCCAACGCCCCTCGGCGGGTTAGGCTCCCCTTTGGCATGGGGAAATTCGCGGCACTCGAGCAGTGGCTGCTCTCGCTGGTGATAAAGCGGGACTCCGCCGGCCTTCGCTCATCCGCGGCGCTCCAGCGCGCCTTGGGGATCCTGTTCGTGGCGGGCGCCACGCTCGGGACGATCTCGATGGCGTTCCCCCAGCCGCCCGGCACGGACGTGCTCGGGCTCTTCACGCTGTTCGCGATCGGCTACGTGACCGGGGCGGTGCTGCTGCTCGGCCGCGGCCGGCTGCCTACCTGGGCCAACCACGCCGGCCTGGCCACGGGCACGCTGCTCGTGACGCTCGGCATCGCGTTCACGGACGAGCGCACCAGCGTCTACTCGATGTTCTACCTGTGGGTCAGCATCACCGCCTTCTACTTCTTCCGGTGGGCGGCGGGCTGGATCCAGATCGCGATCATCGCCGTCTTCTTCGCGGCCACGCTGGTCCACGAAAAGCCGCCCGCCGCCGAGGAGCAGTGGGTGATCACGCTCGGCACCGTGGTGGTGGCGGGGCTGTTCGTGGGGACGCTGCGCCGCGGCGTGGAGGGTCTGATCGGCGAGATCGAGGAGTCGCACCGGACCGACCACGCGCGCCTCTACGCGGCCGAGCGCGAGGCCCGGCTCGAGGCCGACCGTGCCAGCGAGTCGCTGAGGCGGCTGCAGACCGTGACCGACGTCGCGCTCTCGCACCTCCAGCTCGAGGAGCTGCTGGACGAGCTGCTCGGCCGCGTGAGCGAGATGCTGGAGGTGGACTTCGCGTCGATCGTCCTGGTCGAGGAGGACGATCGGACGCTGGCCGTGCGCGCGATCCGCGGCCTGTCCCCGGACGTCGCCCAGCTGCGCTTCGGGCTGGGTGAGGGCTTCGTGGGCCGCGTCGCGACCGCGCGGCGGCCGATGGTGCTCGAGCAGGTGCGCGACGAGGACCTGCTCCCGCCGCTGCGCGGCCGCGGGATGGAGTCGCTGATGGGAGTGCCGCTGATCGTCGAGGGGCGCGTGACCGGCGTGATGCCGCTCGGCTCGTTCACGCGCCGCGCGTTCACCCCGGAGGAGGTGCGGCTGACCCAGCTCGCCGCCGACCGCATGGCCGTGGCCATCGAGCACGCCCGCCTCTTCGAGCGCGAGCACCGGATCGCCGAGACGCTCCAGCGCAGCCTCCTCCCCCACACGCTGCCGTCGGTCGCCGGGCTGCGGGTGGCGGCCCGCTACCTCCCGGCGCGCGCCGAGGCCCAGGTGGGCGGCGACTGGTACGACGTGGTGGAGATCGCGGGCGGCGGGCTGGCGCTGTCGATCGGCGACGTGGCCGGGCACGGGATCGAGGCCGCCGCGCTGATGGGCCAGCTCCGCAACACCCTGCGCGGCGCCGCGCTCGAGGGACAGGACGCCGGCAGCGCGATGACGCGCGTGGACAGGCTGCTCCAGGGCCAGCGGGAGCGCCCGGACACGATCGCCACGGCGGTCTTCGCCCGGCTGAACGGCGACGGATCGTCGCTCGAGCTGGCCACGGCCGGGCATCCGCCGCCGCTCGTGGTCAACCCGGACGGGACCACGAGGTACCTCGACGGCGTCCGCTCGGTGCCGCTCGGCGTGCCGGCCCCCGGCGGGCGCACGGCCACCTCGTGCGCCATCGAGCCGGGCTCGATGCTGATGCTCTACACCGACGGGCTCGTGGAGCGGCGCGACGCCTCCCTCACCGCCGGACTCGACCGGCTCGCGCGTGCCGCCGCGGCCGCCGGCGACGAGCCCGAGAGCGCGTGCGACAGCGTGGTCGCCGAGATGCTGGGCGACGAGGGACCCGCCGACGACGTGGCCCTTCTCGCCGTGGCGTTCGGCGCGCGTTAGCGTCCGCGCCCGTGGAGACGACGACCGCGGAGCTGCGGGACGGCACGGCCGTCGCCGTCCGCCAGATCGAGCCGGAGGACAAGCCGCTGCTGCGCGGCGCGTTCGAGCGGCTCAGCGAGGAGTCGCGGCGGCGGCGCTTCATGGGTCCCGCCGAGGAGCTGACCGAGGAGGACCTCGTCTACCTGACGGAGGTGGACCACCGCCGCCACGAGGCGCTCGTGGGGCTCCATCCGGAGACCGGTGAGATCCTCGGCGTGGCCCGCTGGTTCCGGCTGCCGGGCGAGCGCGAGGTGGCCGAGCTGGCCGTCGCCGTCGTGGACGACTGGCAGGGCCGCGGGCTTGGCAGCGCGCTCGTGACCGCGATCAACGGCCGCGCGCGCGAGGAGGGCATCCTGCGCTACCACGCGGTCGTCTCGGCCGACAACGTGCAGGTGATCGAGGCGCTCGAGCGGAACGGCGCCGTGCGCAGCGACGCCGGCGACGAGCCGGGGACCGTCCACTTCGAGGCGGAGGTTCCGGGCGAGGGCGTGGGCGCGGGGCTGGCCGAGGGGCTGCGGGCCGCCGCGCGGGGCCAGATCCGCCTGGCCGGAGCGGCGGCGGACTGGCTGCTCACACGGCTGCCGTGGGCGCGGGATTGACCCCGATTCGCTTGACAGACGATCACCGGCCGGGTTACGGTCGTTCCGCTGGATCCTTGTCCGCGGCCACATAGCCGCGAGAGCGAGGGGGAGAGCGCGGCGCCGTCCATTGGGCGGCGCTCGCTCTGTCCGGGGTCGGTTTTAGAAACTCCACGTGGACCCGGAGCTGGCCGCCGCCGCCGAGGCGGTGCTCGACGCCAACTGGCTCGGCTCGTCCACGCTCCCGGGACCGCGCCTCTACCCGCACCAGTGGAGCTGGGACTCGGCGTTCGTGGCGATCGGCAACGCGGTGCGCGCGCCCGAGCGCGCGCGGCTCGAGCTGGACACGCTCTTCGGCGCGCAGTGGTCGAACGGGCTCGTGCCGCACATCGTCTTCCGGCCGCAGACCGACGCCTACTTCCCCGGGCCGGAGACATGGCGGACCGACGTCTCCCCGCACGCGCCGCGCGACCGGCGGACGTCGGGGATCGTGCAGCCGCCGGTGCACGCGAGCGCCGTCTGGCGCGTGCACGAGCTGGCGCCCGACCCGGAGGCGAGCCTGGCCTGGCTCGGCCGGATGCTCCCGCGGCTCGCGGCGTGGCACGACTACCTCTACCGCGAGCGCGACCCCGAGGACGACGGGCTCGTGTCGATCCGGCACCCGTGGGAGTCGGGGATGGACGACTCGCCGGCCTGGGACGCGCCGCTCGCGGCGATCGAGCTCGAGCCGGGCTCGGTGCCGCCGTACCCGCGCAAGGACCTCACGATGGCGCGCGCCGAGGAGCGCCCCACCGCGGCGGCGTACGACCAGTACGTGCACCTCGTCGAGCTGTTCAAGCGCTGCCGCTACGACGAGCGCGAGATCCGCGCCCGCTCGCGGTTCGTGGTCGAGGACCCGGCGTTCAACGGGCTGCTCGCGGCCGCCGGGCAGGACCTGGCTCGGATCGCCGAGGCGGTCGGCGAGGACGCCTCGCGCTTCCGCGAGCAGGCGGAGCGCACGGCGCGCCAGCTGGACACGCGGCTCTGGAACGACGCGCTCCAGGCGTACGTCCCGTTCGACCGCGTGGCGCGACGGCAGGTGCTCGCGGCGGTCGCGGGCGGCTTCGTGCCGCTGTTCGCGGGCATCCCGAGCGCGGGGCGGGCGCAGCTGATGGCGCGCCGGCTCGACAGCGAGCGGTTCTGGGCGGCCGGCGGCGGGGGGACCCCGGGGGCGGCCGGCGGCGGGGCGAACCCGGGGGCGGCCGGCGGCGGGGCGAACCCGGCATCGGCCGGCGGCCGCGGCTTCCCCGTGCCCACCTGCGACCGCGTCTCCCCCGCCTTCGTGCCGACCCGCTACTGGCGCGGGCCGTGCTGGGTCAACGTCAACTGGCTGATCGAGAGCGGGCTACGCCGCTACGACTTCAGCGGCTACGCGGACGCGATCCGCGCCGCCACGCTCGGGCTGGTCCGCCGCGGCGGCTTCCGCGAGTACTTCCACCCCGAGACCGGCGAGGGTCTCGGCTCGGATCAGTTCTCCTGGAGCGCGGCGCTCGCGCTCGAGCTGCTGCGCGAGCCGTCGCCCGCCGGCACGAACCCGCGGATCAGCTCCGCCAGGCGGTCCGGCTGGTCCTCGGGCACGAACGAGTAGCTGTCGGGGATCTCCTCCACGCGCGCGTCCGGGAGCAGGTCCGCCAGCTTCTGCGCGTGCTCGTACGGGAACACCTTGTCCTCGGTCGCCCACGCCAGCAGCACCGGCCGGTCGAACTGCGGCAGCCGCTCGGCGGCCTCGTTGGTGTAGCGGGCGTCGATGCCGCGGAGCACCCGGGCCACGTCGCGGCGCACCTCGCTGCGGGTGAAGAACGGGCGCACGTAGCCCGCCTCGACCTCGGGATCGTCGATCGGCCGCTTGGTGAGCCAGCCGAACGCGAGCGGGAGCCGGCGCAGCGGGGCCAGCCGCAGCGGCTGCACGAGCGCGGTGAGCACCGGCTGCACGCGCGCGGCGAACTGCAGGCCCTTGAACATCGGCGGGAGGAAGTTGTCGAACGCGTCGCAGGGGGTTATCACGACGCCGGCGATGCGCTCGTTGCCGGGCTGGGTCATCGCGATCTGCGTGAGCGCGCCGCCGGTGTCGTTGGCCACCACGGTCACCTCGCCGACGTCGAGCTTCTCGATGAACTCGAGGATCAGCCGGGCGAGACCGGGCGGCGTCACGTCGGCGTTCGCCGAGATCGGGATCGTGTGCGAGCCGAGCGGCAGGTCCGGCACGATGCAGCGGTAGTCGCCCAGCGAAGGCGTGACCTTGCGCCAGAGCTTCGAGTTCACGAGCAGGCCGTGCAGGAACACGATCGGCGGCCCGTCGCCCACGTCGCTGTAGCTGATGCGCCCGGCCGACAGGTCGATGTGCTTCGTGCTCATTGCTCTCCCCCTACTGCCGCGTGACCGTACCGGCGGTATGTTCCCGGCGCGCGGGGGCGCCAACCGTGATGCGGGTCACGGACCGTGACGGCGGCGACGTCGGTGATCGGCGCACTTGGCGAGGGAGCGAAGCGACCGAGGCGCCGAGCACCGACGTCGGAGCCGCCGAACGCGAACGCCTAAGAGCCCGGCTCGCGCCGCGCGCGCTCCAGCAGGTCGATCTGCTCCTGCTTGCGCATGATCATGTGCTCGAGGCGGTGCTCGATCGCCTCGGACCTGGCCTCGCGGCCGGTCGGCTCGATCGAGGCCTGCAGCGCCTCGGTGCACTCGGTCTCGTGCTCGATCAGCGTCCCGATCAGCTCCACAGGGTCCTCCGAGTAGCTCATCGGCGCGACGTCGGTGGTGGGGTCGGCGCCGAGCGTCTTGATCTTCTCGACCAGGCGGCGGGCATCCGCCAGGTCGGCCTCCGCGAAGCCCCAGAGCGACGTGCCGAAGTGCGAGTACGCGAAACCGACCATGCTCCCTGCCGCGAGCGTGTACTCGATCGCCGAGCGGTACTGCAGCCGCAGCGCCTTTTGCAGGCACTCGATCTGCGCCTCTACGTCGAGCTTCTCGTCCGAGCCCATGGGCGGGCACTCTAGGCTGCGCCGCCGTGGAGCGCGCGCCAAACTCACCGGACGAAGAGATCATCGGGGCCGAGAGCCCGGCGATCACCTCGATCGAGACCGAGGAGGAGCGGCTGGCGCTCGTGCACGACGAGCTCGTGAGCGGCTTCGAGGCGCTCTCCGGGCTCGGCCCGGCGGTGTCGGTCTGGGGCTCGGCGCGCGTGCCCGAGACCGACCCGGAGTACGAGCTCGGGCGCGAGGTGGCCCGGCGGCTGGGCCAGCGCGGCCTGGCGGTGATCACCGGCGGCGGCCCGGGCCTCATGGAGGCGGCCAACCGCGGCGCGCGCGACGCCGGCGTGCGCTCGGTCGGGCTGCGGATCGAGCTGCCGTTCGAGCAGGGGATGAACCCGTACGTCGACCTGCCGCTGCACTTCCACTACTTCTTCACCCGCAAGCTGATGTTCGTGCGCTACGCCTGCGGGTTCGTGGCGCTGCCGGGCGGCTTCGGCACGCTCGACGAGCTGTTCGAGGTCGTGACCCTGATCCAGACCGAGCGCGTGCGCGACTTCCCGGTCGTGCTGGTCGGCTCGGACTACTGGTGCGGACTGATCGACTGGGTGCGCGACCGGCTCGCGGGCGAGGGCAAGATCGCGGCGGAGGACGTGGACATCCTGCGCGTGGTGGACGACCCGGAGGAGGTCGCCTCGATCGTCTGGGACGCGGCCTGCCTGCAGGGCTTCGGCGAAATCAGATAACGTCCATTATCTGTGGGAGCGCGGGAGGATCGCCAGCGGCGCACGCGGGAGGAGCTCGTGGACGCGGCCACGCGCGTGTTCGCGGCGCGCGGCTTCCACGGCGCGTCGGTCGGCGACGTGGCGGCGGAGGCCGGCTACACGACCGGCGCCGTCTACTCGAACTTCGGCGGCAAGGAGGAGCTGTTCCTCGCCGCGTTCGAGAGCGAGGTGGCGCGGCACGCGCGCGAGGTGACCGAGGCCGTGGAGGCCGCGGGCGAGGACCACGAGGCGCGCACGCGGGCCGCGGCCGAGCAGTGGACCGGATGGCTCGCCCGCGCGCCGGAGAGCTTCCCGCTGTTCGTCGAGTACTGGGCGTGGTCGGTCCGCGACGAAGGTCGGCGCGAGGCGTACGCGCAGCGCTTCGGCGCCTTTCGCGACACGACGCGGCGCATGCTCGAGGAGGTGGCGCCGCCTGGGATCGCCGCCGACCGGCTCGCGGTGATCGCCAACGCGCTCATCTACGGGATCTCCTTCCAGCGGATCGCCGAGCCGGACGCCGTGCCGGACGACCTGTTCGCGGAGGCGCTCGGGCTCGTGTTCGCGGGGGCGCTGGCGTCGGCGGCGGAGGCCGCCCCGTGAGCCTCTCCCCCGCCCTCGGCGAGGAGCGCTCGGTCCGGCTGCCGGCCGGCACGATCCGCTACCGGGAGCGCGGGCAGGGGCGCCCCGTCGTGTTCGTGCACGGCTTCCTCACGAACGCCGACCTCTGGCGCGGCGTGGCGGAGCCGCTCGCCGAGGCGGGGCACCGCTGCATCGCTCCGGACTGGCCGCTCGGCTCCCACACGGTCGCCATGGACCGGCACGCCGACCTCTCGCCCCCGGCGCTGGCGGCGCTCATCGCCGAGTTCCTCGAGGCGCTCGGCCTGACCGACGTGGTGCTCGTGGGCAACGACACGGGCGGGGCGCTGGCCCAGATGGTCGCCGCGCGCCATCCGGAGCGGCTCGGCGCGCTCGTGCTCACGCCGTGCGACGCGTTCTCCAACTTCCCGGCCTGGTGGTCCAAGCCGCTGCGCCCGATCGGCCGCAGCCCGGCGCTCATGTGGCTGGCCGGTCAGCCGCTGCGCCTGCGGGCGGTCCAGCGGCTGCCGCTCGTGTACGGGTGGGTCGTCAAGCGCCACCCGCCGCGGGAGATCGCGATGGGCTGGATCGAGCCGGGCCTGCGCGACGCGGGCGTGCGGCGCGACTTCGGCAAGGCGTTCGCCGCCACGCGGCCGAGCCAGACGCTCGAGGCCGCACGCCGGCTGCCGGAGTTCGGCAGGCCCGCGATGGTCGTCTGGTCGCGCGAGCGCGCGCGGATCTACCCGCTCGCCCACGCCCGGCGGCTGGCGGAGCTGCTCGGCGCGCGCCTCGAGCTGGTCGACGACGCCTACGTGTACGTGCCCGAGGACCAGCCGAGGCGGCTGGCGGAGCTGATCGCGGACTTCGCCGCCCGGGACGTGCCGGCCGAGCGGGAGGTGGCCCGTGCCGGCTGAGCGGAAGGTGACCTTCTGCCGGATCTGCGAGGCCAACTGCGGGATGGTCGCGACGGTCGAGGACGGGCGCGTGACCAAGCTGCGGCCGGACCCCGAGCATCCGCTGTCGCAGGGCTACGCGTGCCCCAAGGGGATCGCCTTCCCCGAGGTCC
The DNA here is from genome assembly GCA_036386455.1 of Thermoleophilaceae bacterium. Taxonomy (GTDB): domain Bacteria; phylum Actinomycetota; class Thermoleophilia; order Solirubrobacterales; family Thermoleophilaceae; genus AC-37. The sequence goes on from DASVVS010000076.1 coordinate 21,660, forward strand.
AGGAGGACCCGGACCGGCTGCTCCACCCGATGCGGCGGCGCCCCGACGGGTCGTTCGAGCGGGTCGGCTGGGACGAGGCGCTGGCCGACGTCGGCGCGCGCCTGCGCGCGATCCGCGACGAGCACGGCGGCGAGTCGATCGGGATGTACATGGGCAACCCGGCGGCGTGGTCGTTCGGACACACCGTGTGGGGCAAGGGCCTGATCGACGCGCTCGGGTCGCCGCACTACTACTCCGCGGGCTCGCAGGACGTGAACAACCGCTTCGCCGCGAGCGCGCTGATGTACGGGTCCCCGCTGACCGTTCCGATCCCCGACGTGCAGCGCACCGAGCTGCTCCTGATGTTCGGGGCCAACCCGTTCGTGTCGAACGGCAGCGTGCTGACCATCCCCCGGGTGCGGGACCGGCTGCGCGAGATCGTGCGGCGCGGCGGCCGCGTGGTGGTGGTGGACCCGCGGCGGACCGAGACCGCGCGCGAGTTCGAGCACGTGCCGATCCGGCCCGACGGCGACGCGCGGCTCCTGCTGTCGCTCCTGCACGTGGTGTTCGACGAGGACCTCGTGGACCACGCGGCGGTGAGGGAGCAGGTGCGCGACGCGGGCGCGCTCGCGCGGCTGGCGCGCGGCTTCGAGCCCGAGGCGACGGAGGCGTGGACGGGCGTGCCGGCCGAGCGCGTGCGGGCGCTGGCGCGCGACGTCGCGGGCTCGCGGACCGCGATCTACGGGCGCACCGGCTCGTGCCTCGGCCGCCACGGCACCCTCACCGCGTTCCTGCTCGACGCGCTGGCCGCGGTCACCGGCAACCTCGACCGCCCCGGCGGCCTCCTCTTCGGCAGCTCCCCGCTCGACCTCGAGGGAGCCGCCGAGCGCGCCGGGCTCGCGAGCTACGGCGCGCGGCGCTCGCGCGTGGGCGGGTTCCCCGACGTGCTCGGCCAGATGCCGGCCACGCTGATGGCGCCCGAGATCGAGACCCCCGGTCCCGGGCAGATGCGCGCCCTGATCGTGACGGCCGGCAACCCGGTCCAGTCGGTGCCCGACGGCCCGGCGCTGGCGCGCGCGTTCGAGAAGCTCGACCTGATGGTCTCGATCGACATCTACCCGAACGACACCTCGCGCTTCGCCGACTACGCGCTGCCCGCCACGACCTGGCTCGAGCGCGAGGACGTGCCCGCGGCGTTCCAGCAGTTCTTCTACCGCCCGTTCATCCAGCACACCGACGCCGTGGTGCCCGCCCGCGGCGAGGCGCGGGGGGAGTGGGAGATCTTCGACGCGATCGCGCGCGAGCTCGGGGTCACGCCGGCGAGCCTGCCCGCCGTGCGCGGGCTCGGCCGGGTCGGCGTGCGCATCTCGCCGCGGCGGATGATCGACCTGATGCTGCGCGCCGGGCCGCGCGGCGACAGGTTCGGCCTGCGCCGGGGCGGCCTGAGCCTGGCGCGGCTCCGGCGCGCGCCGCACGGGCTGACGCTCGGCGACGCGTGGCCGACCGGCGTGCTGCGCGACCGGGTGCGCCACCGCGATCGCCGCGTGCGGCTGGCGCCGCCGGAGATCGCCGGCGAGGTGCGGGCGCTCGCCGCCGAGCCGGCGCCCGAGCCCGGCGAGGCGCTGCCGCTGCGGCTGATCGGCCTGCGCGAGCTGCGCTCGCACAACTCGTGGATGCACAACGTCCCGGCGCTGATGCGCGGCGACCGGGTGCACGCGCTGCGGATGCACCCGGCCGACGCGGAGCCGCGCGGCCTGGCCGACGGCGCGCCGGTGCGCATCCGCTCGCGGGCCGGCGAGGTCGAGGTGCCCGTGACGCTCACCGACGAGATGACGCCCGGCGTCGTCGCCCTCCCCCACGGCTGGGGGCACAGCGGCGGCTGGCGCCGCGCCAACGCGGCCGGGGGCGTGAACTCGAACCTGCTGACGGACGCGTCGCCGGAGTCGCTGGAGCGGCTGGCCGGCATGTCGCACCTGAACGGCGTGGCCGTGGAGGTGGAGGCGGCGCCTCAGGGCGCGCTGAACTTGCCGGCGGCGTCCATCGGGCAGCGCGTCTTGCCGAAGTCCTGACGCGAGAGGCGGCGGACGAGACCGATGCTGCGCCTCTCCGAGTCGATCCGCGGCACGCCCGGGCGCTCCAGCCGCACCGGCACCAGGCGGCCGCCCAGGAAGCTGCCGTCGGCGCCGATCCGCACGCGCAGGACGCCGCTCAGCGCGAGCACGCCCGACGTGGACAGCGTGCGGTAGCCCGCGAAGTTGCCCAGCGAGTAGGCGATCGGCTTGCCGCGGTGGCACTGGATCCCGCGCAGCACGTGGGGGCCGGAGCCGAGGACCGCGTCGGCGCCGGCGTCGATCATCGTGCGGGCGAAGCGGCGCGTCTCGCCGCGGTTCTCGCCGAAGGCGGTCTCGCGGCCGTGCGGCACGTGCGTCGCGCCCGAGCCCTCGGCGCCCGCGTGGACGAAGACGATCACCACGTCGGCCCGCTCGGCCGCCGCCGCCACCGCCCGCCGGGCCTCGCCGACCCTCGCCGCCCGGACCTCGGCGCGCGCCCCCGGGATGTCCAGCAGCGGCCCGGCCCACGCGTACGGCGCGAAGCCCAGGAACGCCACCCGGATCCCGTTCGCCTTCATCACCCGTACGCGCCCGCGCAGACCGGTGCGCGCGATGCCGGCGTCGCTCAGCGCGCTCTCGGTCTGGCGCAGGCCGCTCGTGCCGAAGTCGCGCGAGTGGTTGTTGGCCATGTTGAGCATCTCGAAGCCCGCTCGCCGGAACACGCCCGCGTACGAGGCGGGCGCCTGGAAGGCGTGGCAGTTGGACCGCCCGCCGCCGCACTTGCTCGGCCCGCCGCGCCCGAGCGTGCCCTCGAGATTGCCGGTCACGAGGTCGGCGGCGAGGGCGCCGCGCACCGGCGCGAACACGGAGTCCGGCTTCGCCGGCAGCCCGTGCCCCCGCGAGAACGACATGTCCCCCACCCAGCTGAGCGTCACCGCCTGACCGGCCGAGGCCGCGGCGGGCGCGGCGAGGCACGCGGCCGCCACGGCGAGGGCGGCCAGCCGCCTCACCGGCCGAGCACGAGCTCTGCCGCGGTGCGGAGCGTGGCCGCGTCGCCCGCGACGAGCAGGGTGGTCACGAACGATTCGCGCCAGGCGTCGAGCCGCTCGGCGATCCGCTCCTTCGGCCCCACGAGCGACAGCTTGTCGATCAGCTCGGCCGGGATCCGCGCGGCGGCCTCGTCCTTCTTGCCGCCCAGGTACAGGTCCTGGATCTCCGCCATCTCCGCCTCGTAGCCCATCCGGGCCGGCACGTTGGCGTGGAAGTTCGCCCCCTTCGCCCCCATGCCGCCGAAGTAGAGGGCGTAGAAGGGCCGGAGCCCGTCGATGCCCTGCTGCACGTCGTCGCAGACGATGAACGGCACGGTCGCGCACACGTCGAAGTCGTCCTTGGTCCGGCGAGCGCCCTCGCGCGCGAAGCCCTCGTCGAGGTAGGCCTCGAACTGGTTCTGGTTCTCGGGGCAGACGAGCATGGCGAGCCAGCCGTCGCACAGCTCGGCGCAGAGCGCCACGTTCTTCGGGCCCTCGGCGCCCAGGTAGACCGGGATGTCCTCGCGCAGCGGGTGGATCGACGACTTGAGCGGCTTGGCCAGCCCGGTGCCGTCGGGAAGCGGCAGCGGGTAGTGCGGCCCCTCGTTGGTCACGGGGCCCTTGCGCGCCCAGATGTCGCGCAGGATCCCGATGTACTCGCGGGTCCGCGCCAGCGGCTTGGGGAACGATTGCCCGTACCAGCCCTCCACCACCTGGGGGCCCGAGACACCCAGTCCGAGGACGAAGCGACCGCCGGAGAGGTGGTCCATCGTCATCGCGGCCATCGCGGTGGCGGCGGGCTGGCGCGCGGACATCTGCACGATCGCCGTGCCCAGCCGCACCCGCTCGGTGCGAGCGCCCCACCACGCCAGCGGCGTCAGGCAGTCCGAGCCGTACGCCTCGGCGGTCCAGATCGAGTCGTAGCCGAGCCGCTCGGCCTCGAGGATCGTCTCCTGCATGCCAGGCGGCGGCCCGCCCGCCCAGTACCCGGTGTTGAGGCCTAGCTTTAGTTCGCCCATGATGAGACCCTAGAGTTTCAGGCCGCAGGACGGCGGGCAACCTAGGCCGCGCACGGATCGCGCTGCCGCCGAGTGTTCAGCGAGGGGATATGAACGAGCAGTTCGAGCAGGTCGGTGACGTGGAGCTCTGCTACGAGACGTTCGGCGACGCGTCCGACCCGCCCGTGCTGCTGATCATGGGCCTCGGCACGCAGATGATCGGCTGGCCGGCCGAGTTCTGCGAGGACATCGCCGAGCGCGGCTTCCACGTCATCCGCTTCGACAACCGCGACGTCGGACGCTCCACGCGCTTCGACCACGTGCCGCCGCCCGGCCCGACCGAGCTGGCCACGCGCCGGATCAAGAGGAGCGCCTACTCGCTCGCCGACATGGCCGACGACGCCGCCGGCCTGCTCGACGCGCTCGAGATCGACTCCGCCCACGTGGTCGGCGCCTCGATGGGCGGCATGATCGGCCAGATCCTCGCGATCAACCATCCCGAGCGGGTGCGCTCGTTCGTGTCGATCATGTCCACGACCGGCAGCCGCTTCGTGGGCCAGCCGGCGGCGGTCGTCTACCCGTTCTTCTTCAAGCCGATGCCGCGCACGAAGCAGGGCTACCTCGACCGCGGGCTCGAGATGTGGAAGGTGATCGGCTCGCCGAACGGCCTGGCGCGCTCCGAGGAGGAGGTGTGCGACCTGCTCTCGCTCGCCTACGAGCGCGGGCTGAGCCCGGCGGGCACGATGCGCCAGCTCGGCGCGATCGTGACGACCGGCAACCGCACGAAGGACCTCGGGCGGATCACGGCGCCGACGCTCGTGATCCACGGGACCAAGGACAAGATGATCCGCGTCTCGGGCGGCAAGGCCACGGCCAAGGCGATCCCGGGCGCCGAGCTCGACCTGATCGACGGCATGGGCCACGACCTGCCGCGCAAGGTGTGGCCGCGGCTGATCGACGGGATCGAGCGCACCGCGGCGCGGGCCGCCGAGCCGCTCCGCCAGGCCGCCTAGCCGCCCTCCGGGGGGGCCGCCTAGCGGCCCTCCCCCACGTCGAGGCCGCGGCTCCGCGCGTAGGCCATGGCCAGGTCGACCCAGGTCGCGACGAACCGCTCCTCCTCGACGCCCAGCGGCGGCTCGCCGAACGTGTCCTCGTGGAACCGGTACGCGGCCATCGCCTGCACCATGACCGCGACCAGGGCCTCCACGTCCGGCGGCTCGAGTCCCGCGCTGAGATAGCCCTCCCGCAGGAAGTCCGCGGCCCGCTCGAGCGGGCGCCGGCCGATCTGCTCGTAGACGCGCGCGACGAGCTCCGGGAAGCGATCGCCCTCCTTGCGGAGGAAGCGGTAGAGGTCGCGGCGGCGCGCCAGGTCCTGGAGGTTCCAGCGGGCCATCAGGGTGAGCTCGGCCCGCAGGTCGCCCAGCGGCAGCAGATCGATCGCGGACTGCATCTCGTCGAGATCCGCCGTGTGCCGCTCGATCGCCGCGTCGAGCAGCTCGCGCTTGCTCGTGAAGTACTGGTAGAGCGCGCCTGAGCGCGGGGCGAGCCCGGCCTCGGCCTCTATCTGCCCCACGCTCGTGCCGGCGTAGCCGTGCTCGGCGAAGAGCCGCATCGCCGCGCTGATCAGGCGGGCGCGTGTGTTCTCGCGTGCCTCCATCAATACGTTCGTAGTGATAGTTTAATCGAATGACCGGACAGGTCGATCCCCTGCTGGCCGCGGACGGGCGCCGCCACGACATCGACTGGCTCCGGGCCGGCGCCGTCTACCTGCTGCTGCTGTTCCACTCCGCGCGGCCCTTCGACAGCGACGACTGGCACGTGAAGGACGCCGACCACGCGGTGGCGGTGAACCTCATGAACGGCGCGATCGGCACCTGGCACATGCCGCTGCTGTTCACGCTCGCCGGCTGGTCGCTCGCCGCGTCGCTCGAGCGCCGCGGCGCGAGCGGCGTGATGCGCGAGCGAAGGGATCGCGTGCTCGTGCCGTTCGCGTTCGGCTGCGTGGCGCTGATACCGCTCTGCGCCTACGTGGAGGGCCGCCACAAGGGCGAGCTGGACCCGGGCTTCCTCGAGTACGTCCCGACGTTCTTCACGAGCCTCGACCAGTTCACCTGGATGCACCTCTGGTTCCTCGTCTACCTGTACGTGTTCACGCTGCTCTACCTCCCGGCGCTGCGGCGCCTGCACGAGCGGCGCCCCAGGATCGACCGCGTACCGGCGTGGGCGCTCTACGCCGCGATCGTCCCGCTGGCCGCGGTGCAGGTCGGCCTCCGCGGCCGCTGGCCCGGCTACCAGAACCTCTACGACGACTGGGCCAACTTCGCCCTCTACAGCCTGTTCCTGATCGCGGGCTTCGCGCTGGCCTGCTTCCCCGCGGTGGAGCGGGCGGTGCACGGCGAGCGCAGGCGGGCGGCGTGCACCGGCGCGGCCGCGCTGGTCGCCCTCTCGGTGCTGAGCGGCGGTCGCGCGCTACCCGCCGGCTCGCCGCGCTGGATCGCGTTCGAGGCGCTCACGGCGGTCGCGGGCGCGTGCGTGGTGATGGCGCTGCTCGGCTACGGGGCCAAGCTGCTCGCCGGCCGGGAGCGCGGGCTCGGCTTCGCGCGCGACTCCGCGATGCCTGTCTACGTCCTGCACCAGCCGATCATCATCCTGCTCGCCGTGCCGGTGGTCGGGCTGGGCGCGGGAGCCGCGGTCAAGCTGCCGCTGCTCCTGGCGGCGTCGACCACGGCCACGCTGGGCGCTTACCTGCTCGTGCGGCGCTCGCGCGTGCTGCGCCGCCTCCTCGGCGCGCGGGTGGGCCCTAGAGCGGCGTCGTCGCCCCGCTCAGATGCGGCTTCTCGTTCGCCCGGTCGTGCAGGGCGAAGGCGCGGCCTCCGGCGGCCGGCCACGAGGCGAACGAGACGGTCCCCGGGATGAGGACCGGCAGCTTGAAGCTCACGTCCGCGGCGTAGGCCTCGGGCAGGTGCCCCTCGAGCGCCGCCAGGCAGCGGGCCTTGAGCCACATCCCGTGCGCGATCGCGCGCGGCATCCCGAACAGGCGGGCGCTCAGCCCGTGCATGTGGATCGGGTTGCTGTCGCCCGACACGCCGGCGTACGCGCGGCCGACGTCGCCCGGCACCTTCCATTGCCCCTGGGCGCGCGGCGGCTCCGGCCGGGGCTCGTCGCGGCGGGCGCCGTCCGCACCGGAGGAGGACGACCCGCCGCGGCGCAGGTACGTGCTCCAGCTGCGCCACGCCACCTCGCCCGACGCGCTCGCCTCGGCGCGCATGTCGAACTGCATCCCCTTGTCGTGCGGGCGCAGGTCCTCGGCCCACACGCGCAGGTCCAGGCGCTCGCTCGCGCCGATCGGGCGCAGCCGCTCGATGCGGTTGCTCACGTGCACCATGCCGATCACGGGGAACGGGAACTCGCCGCTCGTCATCAGCTCCATCGACAGCGGGAAGGCGAGCACGTGCGGGTAGGTGGCGGGGAGCGTGTCGCGCAGGCGGAAGCCGCAGACGCGGTCGTACTCGGCGAGCTGCTCGCGGTCCACCTCGAGGCCCGAGAGCCGCAGCTCCACGCCGGGCAGCTCGGGCTCGCCGCCCCCGCCGCCCAGCACGCCGCGCACGGAGCCGAGCGCCGCCCGCGGGTAGAGCACGCGCATCCGCGGCTGCGAGTCGAGCTCGCGGACCTCCATCTAGGCCCCGATCAGCGCCTGGCCGCAGACGCGCACGGCGTTCCCGTTCACGCCGCCCGAGCCGGGGCTCGCGAGCCAGGCGATCGTCTCGGCCACGTCGACCGGCAGCCCGCCCTGCGAGAGGCTGTTGAGCCGGCGGCCGCCCTCGCGGACCGTGACCGGCATGGCCGCGGTCATCTGCGTCTCGATGAAGCCGGGCGCGACGGCGTTGATCGTCGCGGGCCGCGGCGCCACCACAGGCGCGAGCGCGTCGACCAGCCCGATCACGCCCGCCTTGCTCGTCGCGTAGTTGGTCTGGCCGCGGTTTCCCGCGATCCCGCTGACCGAGGAGACCGTGACGATCCGCCCGTTCGGGCGCAGCACGTCCTCGCCCAGCAGCACGTCGTTGATCCGCGCCTGGCTCGAGAGGTTGATGTCGAGCACGAGGTCCCACTGGTCCTCGCTCATGCGCCCGAGCGTCTTGTCGCGTGTGACGCCCGCGTTGTGCACGACCACGTCCACCCCGCCGTGACGCTCGCGCAGGTGGTCGGCGAGCTTGCGCGGCGCGTCGGCCGCGGTCACGTCGAGCTGCAGGGCCGAGCCCTCGATGCGGTTGGCCACGGTGGCGAGCGCGTCGCCCTGGGCGGGGACGTCGAGGCACACCACGTGCGCGCCGTCGCGCGCCAGCACCTCGGCGATCGCCTCGCCGATGCCGCGCGAGGCGCCGGTCACGACCGCGACCTTCCCGTCGAGCGGCCGCTCCCAGTCGGCGGGCGCGGGCGCCGGACCGGCGCCGATCCGCAGCGGCTGCCCGGAGACGTAGGCCGAGCGCCCCGACAGCAGGAAGCGCAGCGTCGCCTCGATCCCGTCCTCGGCCCCGGGCGCGACGTACACGAGGTTGGCGGTCGAGCCGTTCGCCACCTCCTTGCCGGCCGAGCGCACGAAGCCCTCGAGCGCGCGCTGCGCGACGGCGTGCAGCGGCGTCTCGGCCATCTCGGGCGGCGTGGCGAGCACGACGAGCCGCCCGGACGGCTGCAGGCGGCGGATGACCGGGTGGAAGAACTCGTAGGCGCGCCGGAGCTGGTCGGTGTCCTCGATGCCGGAGGCGTCGTAGACGATGGCGGCGAAGCGGCGCGACTCGTCCACACCCGGGTCGAAGGCGACGGTCTCGGGGCCGGCGGCCTCGGCGGCCTCGCGCAGGTGGGCGCCCGCGGGGACCGACGCGGTCGCGCCGATCGAGCGCAGCACGCCGGCCGCGGCGGTGGCGAGCCGGCCCCCGGGCGCGCCGCCGAGCAGCGCCGGCCCGTGCAGGACCGGGTCGCCCGGCTCGTAGCGGCGCAGCCGCACGGGCTGCGGCAGCCCGAGCCGGCCGCTCAGGAACGACCCGGGCCCGGAGTTGACGAACGACGTGTAGCGGTCGGCCACGGCGGGTGAGGGTATCCTCGCCCGCCGCATGACCACCTCAGACGGCAGCTCGAACGGCAGCGCCGCCCCCCGCCGCGCGGCGATCCTCGGCGGCAACCGGATCCCGTTCGCCCGCTCGAACGGGCCCTACTCCGACGCGTCCAACCAGGACATGCTGACCACCGCGCTCGACGGCCTGGTCGCGCGCTTCTCGCTCCAGGGCGAGCGGCTCGGCGAGGTGGCGGCCGGCGCCGTGCTCAAGCACAGCCGCGACTTCAACCTCACGCGCGAGTGCGTGCTCGGCAGCGCGCTCGACCACTCGACGCCGGCGTACGACGTGCAGCAGGCCTGCGACACGAGCCTCGAGGCGACCGTGCTCGTGGCCAACAAGATCGCGCTGGGCCAGATCGAGTCCGGCATCGCCGGCGGCGTGGACACGACCAGCGACGCGCCGGTCGAGATCAACGACGACCTCCGTCGCGTGCTGATGGACCTGAACGCGGAGCGGAGCACCGCCGGGCGCGTGAAGCTGCTCGGGCGCCTGCGGCCCAACCAGATCGTGCCGGCGATCCCGCGCAACGAGGAGCCGCGCACGGGCCTGTCGATGGGCGAGCACGCGGCCATCACCGCGCGCGAGTGGAGCGTCTCGCGGCTCGACCAGGACGAGCTGGCCGCCGCCAGCCACCGCAACCTCGCGGCCGCCTACGACCGCGGCTTCTTCACCGACCTCGTCACTCCGTACCTCGGCCTCGAGCGCGACCAGAACATGCGCCCCGACTCGACGCCCGAGAAGCTGGCCAAGCTCTCGCCCGTGTTCGGGGTGAACGGCGGCGAGGCCACGATGACGGCCGGCAACTCCACCCCGCTCTCCGACGGCGCCGCCGCCGTGCTGCTGGCCAGCGACCAGTGGGCCGCCGAGCACAACCTGCCGGTGCTCGCCCACTTCGTCGACGTGGAGACGCACGCCGTCGACTACGTGCACGGCGAGGACGGCCTGCTGATGGCGCCGGTCTACGCGGTGCCGCGGCTGCTCGAGCGCAACGGGCTCACGCTCCAGGACTTCGACTACTACGAGATCCACGAGGCGTTCGCCTCGCAGGTGCTGGCCACGCTGGCCGCCTGGGAGGACCCGGCCTTCTGCCGCGACAAGCTCGGCCGCGCCGAGCCGCTGGGCTCGATCGACCGCACGAAGCTGAACGTGAACGGCTCGTCCCTGGCCGCCGGCCACCCGTTCGCGGCGACCGGCGCGCGGATCGTCGCCACCCTGGCGAAGATGCTCGCCGAGCGCGGCTCGGGGCGCGGGCTGATCTCCATCTGCGCCGCCGGGGGCCAGGGCGTTGTGGCGATCCTGGAGCGCTAGCGCGGCGACCGTCGCGATCCTGCTCGCCGTGGCGCCCGCGGCGGCGGCCCAGGACGAGCGCGACTGCTTCTGGCAGGGCGGCACGCGCAGCACCAACATCGCCTACCCCGACCTGGGCGCGCGCTACTGGGTCGCCTCGTTCCCGCTGCCGCCGGGCGCCGAGCTGGTCCTGAAGGGGCGCTACCCGCACGCCCGCTACATGTCGTTCAACGTCTACGACGCGGCCGCCCAGCCCACGGACGGCCTCGCGGACGTGGACATCACTCCCGATCCCGGCTCCACCAACCCGTTCGAGCCCGGCGCCCAGCGCGACCTCCCGGCGCGCGGCTACACCGTTCGCGTGGTGTCCGGGGCGAGGCCGGAGCGGCGCGAGCCGAACACGATCTACCTGAACGCGGCGGGCCAGGCCACACCCGTTGGCGTTGTCATGTACCGGGTCTACGTGCCCGACGACGGGCGCGACCCGGCCGGCGGGGCCGGCCTGCCCGAGGTCTCGATGCGGCTGCCGGGCGGCCAGGTGCTGGACCAGCCGCTCGTGTGCCAGGCGCGTCAGGACGCGGGAGCCAACCAGGCGGCCGAGGACTTCCACGCGGGAACCGACGGCCCGGACCCGGCCAACCCGGCCTCCGAGGACCCGATCCGCTGGGAGGCGTTCTTCAACTACTTCCAGGCGTTCAGCTACCCGGCCGGCGCGACGCCCGCGGGCTCCGGCCGCGCCGTGCTGCCGCGCGAGAAGCTCGGCGGCTTCCTCTCGAACGTGGACAACGCCTACACGCTCGCGACGGCGAACCGCGGGATCGGCCCCGTCCTGGTGCTGGAGGGTCGCGCGCCGACCACGCCGCGGACGCTCGACGGGCGGCGCGTGATGGAGGGCGGCCAGGTGCGCTACTGGTCGCTGTGCGAGAACGAGTTCGCCAGCCAGCGCGTGATCGGCTGCGTGTACGACGAGCAGGTGCACGCGGGCGCGCGGGGCCGCTTCACCGTGGTGATGAGCGAGCCGGGCGAGCGGCCCGCGAACGCCCGGCCGGAGTGCGGGGTCGACTGGATCCCGTGGGGCGCCCAGCCCGACGGCCTGCTGATCCTGCGCCACATGCTCCCGTCGCCGGACTTCGCCCAGGCGATCCAGCGAGTGGCCGAGCTGGGCACCGAGCGCGACGTGGTGGGCGAGTACCTGCCGGTCGGGCGCCACACCACGCGCGGCGAGTTCGAGCGGCGCGGCTGCGCCCCGCCGGCGACGCCAGCGGCGGTCCCGGGTGCGCGGCCGGCGATCCGGCTGTCGGTCTCGCCCGCCCGCGCGCGGGCCGGCCGCCTGGCCCGCTTCCGCTTCCGCTTCCGCGCGACCTACCGCGCCTCCGGCCGCCTGCTGCCCGTCGCGGGGGCGCGGGTGCGATTCGCCAACCGCGTCGGCACCACCGACGCGCGCGGCCGGGTCACGATCCGGCAGCGGTTCACGCACGCGCGCTCGTACCGCCCGCGCGCGTGCCGCGCCGGTTTCCGCTGCGGCCGCGCCGCGGTGCGCGCACTGGCGGAGAGGCGCTAGGCCAAGCGCTAGCGCCGCTCGGGCGGGCCGGTCTGCCCGCGCTCGGAGCGCAGCCGGATCTTGGTCTCGACCGCGAACGGGTTGCCGTCCACGTCGACCGCGCTCGCGCGGAAGAGGAACGGCACCGCGTCCTGCTTCGCCAGGATCTTGCGCACCCTCTTGCTGAAGCGCAGCCGCATGCGCTTGCCGCGCGTGGTCTTGACGGCGCTCCCGCGCGCGACCACGGCCGTGGGCAGCTTGAGCCGCTTCACGAGCTTCTCGCTCACCCGCAGCTCAGGCGTGATCGTGCAGGTGGCCGAGCACCCGGCGGTGACCAGCAGGCCGTCGCGCAGCACCTCCGCGAGCGGGTCGATCTCGATGTCGAGCAGGATCGTCGGGATCTCGGGCGAGAGGTCGTCGAGCGGCGGGACCTCCGGCGCGTCGAGCACGTCCTCCACGCTGCGCTTCTCGCCGTTCACGACCTCGCAGTCCTTCGCCACCACGTCGGTCGGGTCGGCGGTCACGGAGTCGAAGCCGGTGCCGCACCAGACCCGGTCGACCGCGTTGTCGTCGGTCGACCTTCGCTGGCCGTTGTCCCCGTAGGAGAGCGCGCCCGTCTTGATGTCGTCGTCGCCCGCGCCGCCGACCAGCACGTCCGCGCCCTCGCGGCCCGCGAGCTGATCCGAGCCGCCCTCGCCGAAGATGCGGTCGGCGAGCATCGCTCCGGTCGCGTCGTCGTTGCCGGGGCCGCCGGCGACCAGCGCCGGAACGTTCGGCCGGGACATCGGGGCCACGAACACGTAGTCGTTCTCCGCGCCGAGGCGGATGTCGAGCAGGTCGATGCCCTGCGCCGGGCACTCCGCGACCTGGCCCTGGTAGTACACGTTGGCCTGCATCTGGCAGCCGTCGCCGGCCGCGAACGGCGGCTTCGAGCTGTCCTGGAAGACGAAGCGGTCGTCGAACAGGTTCGCGTTGAGCTGGTTGAGCTCACCGGGCCCCGCGAGGAACTGGATGCGCTTGCCGCCCGTCTCGGCGTTCGGCTTGATCGAAAGCGTGGCCGCGGGCGCGGCGGCCGGCAGCGCGAGCGCGGCGAAGACGGCGGTGGCCAGACCGAGCTTCCTCATGTTCCCTCCTAGACGCGAGTCCTCACGCGCCAGAACCCGTACGACGGATGGAAGTAGCGGCGTGGCGCCGGTCGCCGCCGGGGCGTAGGCTTCCGGTCCGGTACAGGGAGGGGGATCCGACGTGCGCCAGCTCACCAGCCTCGATTCGCAGTTCCTCGCGCTCGAGTCAGCGCGGCAGACCGGCCATGTGGGCGGGCTCGCGATCCTCGACCCGTCCACGGCCCCCGGCGGCTCGCTCGGGTGCAGCGACATCCAGGACCTGATCGCGGAGCGCCTACCGCTCCTGCCGCCCCTGCGCTGGCGGCTGGCCGAGGTGCCGTTCGGGCTCGACTACCCGTACTGGGTCGACGACGAGGACTTCGACCTCCACTTCCACGTGCGCGAGATCGCGCTGCCGGCGCCGGGCAGCGACGACCAGCTCGCCGAGCAGACCGCGCGGATCGTCTCGCGCCCGCTGGACCGCGCCCGCCCCCTGTGGGAGCTGTACCTGATCCACGGGCTCGAGTCGGGCCACGTCGCGATGCTCACCAAGATCCACCACGCGCTGATCGACGGCATGTCCGGCGCGGAGATCATGGGACTGCTGCTCGACCTGAGCCCCGAGGGCCGCGAGCTGCCGGAGCCCGAGCCGCGCGAGCCCGGCCGCAAGCCCAGCGACCTGGAGCTGTTCGCCCGCGGCGTGCTCGGCGTGCCGCGCTACCCGCTGCGGGTGCTGCGCTCGCTGCCGAGCGCGGTGCCGAACATCGAGGACACGCCGTTCCGCACGCTGCCTGGCAGCGGGGCGCTCGGCCGGCTCGGCGGGCTGGCCCGGCGGGCGGTCGGCGGCGACGGGCGGATCCCCGACCGGCGCCAGCTCGTTGCGCCGCGCACGTCGTTCAACGGGCGCCTCTCGCCTCACCGCCGCTACGCGTTCGGGCAGCTCTCGCTCGACGACGTCAAGGCCGTGAAGAACGCGTACGACTGCACGGTGAACGACGTGATCGTCTCCATCTGCGCCGGGTCGGTCCGGCGCTGGCTGGTGGACCACCGCGAGCTGCCGGCCACGCCCCTCGTAGCCCAGATCCCGGTGTCGGTGCGCACGGACGAGCAGGTGGGCACCTACGGCAACCGGATCATGCTGATGAGCGTGCCGCTGCACACCGAGGAGCCGGACCCCGAGCGGCGCCTGCAGAAGACGCACGAGTCGATGATCGAGATGAAGGAGCGCCACCGCGCGCTGCCGGCCGAGCTGCTCCAGGACGCGAACCACTTCATCCCGCCCGCGGTCTTCTCGCGCGCGGCGCAGCTCACGTTCCGGCTCTCCACGGTCGGCCCGGTCGGGCGGCCTACGTGGAACCTCGTGATCTCGAACGTGCCGGGCCCGCAGTTCCCGCTCTACTGCGCGGGCGCGCGGCTCGTGGCGAACTACCCGGTCTCCGTGATCACCGACGGCATGGGCCTGAACATCACGGTGATGAGCTACTGCGGCCACCTCGACTTCGGCATCGTGGCCGACCGCGACCAGATGAAGGACGTCCAGTGCCTGCTCGGCTGGCTGGACGACGAGCTGGACCTGCTGCGGCCCACGCGCACGGGGCCGCCGGCGGCGGAGCCGGTGCCGCAGGCCTGAGATCCGGCGCCGGCACGGATGGGACGGTGCCCTGGTGGCTGAGTACCCTGCAACGGATGCCAACGGTCGCCGAGCGCATCGATGCCGGCCGCTTCGTCTCCTTCGAGCTGTGGCCGCCCCGCTCGCCCGAGTCGGCGGCGGCGCTGGAGGCGGCGCTCGCCGAGCTGACGGGGCTGGCGCCCGCGTTCGTCGCCATCACGTACGGCGCCGGCGGGTCGACCCGCGAGCGAACGCACGACCTCGTCGTGCGACTCGTCGACTCACCACTGCTTCCGCTCGCGCACCTGACGTGCGCGGCGCACGACAGGGCAGAGCTCGTCGAGCTCATGGAGCGCTACCGCCGCGCGGGGGTGGACAACCTGCTCGCGCTCCACGGCGACCCGCCGCTGTCCGCGACCGAGGAACTGCCCGAAGGCGACCTGCGGTATGCGGTCGAGCTGGTCCGGCTCGCGCGGGAGGTGGGCTTTCCGTGCGTTGGGGTGGCGCTCCATCCCGAGGGTCACCCGGCGGCGCCATCGCGCGAGGCCGGCTGGCGGCACCAGGCCGCCAAGCTGCGAGAGGCTGACTTCGGCCTGACGCAGTTCTTCTATCGAGCGGAGGACTACTTCGCGTTGGTGGACGAGATGCGCGCACGCGGCGCCGAGGCGCCGATCCTGCCGGGCGTCATGCCCATCACCAACGTCCGTCAGGTCGAGCGCATGGCGACGATGTCCGGAGCCAGCGTGCCGGACGAGCTCGCCGAGAAGCTGCTCGCCGTCGCCGACCGGCCAGACGAGGTGCGCCGAGTCGGAGTCGAGCATGCCACGGTGATCTGCCGTCAGCTCCTCGATGGGGGTGCGCCCGGATTGCACTTCTACACGATGAACCGGGCGGCGGCGACGATGGAGGTCTGCGCCAACCTCGGCTGGGAGACCGCGGCGGTCCGGTAGCCCACGTGCGAGGCTTCGCCGCGTGGCCCGCCCGCGCCCCCTCCAGCGGCTGATCGACGGTCGCCCGGACGATTCCGGGAAGACCATCCTGCGCCGGGCCGCGCTGCTCATGGTCCCGGCGATCGTCGGGGCGAACGTGGTCGGCGCGCTCGTGGTGTACGTGCTGGCCGGGTTCGTGGTGCCCAACCCCGCGCTCGACAACAGCGACGACATCCTGATCCGGAACCTCGTCGCGGCCGGGATCTACGTCGGGTTCGCCACCTTCGTCGGCACGCTGTGGGGCCTGCGCACGCTGCGCCCGGTCCGCGACTGGCTGCGGGCCGAGCGCGCGCCGAGCGAGCGCGAGCGGCGCATGATCCTGCGCTCGCCGCTGCGGATCCTGCTCGTGAGCGGCGCGCTCTGGAGCCTCGCCGCGGTGGCGTTCGGCGCGCTCAACCTGACCTGGTCGGGCGCGCTGGCGGTGAAGGTGGCGCTGACGGTCGCGCTGGCCGGCGTGACCACCTCGGCCACCGCCTACCTGCTGGCCGAGCGGATCGCGCGGCCGGTGATGTCGCGGGCGCTCGCGAGCGGCGTGCCCGACCGCCCCGTGATGCCGGGCGTGACCACCCGCGCGCTGCTCGCCTGGGCGCTCGGCAGCGCGGTGCCGGTGATCGGCCTGCTGCTCGTGGCGATCGCCTCGCTGTCGGGCCGCGAGGTGGACGAGCACGACCTGGCGGTCACGACGCTCGGGCTGGGCGGGCTCGCGCTCGGCACCGGGCTGCTCGTGACCTGGCAGGCCTCGCGCGCGGTCTCCGCGCCGGTCGTGGCCGTGCGGGCGGCGCTGCGGCGCGTGGAGGCCGGCGACTTCGACGAGGAGGTCCCGGTCTTCGACGGCAGCGAGCTCGGGCTGCTCCAGGCCGGCTTCAACCAGATGGAGGCGGGCCTGCGCGAGCGCGAGCGGATGCGCGACGTGTTCGGCCGCCAGGTCGGTGAGGACGTGGCGCACGCGGCGCTCGAGCGTGGCGTGGAGCTGGGCGGGGAGGAACTGGAGGTGGCCGCGCTGTTCGTGGACCTGACCGGCTCCACGCGGATCGCCGCGGAGCGCTCGCCGGCCGAGGTGGTGGACCTGCTGAACGAGTTCTTCGGCGTGGTGGTGGACGTGGTCGAGCAGCGCGGCGGGATGGTCAACAAGTTCGAGGGCGACGCCGCGCTGGCGGTCTTCGGCGCGCCGATGCCGCGCAAGGACGCCGCCAACTGCGCGCTCGCCGCCGCGCGCGACCTGGCGCGACGCCTGCCGGAGGAGACGCCCGAGCTGGACGCCGGCATCGGCGTCTCCTACGGCCCGGTGGTGGCCGGCAACATCGGGGCCGAGCGCCGCTTCGAGTACACGGTGATCGGCGACCCGGTCAACGAGGCGTCACGGCTGTGCGACCTCGCGAAGGAGCGCCGCCGCCCGGTGCTCGCCTCGGAGCGCGCCGTGGAGGCGGCGTCCGAGGACGAGCGGGGGCGCTGGACGCTCGGCGACGAGGTCGAGCTCCGCGGGCGGACCGAGCCGACCCGCCTCGCGGAGCCGCGCGGCTAGCGGCTAGCGGCTAGTCGCCCGAGCCGTTCGAGGAGCTCGCGACGTTGCCGGAGGCATCGTCGCCGGCGGAGGCCTTCTCGCGGCGCGGAGGCACCGACACCCGCACGCCGTCGGAGCGCTGCTCCGGCCCGCCGCGCTCGTCGTCGCGCAGCGTGCGCTTCTTAGAGCGGTCGCCGTTCGCGTGGTGCCCGTTCGACGAGGCGCGGGCGTCCGGGTCGCCGCGGTACGGGCCCGGCTTGGGCCGCGGCTTGCCGCCCGGGAACGCCAGCCGCAGGATCGTGCGCTGCACCTGGCCGAGCTGCTGCATGAACGGCCCGCTGTTGTACGGCAGCTCGTAGCGCTCGCAGATGTCCTTGACGCGCGGGGCGATCTCCGCGTAGCGCGTGCTCGGCATGTCCGGGAACAGGTGGTGCTCCACCTGGAAGCCGAGGTTGCCGCTCGCCACGTGGAAGAACGGGCTGCCCTCGATGTTGGCCGCGCCGCAGAGCTGGCGCACGTACCAGCCGCCGCGCGACTCGTCCTCGGCCTCCTCCTGGCTGAACGTGTAGGTCTGGTCCGGGAAGTGGCCGCAGAAGATGATCGCGTAGGCCCACAGGTTGCGCACGATGTTGGCCGTGGCGTTCGCCTTCGCGGTGGCCACGAACGTGCGCCCGCCGCCCTCGACCACGCGCATCGCGACCTCCTTCACGACCTCCCGCTTGGCGCTCTGCTGGCCCGGCAGCATGCCGCGCACGTGCATCATCGCCTTCTCGCGCTTGGACAGCCGCCTCGGCTCGATCGCGACCTTCACTGCACCCACGGCCAGCGCGCTGATCAGCGGCCAGGCGATGTAGTCCTTCACGATCTGGCTGCGCGCCTTGCCGGCGATGCCCTTGAGCTCGCGCCGGAGCTGCTCCTTCGTCTTCTCGCCCGTCTTGATGGCGTCGACGTCGAGGTCGTGGAAGGCCACGCCCCACTCGAAGAACATCATCAGCAGGATGTTGTAGACCGGCTGTGCCAGGTAGACCGGGTTCCACTTCTGGTGCGGGTCGATCCGCATGATCTCGTAGCCGAGGTCCTTGTCCTTGCCGCGGATGTTCGTGTACGTGTGGTGCACGTAGTTGTGCGAGTGCTTCCACGCCTCCGAGGTCGACGCCGTGTCCCAGTCCCACGTCGTCGAATGGATCTGCGGGTCGTTCATCCAGTCCCACTGGCCGTGCAGGACGTTGTGGCCGATCTCCATGTTCTCGAGGATCTTCGCGCTCGAGTTCGCGGCCATGCCGAGCACCCAGGCGGGCTTGAAGCGCGACGCCAGGAGAAGCACGCGCGCCATCACCGCCAGGCGGCGGTGCATGTCGATCATGCTGGTGATGTACTTGCGATCGCGGTCGCCGAGCTCCGCGTAGACGTCGTCGTGGATCGCGTCGAACTCGCGCCCGAGCTCCTCGATCTGCTCGTCCGTCAGGCGGGCCAGCGGGCTCTCGATCATCGCTTCGGTGGACATGTGTCTCCTCGTGGCATGGGGCTCGGAGCGGGGGTCAGAGCTCGATGGTTATCTCGCCCTCGGGGGCGTTGATGCAGGTTCGGATCATCTCGCCTTCGGTGCCGTGCACGTTGCCGTTGCGCATGTCGCGCACGCGGCCCGAGCAGAGCTTCCCGACGCAGGTGTGACAGATGCCCTCGCGGCAACCGTAGGGCAGGGTGAGGCCCGCGTCCTCGCCGGCGACGAGGATCGGCGTGCCGCCGTCGCACTCCGCCTCCCCGCCGCTCTTGGAGAACGTGATCTTGCCGCCCTCGCCCTCCTCGCCGCCGCCGATCTTCGGCTGGAAGCGCTCGAGGAAGAGACGGTTGGGATCGCAGTGCTCCTCCCAGTGGTCGATCATCGCGTCGAGCATCTCGGACGGGCCCGAGACGAACGCCTGGCGTGCGCGCCAGTCGGGGCAGAGCTCGTCGAGCGCGGGCGGCTCGAGGCGGCCCATCTCGCCGGTCTTCTGGATGTGCACGCTCAGGCCGTCGTGCTTCTTGTCGAGCTCGCGGAGCTGCTCCCGGAAGATCACCTCGTCCTCGGTGCGCGCCGAGTGCAGGTGCACGACGTCGTTCATCTGGTCGCTGCGCGAGAGATGGCGGAGCATGCTCATGATCGGCGTGATGCCGCTGCCGGCGCTGATGAAGAGGAGCTTGTCCGGCACGGGGTCGGGCAGCGTGAACGAGCCCTCGACCCCGCCGAGGCGGATGATCGAGCCGGGCTTGGCGTGCTCCACGAGGTAGGGCGTGACCTTGCCGTCGGGCACGAGCTTGGGCGTGACGCTGATCCAGCCGTCCGGCCGGCCGGGGTCCGAGGTGAGCGAGTACGCGCGCCAGTGGTGCACGCCGTCGACGATCACGCCGATCCGCAGGTACTGCCCCGGCTCGTGGCCCGGCCAGTCGTAGCCGGGCTTGATGAAGATGGTGACCGCGTTCTCGGTCTCCTTCTGGATCCGCTCGATCCGGCCGCGCAGCTCGCGAGTGGACCAGAGCGGGTTGATCAGCTCCAGATAGTCGTCCGGCAGCAGCGGGCTGAACAGCGAGCGCACCGCTTCCAGCGCGCGGCGCCGGATCGGAGGTACGTCGGGTTTAGCTCCACGTTCGGCCAAGAGAGGCCAAGAACGTTACACAGAACGATGTAAAGGTTCTCTCGAGCGGTCCAGTTTGGCGCCGCCGCGTGGTGCCCCGCGGACGAGCCGCGCCAGTGCCGCGACGAGCGCGGCGACCATCGCGGCCCACAGCGCGGCCACCCCGGCGTAGCCCGCGGCGGCGAGCCCGGCCGGCACGTCGTCGCGCTTCTCGCGCAGGAAGACCTCGGAGCCGGGCGCGAACTCGCGCGTGAAGCTCGGGGCGGCCGGGACCTCCGGCGCCGGGATGGCGGTGTCGCGTGGGAGGTACACGGGCAGCGCGAGCACCGCGCGGTCGCGCTCGAGCTGCACGACGGTCTTCCAGCCGCCGCCGACGGGCACGGGCCGGTTGGTGCGGTAGGTGCCGTCGCCGCCTCTGTGCAGCCGCGCGAGCACGAGCCCTCCGCCCTGGTACGAGTGCATGTTGAGGACGGCCGCGCCGCCGGCCGCGTCGCGCGGGCGCAGCACCACGTCGGCGTGCACGGTGCGGGCGCCGGGCGCGCCGGGCTGCTCGTGCAGGGTCACCGCCGCCGCGGGCGGGTCGGCCGGGGCGGGCATCCACAGGCCCCAGGCGAGGACCGCGAGCACGGCTGCGCCCGCGAGGGCCGCGGCCGTGCGACCGCCGCCGGGCAGAGAGGGCCGCTCGCGGATCAGCGCGGCCCCGGCGAGCGCGCCCAGCACGCCGGCCGCCACCGCGGTCGGCACCGCGAGGAGCACCGCCTCGCCGAGCATCGACGCCGGCCACTCGATCGGGCTCCACACGTGCGACCAGCCCCACTCCGCCGCGAGGCCGACGGTGCCGATCGCGAGCCCGGCCAGGGCTCCGAAGCGCAGCGTGCGGCGCGTGCCGGCGGCGAGCGCCACCAGCTCCACCGAGGCCGCCTCCGCGAGGTAGAGCGGGAACTGGGTGGTCGTCTGGCCCAGGCCGGGACCGACGAGCGCGGCCAGCGCTCCCCGGACGGCCAGGTAGAGGCCGACGGCCGCGAGCGCGCCGCCGGGGCCGCTGCGCACGCGGGCCGCGACGAGCGCGATCCCAGCGGCCAGCACGATCAGCACGGGCGCCAGCACCAGGCGGAACTGCGGCACGCCGAAGTCGTACTCGGCCTGGAAGGTGGACAGGCCGACGAGCAGCGAGCCCGGTACCACCAGCTCCCCGAGGCGCGACCAGAGCGCGCCGCTGCGGTCGCCGGGCTCGAGCGGGCGCGCGCGGCGGCCCTCGGTGAGCAGGACCCAGAGGCCGAGGGTGGCGCAGGCGGCGGCCCCGACGAGCACGAGGTGGGTCGGCCCCCAGAGGGTCACGTCCTGGCCGAACAGGCGGTGCCAGGTGTCGTCGAGCGGGAAGGCGACCAGGGCCAGCGCCCCGAAGAACGCGATCGCGAGCCCGCCGAGCGGGGCGTGCCAGCCGTTGGGCAGCCGCACCGACGTGGCGGTGCGCTCGTGGCGGGCGAGCACGATCGACGCCATCCCGGCGAAGAACACGCCGAACAGCCCGACCAGGATGAAGTAGTGCGCCGGGTTGGCGAGCGGGCCGGCGTCGCGCCCGTTGTCGATGTGCAGCGAGATGTCCCAGTACATGCCGAACGCGGCCACGATCAGCGCGCCGCCGAGGATGTCGCCGGGCAGCGCCGCCCAGCCGGGCAGGCGCGAGAGCTTGGACGACGCGCCGGCGAGCGCCGCGAGCAGTCGGCCGCGGCCCGAGACGTGCCCGGCGAGCGGGATCGCCATCAGGGCGGTGAGCACCATGCCGACGGCGGTTGCGAGGGCGGCCTCCCCGAGCGGCGCCCCGCCGGACGGACTGGACTGGCTTGCGATGACGCTCAACACGGCGGCTCCCCCTGTCGGTGGGCCTGCGGCTGCTGCCGCGGGCCTGTCGCCTGCGCGGCTCCAGCCGCGGGCTGCTTGCTGTACATATGTTCAATATGAACGTATGTCAAACAAGCTAAGGTGCCTCTGGTCACAGATGGCCCCGCCCAGCCACCGCGAGCGCCTGATCGAGGGCGCGATCCAGTGCCTGCGAACGAAGGGCTATGCCCGCACGACCGCGCGCGACATCGCCGCCGCCGCCGGCGCCAACCTCGCGTCGATCGGCTACCACTTCGGATCGAAGGAGCAGCTCCTGAACGAGGCGGTCGTGCGCACCTCGGAGGACTGGGCGCGGAAGATGGAGGCGGCCGCGTTCGCGGGCGAGGGCGCCGGGCCGCTCGAGCGGATGGCCACGTCGTGGGTCGCGATGCTCGACTCGTTCGAGCGGGAGCGGCCGCTGCTGGTGGCGTTCGTGGAGGCGATGGCGGCGGCCCAGTGGTCCGACGAGCTGCGCGCGCGCATGGCGGCCAGCTACCGCGAGCTGCGTGGCAGCGTGGGCGCGATGGTCACCCGCGGCCTGGGGCCCGAGGGCGATGACGCGGGGGCCGACCCGCGTGTCGTCGCCTCGTACCTGATGGCCGTCTTCGACGGCTTCGTGCTCCAGTGGCTGCTCGATCCCGAGGACACGCCCGGCGGCGAGGAGCTGATCCTCTCGCTCGGCGCTGCGCTGGCGGCGGCCTCGCCCGAGGCTCAGGCGACCTAGCCGACCGGGGCCGAGCGCGGCGTGCCGCCGATGTCGGTCCAGTAGACGACCGACGTCTTGCCGAGCGCGAGGTCGGCGCCGCCCCCCACCACGCGCTGGCCGCCGCGGTCGGCGATCCAGACGCCGCCGGCCGTGAAGGCGACGGAGCCGTTGCGCTTGAGCACGAGCTCGCCGACGCTGTAGACGTCCGGCACGCTCGCGACCGTGCGGCCGCGGCCGGTGCGGACGTCGAGCAGCTGGATCCCGCTGGGCGAGCAGCCGAACGGGTCGCCGCCGCACGAGGCGCTGTAGAAGGCGACGAGGCGGCGGCTCAGGGCGAAGGGACCCACGCGCTCCTCACCGCTCGGCGAGGCGGCGCTCTCGCCCAGCTCGTGATCGCGCCGGTTCTCGGCCGAGCACGCCTCGTAGAGGCCGGCGTCGGGCGAGTGGATCCGGGCCCACGGGTTGACCGCGATCGTGCCCAGGCGCGGGCCGCAGCGCGGCCGCCGCTCCTGGGGGCGCGCCTGCGGGTCGATCGCCTCGAGCGACGCCGACCGGGCCACCCCGGCCTCGCTCCAGTAGAGCGTCCCCCTGGCGCTCAGGGCGAGGTCGCTCACGTCGCCGGACGCGACCACGGTCTCCCCGCCGGGATCGAGCCGGTGGAGGGTCCTGCCCCCGCCCGGCAACTGCTCGATCCAGGCGGCGGACCCGCCCGGCGCCAGGACGGCCTCGACCACCCCCGGGTAGTCGAGCCGGCGGCGCAGGCGGTGCTTGCCCGTGCGCATGTCGAAGATCTCGAGCTGCGTGGGCTCGCAGCTCTGGCGCGAGCAGTAGGTCCGGTGCGCGAGGACGAACCGCCCCGCGAGCACGAGCGGCCGCACGGCGGCCCACTCCTGCGAGCTGATCCAATGGTCGCCGAGGAGGCGCCGCCGCCCGTTCTCGAGCGAGCACGCGACCACGCTCGGCATCTCGGCGACTCGGACGAGCGCGTTCCCGTCGACCGACCATCCGGCCGTCTCGCAGTTGCGCACGGTGGGCTTCGCCGCGCCCGCGCCCGCCGGCGCCGCGAGCAGCAGCGCGAGGGCCAGCAGCGGCAGCGTTCGTCTCACAGGTGCCTGAACACGCGCCCGCGTGGGTAGTACCGGCGCATGTCCACGACTGCCGATACCGGCCGCACCCCCGTCCCGCGCGATCGCGATAACGACTACACCCGCGAGGCCGCCACCCGCCGCGCGGATTTCGTGCGCGAGCGCACCGGCACCGAGCTCGAGCACGTGACGAGCTACTCGTTCGACCCGTCGATGCTGACCGGCAACGTCGAGCAGTTCCTCGGCGTGGCCCAGGTCCCGATCGGGCTGGCGGGCCCGCTGCTCGTGAACGGCGAGCACGCCCAGGGCGAGTTCTACGTGCCGCTCGCAACCGCCGAGGGCACGCTGGTCGCGTCCTACAACCGCGGCATGCGCCTGCTCTACGAGGCCGGCGGCGTGAAGACGACGATCATGGACGACCGGATGCAGCGCGCGCCCGCGTTCCTGTTCCCGAGCGCGCGCGAGGCGCGCGACTTCAACGGCTGGCTCGACGAGCACTTCGACGAGATCCGCGCCGCGGCCGAGGCCACCACCCGCTCGGGCAAGCTCCAGGACATCGAGCGCTACAGCGCCGGGCGCATGCTCTACACGCGCTTCAACTACACGACCGGCGACGCGGCCGGCCAGAACCTCACCGGCAAGGCCACCGCCGCCGCCTGCGCGTGGATCTCGGCGAACAACCCCACGATCGAGCACTTCTTCCTCGAGTCGAACTTCGCGACCGACAAGAAGAGCTCGCAGGTGAACATGCTCAACACGCGCGGCAAGCGCGTGGTGGCCGAGGCGACGATCCCGAACGAGCTGTTCCAGCGGATCATGCGCTCGGACTCGCGGCTCATGTACCGCGCCCGGCAGGTGTCGAACCTCGGCGGCTTCATGTCGGGGGTGAACAACAACGGCGCGCACTCGGCCAACGGGATCACGGCGATGTTCATCGCCACCGGGCAGGACGCGGCGAACGTGGCCGAGTCCTCGGCGGCGTTCGTGTACGCGGAGCTGCGCGAGAACGGCGACTACTACTACTCGGTCACGATCCCGTCGCTGATCGTGGCGACCTACGGCGGCGGCACGGGCCTCGCCACCCAGCGCGAGTGCCTCGAGCTGCTCGGCTGCTACGGCAAGGACAGGGTGCGCAAGCTCACCGAGATCGTGGCCGCGACGGTGCTGTGCGGCGAGCTCTCGCTCGGCTCGGCGATCGTCGCCGAGGAATGGGTCGAGGCGCACGACCTGTTCGGGCGCAACCGGCCGTAGCCGGACTCGGGGGTCCCCCGCCACAACTTTGGGGTCTCTCTTTGGGGTTGCACCCGATGTGCGCGGCCCGGCGGGGACCGAACATGGGCTCAGCACCGTCAAAGGAGACCCATGAAGCCCCTCTGCACCCTGATCCTCACCCTCGCCGCGCTCGCCGCCGTGCCGTCCGCCGCCCCGGCGGCCGTTTACGTGGACGGCACCGGCGAGCCCGCGTTCACGAGTGCCCACAACAACACCCAGTTCGTTCGCTGGGATCCGACCGGGGGCGGCTACCGCCTCCGGATCCGCTGGCTCGTGAACGGCCAGAAGCTTCAGGAGGGCGTCTTCACGGTCCGGCCGGGGAACAGCAGCACCGCGCTCGACTGGACCGGCGTCACCACGCTCCAGGAGGGCAGCACCTACGAGATCTGCGTACAGGGCGAGCGCGAGGACTGGGGACGCTGGGTCACGGACGGCTACGACTCGTGTCAGGACGGCCGCGTCCAGGGCAAGCGGACCTACACCACGATCGACCGGACCGACCCCACCGTCTCCGTGGAGATCGCGGACGGCGCCGCCCACACCAAGGACCAGACCCTTCCGGTGCGGATCGGGTTCCAGGACGACCGGGCCGGCCCGTATCCGGCCACCTTCCTCTGCGTGAAGTCGGGCACCGGCCAGTGCGACAGCACCTACGCGCTCAGCAACGCGTGCAGCGTTCCCGAGAGCAGCGGTCGCAACACCACGTTCGGTTGCAACGTCGACCTGCCGGCGCTCTCCGACGGGCCGATCACGATCTGCGCCATCGCGGCTGACGCGGCCGTGCCGGACAACCCGTCCTCGGCCGACCAGCACAACGGGCCCTCCAGCGCGAACCGGTCGCAGCCGTCGTGCGACACGATCCTGCTCGACCGGACCGCGCCGTCGCTGACCGTCAGCGCGTCGAAGACCACCGCGCGGGTGGGCGAGACCGTCGCCTTCGGCGTGGCCGCGAGCGATGGCGGGACCGGGATCGACGGCGGCTCCGTGCGCTGGCAGTGG
This sequence comes from Thermoleophilaceae bacterium, assembly GCA_036386455.1. Lineage (GTDB taxonomy): Bacteria > Actinomycetota > Thermoleophilia > Solirubrobacterales > Thermoleophilaceae > AC-37. Next base: position 47,411 of record DASVVS010000076.1, read on the forward strand.
GGCGACGGGAGCGGCGAGGTCCCGGGGTTCTCGGCCGGGCACGCGTTCGAGCAGCCGGGCGCCTACACGGTGCGCGTGCGCGTGAAGGACGGCGCCGGGAACGAGGCGGTCGCGGAGAAGGTCGTGACGGTCACGGCGGCGGGCGGCGGCGAGCCCGGTGGCGGCGAGCCCGGCGGGCAGAACCCCGGCCCGCAGCCGCAGCCGCAGCCGGATCCTCAGCCGCAGCCCGACCCGAAGCCACAGCCGGATCCGCAGCCCAAGCCCGATCCCGGCCTCGACCCCGCCCTGCTCGCCCCCATCGAGAAGGAGGTCGCGGCCGACGCCGGCGGCGGCCCGGTGCTCCGCTCGCAGGTCGGCAGCCTCACGGTCCTCACGCCCAAGCGCTACCGGATCGGCAGGTCCCGGCGGATCAGCGTCGGCGTGCGGACGGATCAGGCGGGCGAGCTGACGCTCGCGCTGGTGCGCGGGAAGAAGACCGTCGCGCGCCTGACCGTGGCCCTCGCCCCGGGCTCGACCAAGCAGCGCCTGAAGCTGCCGAAGGCGCTGAAGCCGGGCACCCACTCGCTGAAGATCGCGTTCCGGCCGGCGGGCGCGAGCTGGTCGGCGGCGGGCAGCGCGAAGATCGCGTTCGTGAAGGCGAAGCCGAAGCGGTAGCCCGCCGGTAGGCCTCCGGCCCGCGGGCGGGCCGCCGGCCCGCGCGAGCCCCTAGAAGACGATCGCCTGGCGCACGGCCTCGCCGCTCGCCAGGCGGTCGAAGCCCTCGTTGACCTCGTCGAGCGCGATCGTGTGCGTCAGCAGGCGGTCGACCGGCAGGAGGCCCGCCTTGTAGAGGTCCACGTAGCGCGGGATCTCGATCGACGGGACCGAGGAGCCGAGGTAGGAGCCCTTCAGCGTCCGCTCCTCGGCGACCAGGCTGACCGCAGGGATCGACAGCATCTTGCTCGGGTGCGGCAGCCCGACGGTGACGGTGGTGCCGCCGCGCTTGGTGGCCCCGTATGCGTCGAAGAGCACGCGCTCGCTGCCGACCGTCTCGATCGCGGCGTCGACCCCGGCGCCGCCGGCGGCCAGCCGCACCTCCTCGACGGCCCCCTCCCCCGCGCGCACCGTGGCGGTGGCGCCCAGCTCGCGCGCAAGCTCCAGCTTGGCCGGGACGACGTCGATCGCGACGATGTCGGCCGCTCCCGCCACCCGCGCGCCGAGCAGCGCCGCCAGGCCCACGCCGCCGAGGCCGAAGATCGCCACGCTGTCGCCGGCGCGCACGTTCGCCGCGTTCACGACCGCGCCCACGCCCGTGAGCACGGCGCACCCGAACAGCGCCGCGATCTCGAACGGCAGCTCGGCGTCGATCCTCACGGCCGAGCGCGCGGAGACGACGACCTGCTCCGCGAACGCCGAGACCCCGAGGTGGTGGTGCAGCTCCTCGCCCCCCGGCCCCTGCCAGCGCCGCTCGCCGCCGAGCAGCGCGCCGGTGGTGTTGGCGGCGGCCCCGGGGTCGCACAGCGGCGGGCGCCCCGACCGGCACGACTCGCAGACGCCGCACGCCGGCACGAACGACATGACCACGTGGTCGCCGGCCTCGAAGCCGTCCACGCCGGGCCCGAGCTCGACCACCTCGCCGGCGGCCTCGTGGCCGAGCACCATCGGCATCACCCGCGGGCGCGAGCCGTCGATCACGGACAGGTCCGAGTGGCAGAGCCCCGCAGCGCCCACGCGCACGAGCATCTCGCCCGGCCCGGGGCCGGCCAGCTCCAGCTCGGCGATCTCGAGGGGCCGCGACTCGGCGTACGGGGCGGGGAGCCCCATCTCGCGCAGCACCGCGCCGCGGACGGTCACGCCGTCGCCTCGCTCGACTCCGGCACCAGCCGCTCCAGCGCCCCCCGCAGGCGCTCCGGGATCTCGACCGGCCGGCGCGTTCCGCTGTCCACGAACACGTGCACGAAGTGCCCCAGCGCGACCGGCTCGGACTCCCCCTCGCGCGCGACCGCCAGCTCGTAGCGCACGCTCGAGCGGCCGAGCCTCCCGACGCGCAGGTGCACGTCCAGCGCGTCCGGGAACGCCACCGCCGCCTTGAACTCGCAGTGCGACTCCGCGCACACCCCGATGACGGCGCCCTCGGTGATGTCGAGCCCGCCCTCGCGGATCAGCCACGTGTTGATCGCCGTGTCGAAGTACGAGTAGAACTCGACGTTGTTGACGTGCCCGTACACGTCGTTGTCCTTCCAGCGCGTCTGGAGCGGGAAGCGGTGCGGGTAGCCCTCGATCACGAGGGCGGAAGGTACCCGAACGCTACGAGCCGACGGTGTGCTGCCAGCCGAAGGCGATCGCTGTCGCGGGCCGGCCCCCGCCCGGGTCGATCTTGCCCTGCACCCGTACGGTCACCGCCCTGGCCGTGCTCATCGCCGCCCTGCCCTCCGCGCTGAGGTTCACCGTCACGTTCGCGCTCTGGCCGGCCGGGACCTCGAAGGACCCGCTGCCGAGCGGAGCGGGCTGCTGGCCGATGCTCTCCAGCGCGATCGTGCCCGAGCAGGCACCGCGGCCCTTGGGGCAGGTGAACTCGTAGACCGGATCGCCGTCGAGCTCGGTCGCCACCGGGAACGCCCGCATCCGGTCGTCGAAGTCCGGGGGATCCTCGTAGAAGGTCTCGCCGGTGCCGAAGCGGAGCGCCACCCGCTCGCACGACGGTCTCACCTGGTCGTCCACCTCGCCCGTGAAGACGTCCTCCCCGTCTCCGCAGTCGACCGGCGAGGTCGTCACGAGGTTGCGGCTGCGCACGTCGATGAAGTCGTCGCCGCCGCCGCCGGTGATGTCGTTGGGCGACGAGTTGCCCTGGGTCGTGGACGGCGAGTCGCCGAACAGCAGGTCGTTCCCGCCGCGGCCGTCGATGCGGTCGCCGCCGCCCTCGCCGTAGAGCGCCTCCGACCGGTCGCTGCCGATCAGCGAGTCCGGCCCGGCGCTGCCGTGCACCCGCTCGAAGCCTGCGACGGAGTCGGTCTCCGCGCCCGCCGTGGCGATGTTCGCGGCGAGGTCCACCGACACCGGGCTCGCGGAGGTCAGGTGGAGGGCGTCGGCGTCGCCGCCGCCGCGCAGGTGGTCGTCCGCGCCGTCGGGGTCGTCGTGGATCTCGTCATCGCCGCCGCGCGCGAACACCTTGTCCCGGCCCGGGCCGGGGACGATCACGTCGCCGTAGACGGTGCCCTTCAGGCGGTCGTCGCCGGCCCCGCCGTCGACGTAGGTCGCCTCGTCCACGGCGCCCTCGTCGTCCTCGTACTCCTCGTCGAAGGCGAACGGGTCGCCGTCCTTGGGCGGGGAGCCGTCGGCCCCCGGCGCGAACGACGCGGTGTCGTGTCCGTCGCGCAGGATGAGGAAGACGCTGAGGCCCGGGCATACGACGCGCCGGGCGCTCGTGGCCCGGCAGCGGCCGAACGGCGTGCGCTTGAGCGCGATCCGCTTCACGCCGCGGTCGACGATCACCACGTCGCGGCCCTTCATGTTCACCTGCACGCGATTGGCCTCGCCCTTCGAGGCGCGGTACTCGAGGTACTCCTCGGCCGCCGGCCCGGCCGACGCCGACACCTCCACGACGGACGCCGGCGCCGCCGCCGGCAGTGCCAGCGCGAGCGTCGCGAGCAGTCCCCCAGCAGTGACCCCCAGCCGCCTCACGGTCGTACGAACAGCGTATGCCGGCGATGGTTGCGCCGGCACGGCAAATCAGTCGAAGAGCTCGCTGAGGAAGCTCTCGCGCTTGCGGCGCTTGCCGTGCTTGCCGTGGCCCCCGCCACCGAACCCACCGAGGCCGCCCAGCCCGCCGAACGGGCGCTCGTCGTCGTCGTCGGAGCGGCGCCGGTCGTCGTACTCGCGGCGCTCGTCGTACTCGCGGCGGGGCTCCTCGCGCCGCGGCTCGGGCTCGCGGCGGCCCTCGTAGTACGCGCCCTCCGCGTCGACCAGCCGCTCGAGCTCGCCGCGGTCGAGGAACACGCCCCGGCAGTCGCTGCACTGGTCCACGGTGATCCCGCTGCGCTCGTAGCTGCGCATCGAGCCCTGGCACTTGGGGCAGGTCAGGTCCGCCATGACCCGCCGCAGGCTAGCGCGGGGGGCGGAGCGCCGGGGCCGCCGCGCGAGGCGCCCGGGTCAGCGCCTCGTCTTGTCGCAGTTCGCCGCCCGCGGGTCGCTGCGGTCCACCACGGCGCTGTCCTTGTCGGACTTCACGCCGAGGCCGTCGCAGTTGATCGACTTGTCCTTGGCGCCGTCCTTCGCGCGGATCGAGTCGGCGCCCTCGTTGCCGAGGAACTGGTCGGCGCCCTTGCCGCCGTCGAGCAGGTCGTTGGCGTCGCCGCCGACCAGCTTGTCGGCCCCGGCGCCGCCGTAGATCTTGTTGTTGCCCGAGGCCCCCACCGCGATCACGCAGTCGCCGCTGAGCACGTTCGCGCCGGCGTTGCCGGTGATCTTGTCGCCGGAGCTGCCGCCGCCGATCACGTTCTCGACGCTGCCGTCGGGCCCGATGTTGTCCTTCTCGCCCTTCTCGCCGTCGTTGCCCTTCTTGTCGAGCGAGATCGTGAGCGGGTGCTTGCGGCCCTCGGAGCCCGAGTAGTAGCGCGTGCAGTAGGTCGCGGTGTCCTTGCCGGAGCCGCCGCGAACGGTGTCGGGAGCCAGCGGCCCGCCGGGCTGGCCGCCGTTCGGGTTGCCGGGCGTGTCGCCCTCGTTCATCGTGTCGTTGCCGGCGCCGCCGTCGATCAGGTCGGCCGCGCCCGCGCCGTTCAGGTCGTCGTTGCCGGCGTCGCCCGTCAGCTCGTCGGTCCCGTTGTCGCCGGTGATCTTGTCGTTGCCCGCGCCGCCGGAGAGCTTGTTCACGTCGCCCGCGCGGAAGTCGGTCACGACGCCGATCTCCTGCGTGTCCGGAGTCGCGTGGCCGCGGATCGTGTCGTTGCCGTCGTCGCCGGCGATCGTGTCCGAGCCGGGACCGCCGACGATCGAGTCGTTCCGGCCGCCACCGCTCACCTCGTCGTCGCCCGCGTTGGCGTCGATGGTGTCCACGCCGTCGCCGCCGGCCACGATGCTGTCGCCGTTGCCGGTGTCGAGGCTGTCGTCGCCCGGGCCGCCGTCCACGACGTCGACGGGCGTGTTGCCGTTGAGCTTGCCGAAGCGGACGGTGTCGCCGCCGTCGCCGAGGGCCACGCGGAGCGAGGCCGCGGCCGAGCCGCAACGCACGATCGAGGGGTCGGGGCCGCCGAACGGCAGCGTCTGGACGTTCCGGCAGCCGGAGCCGGGCTGCACGTTGTTGTTCTGGTCCTCGAGCTGGTACTCGTCGCCGGTGAAGCCGGGGTCGCGGTCCACGAGCACGCTGTTGACCTCGCCGGGCGCGGCGGTGAACACGACCACCTGCGACCCGTCGGGGGCCGTCTCCAAGTGCGCCTCGGCGCCGAACGCCGCGGCCGGAACCGCCATGCACACCGTCGCCGTCACTGCCGCAATGCGGCGGAAAGCCCCAACCCTGGTCATCGAGTCCCCTCGTTCGCGAGCGCCTCCACCCTCTGAGGGAGGGCGCCCGCTGTCAAGGG
>DASVVS010000077.1:0-15354 GCA_036386455.1 Thermoleophilaceae bacterium
CGCCGCTGCAAGAACGCCTGGGGCGAGTGGACCGGCTGGAGCCGCGTGTCGCGCGGCAGCCACGCGGGCCACGTGCCGACCGTGACCGAGCGCGGCTGGGTGCCCGGCCGCCGCCCGCGCGTGCGCCCGGCGATCCCCGGCGTCGACACGCACGAGCGCACCTCGACCGGCGCCGGCCTGAAGCTGGTCCCGATCGAGTCGATCGACACCTCGGCCTACAGGCCCCTGGACCCCGGCATCACGCCACCGTGGAGGAAGAAGGTGTTCACCGACCCGCTGAGCGACTCGACGTCGTGAGGCGCCGCGCGACGCGCCGGCCGGCGCCGCTAGCGCGGCTGGCCGGTCGGCCGCACGAGGATCTCGTTGACCGAGACGTGCTCCGGCTGCGAGAGCGCGTAGTGGATCGCGCGGGCGATGTCGCCGGCCTCGAGGATCTTGCCGATCTGCTCCCGCATGTTCCCGATCGCCTCGACGACGGCGGGGATCTCGTTGTGGCCCTGCAGCTCGGTGTCCACGAAGCCCGGCTCGACGAGCGTCACGCGGATCTTCGCCCATCCGGTCTCCTGCCGCAGCGACTCCGAGAACGCCCCGACGCCCCACTTGGTCAGGTTGTAGACGCCGCTCCCGGCGCTCGCGACCCGTCCCGCCACCGAGGAGACGTTCACGACGTCCCCGCCGCCGCCGTCGCGCAGGATCGGCAGCGCGGCGTGGGTGCAGTAGAGGAGCCCGAGCACGTTCACGTCGACCATCCGCCGCCAGTGCTCGGTGTCGGCCCCGTCGATCGGCCCGAGCAGCATCACGCCGGCGTTGTTCACGAGCCCGTCGAGTCCGCCCAGCCGCTCAGCCGCGCCCTCCACGAACGACCGCGCGCTCGACTCGTCGGCCACGTCCACCGGGATCGCCTCGGCACGCCCGCCGCCGGAGGAGATCCGCTCCACGAGCTCGGTGAGCCGCTCCTCGCGCCGCGCACCCACGGCCACGGCGGCGCCCTCGGACGCGAGCAGCTCGGCCGTGGCGGCTCCGATCCCCGAGGAGGCGCCCGTGATCGCCACGCGGCGCCCGTCGAGCGAGCCCGGCATCAGGACCCGCCGCCGGACCCGCTTCCGCCGGACCCGCCGGCCCGCTCGGCCAGCTCCACCAGCATCCGCACGCCGAAGCCGGAAGCGCCCTTGCCCACGTACGCCCGCGACAGCCCCCAGGCCGTCCCGGCGATGTCCACGTGCACCCACGGCCGGTCGTCCACGAACTGCCGCAGGAACTCGGCGGCGTAGATCGACATCGCCTTGCGCTCCTCGGCCGCGTTCGTGAGGTCGGCGTAGCGCCCCTTGGTCAGCTCGAAGTACTCCTGGTGCAGCGGCAGCCGCCAGCCGAGCTCGCCGGTGGCCTCGCAGGCCGCCTGCACCTGGCCGACCCAGCCGTCGTCGTTCGAGAACAGCCCGGCGTAGGTGCTGCCGAGCGCCACGATGATCGCGCCGGTGAGCGTCGCCAGGTTCACGATCCGCTCGGCGCCCTCCTCGACCGCGTAGGACAGCGCGTCGGCGAGGATCAGCCGCCCCTCGGCGTCGGTGTTGTTGACCTCGATCGTCTTGCCGTTCTTGGCCCTGACGATGTCGCCCGGCTTGACCGACCGCCCGCTCGGCATGTTCTCGGTGGCCGGCACGACGGCGAGGATCCGCGCGGGCAGCGCCAGCTCGGCGATCGCGCCCATGGCGGCGAGCACGGCGGCCCCGCCGCTCATGTCGAACTTCATCTCGTACATGCGCGCGGCCGGCTTGATCGAGATGCCGCCGGTGTCGAACGTGACCGCCTTGCCCACGTAGGCGAGCAGCGGGCCGTCCCCGCCGCCGTCGTAGCGCATCACGATCATCTTCGGCGGCTGGTAGCTCCCCTGCGCCACGGCGATGAACGCGCCCATGCCGGCGGCCTCGATCCGGTCGCGGTCCCACACCTCGATCGACAGCGAGTCGTGCGCCGCGGCGATCTCCTCCGCGCGCTCGGCAAGCCAGGTGGGCGTGGCCACGTTCGATGGGGTGTTCTGGAGGTCGCGCGCCGCGTTCTGGGCCACGGCCCGCACCCGCCCGGACTCGACCTCCTCCACGTCCACGCCCTCGGACGAGGCGATCTCGAGCGACGCGATCCCGCCCGAGTCGTCGTCGGAGGCGGACGACTTGAACTGGTCGAACCGGTAGAGCGAGAGCAGCGTCCCCTCCACGATGGCGCCCGCCAGGCCCTTGCCCGCCGGCGCGGCCCACGAGACCGACCGGGCGCTCAGCTCGCTCGCCCGCCCCGTGGCCACGGCCGCGATCACGCGCGCCCGCTCGTGGTCGAGCTCCGCCCGCCTGCCCGCCCCCACCAGCACTACCCGCCGGCCGTCCTCGTGGGTCACCGCGAGCTTGCGTAGCCCCGGCTTGGCCTCGCCCGAGTCGACCAGCGCCTGGAGGGCCGGCTCGCCGAGCTCCTCGCCCTCGAAGACCGGCACGACGCGGGTGTCGGCCTCGGTGTCGCGCGGATCGCCGGCTCGGCCGGTGACTGTGACCTCGGGCATCGGCGCGGCAGTCTACGTGCGCGCGCGCACAGGGCGGGGCCTCGTGCGCGGCTACCCTTCGCCGGCCACCGACCAGGAGCTGACCAGACCGATGCCCAAGACCGTCATCCTCGGGACCGCCCGCACCCCGTTCGGGAAGCTCGGCGGCGCCCTCTCCTCGCTCGACGCCACCGATCTGGGCGGTCACGCCATCGCCGCCGCGCTCGAGCGCGCCGAGGTGGCACCGGAGCAGGTCGAGCACGTCTCGTTCGGCCAGGTCCTCCAGGCCGGCCAGGGCCAGATCCCCTCGCGCCAGGCCCAGATCAAGGGCGGGATCCCCAAGGAGGTCTCCTCCGAGACCATCAACAAGGTCTGCGCCTCCAGCATCCGCAGCGTCACGCTCGTGGACAGCGCGGTGCGCGCCGGCGACCTCGACGTGGCCGTCGCGGGCGGCATGGAGTCGATGTCGAACGCGCCGTACCTGCTCAAGGAGGCCCGCTTCGGCTACCGCATGGGCGACGCCAAGGCGCTCGACTCGATGATCAACGACGGGCTCACCAACCCGTTCACCGGCAAGCACATGGCGCACGAGGCCAGCGAGGTCGGCGACGAGCTCGAGCTGACCCGCCCGGACCTCGACAAGTTCGCCCTGCGCAGCCACGAGCTGGCGATCCAGGCGACCGACGAGGGCCGCCTGCCCGAGGAGATCGCCCCGATCACGGTCAAGTCGAAGAAGGCCGAGAACGTGGTCGAGGTGGACGAGGCCCCGCGCCGCGACACGTCGCTCGAGACGCTCGCCAAGCTGCCGCCGATCTTCGTCAAGGACGGGACGCACACGGCCGGCAACGCGCCGGGAGTGAACGACGGCGCCGGCGCGGTGGTGCTCGCCTCCGACGAGTGGGCAAAGCAGAACGGCCGCGAGCCGCTCGCCACGATCGTCGCCCACGCCCAGGTGGCCGACGACTTCCCGTACCTCGCCCGCACGCCGGCGAACGCCACGAAGAAGGCGCTCGAGAAGGCCGGCCTGAGCGTGGACGACATCGACCTCTTCGAGATCAACGAGGCGTTCGCCTCGGTGGCGCTCAACAGCCTGCGGATGCTCGGCGTGGACGAGTCGAAGGTCAACGTGAACGGCGGCGCGATCGCGCTCGGTCATCCGATCGGCGCGAGCGGTGCGCGCATCCTCGGCGCACTCGTGTACGAGCTGCGCCGGCGCGGCGGCGGCCGCGGCGTGGCGGCGATCTGCTCCGGCGGCGGCCAGGGCGACGCTGTGATCCTCGAGGTCGCCGGCGCCTAACCCGAACAGCCACCGCCGCCTGGGGTACAACCGCCCCCCAGGCAGCGCCCATCGCTCAAAAAGGGTTCACTAAAAGGGATCCCCTCCCGTAAAAGCGAGGAGTACCCGACTCGCTCATCCCTAGGAAGGGGAACCATCATGAATCGCAGGACTCGCACCACGCGCTGGGCAGTGGCCCTTGCGCTCGTACTCGTCGCCGTCGCCGCCCCGGTCGCCTTGGCACAGCTCGGAGGCGGCCTCTCCTCGCCGGACTGCAACGTCAGCGACGGTGGCCGCCTGACGGTCGCCGGAGGCGACGAGGCGACGTTCGGCGGCAGTGCCTCGACGCGCCGCAGTGGATTCGGCCATCAGATCTTCGTGAACCACGGCCCGGCGGCCGAGTTCGCGTTCACGACGGTCGAGATCACGTCGCTCACCTGCATCGAGGACGGCCGCTACGCCACGATGACCGGCACCGGCCGCGTCGAGTCGGGCGCGGGCCCGGACCAGATTGTCGAGTTCAGGCTCGAGGTCCAGGACACGAGCGACGGCCCGGTGGCCGACGCCTACCACCTGACGCTCTCGAACGGCTACGACACCGGTCCCCAGCCCGTGGAGCACGGCGAGATCCAGGTGCGCTTCTTCCACTAGGCCCGCCCGGAGACGGCGGCGTCGCTCCTACGCTTCGCACGTGGGACGCGGCGCCGTCTTCTTCGACCTCGACAAGACCCTCATCGAGGGCAGCAGCGCGGTGCACTTCGCGCGCGCCTCCTACCGCGCGGGCGTGATGAGCCGGCGCCAGCTGGCGCGCGACCTGTGGGCCAACGTCAGGTTCCGCCTCGACGGCATGACCGACGAGGGCGCCGAGGAGCTGCGCCAGCGCGTGCTGGCGGGCATCGCGGGCAAGCGCGTCACGGAGATCTCGCGCCTGGCGCCGGACGTTCTGGCGGGCATCCTGCCGCGCGTCTACCCGCAGATGCTCCAGGAGGCCTACGCGCACCAGGACGCCGGGCGGCCGGTCTACATCGTCACCGCCGCCTCGCAGGAGATGGCCGAGATGATGGCCCACGTGCTGATCTTCGACGGCGGGATCGGCATGCGCTCCGAGATCGCGGACGGCAGCTACACCGGCCGCCCCGACGGCCCGTTCACCTACCGCGAGGGCAAGGCGATCGCCATCCGCGAGCTGGTCGAGCGCGAGGGCTTCGACCTCGCCGAGTCCTACGCCTACTCCGACTCGGAGTCGGACCTGCCGATGCTGCGCCTGGTCGGCAACCCGGTGGCCGTGAACCCCGACGCCGCCCTGGCCGCCATCGCCCGCGAGGAGGGCTGGCGCGTGATCACGTTCGACCGCCTGCGCCGCCGGCTGCGGATCGCGACCGCCGCCGCGGGCGTCGCCGCGGTGGGCATGGCCGGCGGGTACGTGGCCGGCGAGCTGCGCGAGCGCGAGCGAGGCCGCTGGCGCCTGCGCGCTTGACGCACGGCCCCTCCGGGTAGAGAGCGCGTGTGCCGAGGGGTCTGAGGGGCGCCGTCGCTGCCGCGTTCGCGGTCGCTGTCCTCTGCGCGCTCGCCCCGGGCGCCGCCGCCTTCACCGGCAAGCACCTCGGCAAGACCCAGGCGGTCGCGCCGAAGCCGCAGCCGCTCACCGGCGAGGGCGAGAACCTCCAGCTCGTCGCCAACCTGCCGATCGACCCCGGCACGCAGGGCTACGCCGCCTCCGATCTCGAGCTGCACGGCAACCTCGCCTTCGTCGGCTCCTACGGCGAGGGCGTCGTGATCGTCGACATCTCCGATCCGACCAAGCCGCGCCGCGTCGGCAGGTTCGACTGCCCCGGCGGCCAGAACGACGTGCAGCTCTCGCCCGACGGGCGCTACCTCGCGCTCGCGATCGAGACCACCGCCAACAAGTGCCACCCGGGCGACGAGGGCACCTCGATCATCGACGTCTCGGATCCGGCCAAGCCGATGGAGATCGCCTGGATCGGCCAGGACGAGCTGCCGGACGGCTCGCACAACAACACGCTCGACTGGCCCTACCTCTACGTGGACCAGTACATCAACACGTACGCGCAGCTCGAGATCTTCGACCTGACCGACCCGTCGAAGCCGAAGAAGATCGGCGGGATCGACTACAACGGCCAGGACTCCCACCACGACCTGATCGTCGACCACCGCCCCGACGGCAAGGACCTCGCCTACGCCGCGTCGATCAACTTCACCGACGTCATCGACGTGACCAACCCCAGGGAGCCGGTGCTGCGCGAGCGCATCCGCGACCCGCAGCTCACGATCTCGCACCAGGCCGAGCCGAACTTCGACCGCACGCTGCTGCTGACCACCGACGAGTACGGCGGCGGCAGCGGGGTGGGCGCCTGCGGCGGCCGCGGCGACGCGCGGGTCCCGGCGGGCGACGTGGGCATCCCGCCGCAGTTCAGCGACCCGGCCTCGCTGGGCGCGCTGCACATCTACCGGCTGGCCGGGGACGGCACGATCGCCGGCGTGAACGGCCTCGACAAGGCCGGCGTCTTCAACATCCCGTACCAGCCGAACGACGACCCGAACGCCGGCTGCACGATCCACGTGTTCTGGCAGGCGCCCGACCAGAACCGGCTCGTGACCGCCTGGTACGGCCGCGGCACGCGCGTGGTCGACTTCTCCGACCCGGCCAACCCGAAGCAGCTGGCCTGGTACGTCCCGACCGGCGCGGACACGTGGTCCGCCAAGCCGCACAACGGCTACATCTTCTCGGGCGACATCGTCCGCGGTCTCGACGTCTTCAAGTACACCGGCGAGGCCGGCGCCAAGTGGCCCGCCACCGCGGGGCCCGCCGAGGTCCAGCGCGCGCGGGTGCAGGGCGCCACGCCGCCCAACCCGACCGGCCAGCAGCCGCCGGCCACCCCGCAGGAGCCGCAGGGCAAGCGCACGAAGTCGGGCCGCCGCGCCTTCACGAAGCACGTGCGCGTGCCGAACGGCCGCGGGAAGAAGACCACGCTCGTCCTGTCGCTGCTCGACTCGAAGAAGCGGATCCAGAGCCGCATCCGGATCCCCGCGCGCGACGGGCGCGTGGTGCGCGTGCGCGCGCAGGCGGCCGGCCTCTCGGGCTACTACCGCTACACGATCCGCCACGGCGACCGCGGGCGGATGCTCGGCACCGGCCTGATCCGCGTCCGCAGGGACAACCAGACGCGCGTGAACCTGCCGCCGGGGCAGCGGCTCGTGTGCACGGCGCAGGCCACGTAGAATCCCTCGGGTGAGGCGCTGGGGGGCATTGACGGGGGTCGTGCTGGCGTTCGCCTGCGCGGCCCCGGCCGGCGCGTTCACCACCGTCGGCGAGGTGGGCATCAGGGCCGCCCAGCAGCAGGCGCCGCTCACCGGCGAGGGCGAGAACCTCGAGCTGGTGGCGAACGTGCCGATGGAGGGCGGCTCGGGCGAAGTCGCGGCCTCGGACCTCGAGCTGCACGGCGACTACGCGTTCGTCGGCTCCTACGGCGAGGGCATGGTCGTGGTCGACATCGCGGACCCGACCAAGCCCAAGCGGATCGGCAAGTTCGACTGCCCCGGCGGGCAGAACGACATCCAGATCTCGCCGGACGGCCGCTACGTGGCGATGGCGATCGACACGACGAGCAACGAGTGCCACCCACAGGACGAGGGCACCTCGATCATCGACGTCTCCGACCCGACCCAGCCGAAGGAGATCGCCTGGATCGACAAGAAGGAGCTGCCGCGCGGGTCGCACAACAACACGCTCGACTGGCCGTACCTCTACGTCGACCAGTACTCGACCGCGTACTCGCAGCTCGAGATCTTCGACCTCTCCACGCCGTCGGTCCCGCGCAAGGCCGGCGAGCTGAGCTTCGGCGGCGAGGACTCGGTCCACGACCTCTACGTGGACCACCGCCCGGACGGCAAGACCTTCGCCTACGCCGCCTCGATCGGCTTCACCGACGTCATCGACGTGACCGACCCGGCCAAGCCGGTCCTGCGCGAGCGCCTGCAGGACCCGCACGTGACGATCTCCCACCAGGCCGAGCCCAACCACGACCGGCGCATCCTGCTCGTGACCGACGAGTACAACGGCGGCGCGGCCAACAGCGGCGCCTGCGGCGGCTCGCCGTCGCGGGTCCCGATCCCGGTCGGCATCCCGCAGTTCGGCGACCCGCAGAACATCGGCGCGCTGCACTTCTACCGGCTCGACGCCCAGGGCAACATCGCCGACGGCGGCGGGGTCGACAAGGCCGGCACGTTCAACATCCCGTACTCGGTCAACGAGGAGCCCTCGGCCGGCTGCACGATCCACGTGTTCTGGCAGGCCCCGGACCAGAACCGCCTCGTCACCGCCTGGTACGGCCAGGGCACCCGGATCGTCGACTTCACCGACCCGGCCAAGCCGAAGGAGCTGGCGCACTTCGTCCCGACCGGCTCCGACACCTGGGCCGCCAAGCCGCACCGCGGCTACATCTTCACCGGCGACATCCTGCGCGGGATGGACGTGCTGCGCTACACCGGCGAGGGCGGCAAGGGCTGGCCGGCCACCTCGGGCCCCGCGGAGGTACAGCGCGCGCGCATCCAGGGCGCCACGACTCCGGCGCCCACCGGCCCGGACCCGGATCCGGCCACCACGCCGCCACCCCCGCCGAGCAACCAGCCGCGCCAGAAGCTCGGCCGCCGCGCCTTCACCAAGCACGTGCGCGTGCCGGCCGTGCGCGGCCGCAGGACCACGGAGCTCGTCGTGTCGCTCTACAAGTCGAAGAGGAAGCTCGTCACGCGCGTGCGGCTGACGGTGCGCGACGGCCGCGTGGCCAAGCTGAGCTCGCAGCTCGCCGGCGAGGCGGGTCACTACCGCTACACGATCCGCCACGGCGACAAGGGCCGCTTCCTCGCGCGCGGGATCGTGCGGGTCAAGCGCTCCGACAGCACACGGGTGAACCTGCCGCCCGGGCAGACCCTCACCTGCCGCGTGTCGGCCAAGTAATCTGGGCCACATGGCCACGGCGCCAGCCATGACCGACGCCGAGCGCTGGTACCGGGAGCGCTACAGCGCCACGGCCGAGCGCGACGCGCTCTTCAGCACGATCTCCGGCGAGCCGGTCGAGCCGCTCTACACGGCCGACGACCTCGGCGACCCGGCCGGCATCGGGCTCCCGGGCGAGTTCCCGTACACGCGCGGCGTCTACCCGTCGATGTACCGCGGCCGGCTCTGGACGATGCGCCAGTTCGCGGGCTTCGGCACCGCGGAGGAGACCAACGAGCGCTTCCGCTACCTGCTCGACCAGGGCCAGACCGGGCTCTCCACGGCGTTCGACATGCCGAGCCTGATGGGCCACGACTCCGACCACGTGCGCAGCGAGGGCGAGGTGGGCCGCGAGGGCGTGGCGATCGACACCCTCGACGACATGGAGACGCTGTTCGCCGGCATCCCGATGGGCGAGGTCTCCACGTCGATGACGATCAACGCGCCGGCGGCCGTGATGCTGGCGTTCTACGTGGTCGCCGCGGAGAAGCAGGGCACGCCGCCCGAGCAGCTCGCGGGCACGATCCAGACCGACATCCTCAAGGAGTACATCGCCCAGAAGGAGTGGTGCTTCCCGATCGACCCGGCGATGCGGCTGGTCGGCGACATGATCGAGTTCTGCTCGCGGCGGATGCCGCGCTGGCACCCGGTCTCGATCTCCGGCTACCACATCCGCGAGGCCGGCTCGACCGCGCAGCAGGAGCTCGCGTTCACGCTGAAGGACGGCTTCACCTACGTCGAGCAGGCGATCGAGCGCGGCCTGGACCCGGACGAGTTCGCGCCGCGCCTGTCGTTCTTCTTCAACGCGCACATCGACTTCTTCGAGGAGATCGCCAAGTACCGCGCGGCGCGGCGGATCTGGGCGCGCGAGATGCGCGACACCTACGGGGCCAAGGACCCGCGCTCGCTGCTGATGCGCTGCCACTCGCAGACCGCGGGCGTGTCGCTGACGGCGCAGCAGCCGCTCGTCAACATCGTGCGCACCGCCACCGAGGCGCTCTCGGCGGTGCTCGGCGGCACGCAGTCGCTGCACACGAACTCCTACGACGAGGCGCTCGCGCTGCCGACCGAGGAGGCGGTGCGCATCGCCCTGCGCACGCAGCAGGTGATCGCGCACGAGACCGGCGTGACCAACACCATCGACCCGCTCGGCGGCTCGTACTTCGTAGAGGCGCTGACCGACCGCATGGAGGAGGCCGCCTACGAGTACTTCGCGAAGATCGACGAGCTCGGCGGGATGGTCGAGGCGATCAAGCAGAGCTACCCGCAGCGCGAGATCGCCGACGCCTCGTTCCAGTACCAGCAGGAGGTCGAGTCGGGGGAGCGGATCGTGGTGGGCGTGAACCGCTACCAGAGCCTCGAGGACGAGCTGCCGATCCTCAAGATCGACCCCGGGCTCGAGCAGAAGCAGGTCGACCGTCTCCAGGGCGTGCGCGCCCGGCGGCGCGGCGAGGAGGTCGAGGCCGCGCTGGGCCGTCTGCGCGAGGCCGCGGCGGGCGACGCGAACCTGATGGAGCCGCTGATCGACTGCGCCCGCGTGCACGCGAGCGAGGGCGAGATCGTCGAGTCGCTGCAGACGGTCTTCGGCAGCTACACCGAGACGCCGGTCTTCTAGGGCGGCCGCCGGGCCGTCAGCGCTTGGTCTTCGGCTTGGCGTAGCGGTACGCCACGTACGCCTTCACGCGCTTGCCCCCGCGCGCCTTGCGCACCGCCGAGCGCGACACCGGCACCTTCACGCGCTTTCGCTTGCCGCCGAGCTTCGCCCTGTAGGAGCGCTTGCCGAGCCGCTGCCACTGCTTGGGCGGCTTGAAGCGCGAGGCGCGGAGGCTGCCGCCCGAGGCCGGCGCGACCAGCGCCGCGCTCGCGCGGCAGAGCGAGCCCTTGAGCCCGGCATCGCAGTAGGCGGGGACCGGCACGCCGGTCGTGGTCTCGGGATCGAGCGGCACCGGCTCCGCGGAGTGGAGCACGACCTCGCAGCCGTAGAACGGCGCGCCGGCCCTGCCGGTCCCGTCGGTCGCGTCGGCGACCACGACGTCGGCCTCGCCGTGGGGCCCGGGGTCGTAGACCGGGTACGACGGCGCGGGCGGCGTGGAGGGCCGGTCCTCGTCGCAGGCCACCGAGTCGTCGTAGTAGGAGCTGAAGCCCGGGATCACGGGGAAGGGGAGGGGCTGGTGCGGGGTGGCCGGCTCGCCCTCGAGCGCGTGGATCCGGTCGCTGCCGCCCTGGCCGGCGATCACGTCCGAGCCTCCGCCGCCGACGATCACGTCGTCCCCGTCGTTCCCGATCAGCAGGTTGTCGCCCAGGTTGCCCTCGATGCGGTCGGCGGCGGTGGTTCCGAAGATCTCCTCCACGTCCGGGCCGATCCGGTCGCGCTCGCCCGCCTCGCCGTCGTCCGCGACCAGGTCCAGCGTCACGACCACCGGGCCGGTGCGGTCGTCGTAGCGCACGTGGTCCACGCCGCCTCCGCCGTCGACCGTGTCGGCACCGCTCCCGCCGCTCAGCCGGTCGAAGCCCTCGCCGCCGGCCACGCGGTCGTCGCCGGGGCCGCCGAACATCCTGTCCACCTCGTCGCCGCCGTCGAGCGCGTCGGCATCCCCGCCGGTCGACTCGCCCTCGACGTAGAGGCCGTCGCCGCCGAAGGTGGCGTGGTCGCCGGCCACCGTGTCGCAGTGGCCGCCGCCCTCCACGACGTCGCGCCCGGCCCCTCCGAACAGGTAGTCCTCGCCCGCGCGGCCGTAGATCCGGTCGTCGCCGTCCCCGCCCTCGATCTCGTCGCTGCGCACGCCCCAGGAGCCCCAGCAGTTCTGCCCCGGTACCTCGGTGAAGCACTGGCTGCCCATGAACGCCTTGCAGCTCTCGTTCTTCGGCGGCGGATGGAGGTCGTCGCCGGTCAGCACGTCGTCCCCGTCTCCGCCCCAGATGCGGTTGTAGGCGCCGGTCACCGTCACCTCGTCGGCGCCGCCCCCGCCGCGCACCGCCGCGGTGGGCGAGATCTGCTCCCACACGTTCTGCGCGTTGCGCTGCACGACGCCGGCGTCCACGGCGATGCGGTCGGCCCCGTCGTCCGGCGCGGACTCCCACTGCCCGCGGTCGCCGTCCACGACCGCCATCGGCGCCGCCACCGTGAGCACGTCGGCGCCGGGGCCGCCCTCGACGGCCACGCCGATTCGCGTGGCCTCCTCGCGCTGCACGCGCACGTCGGCCGCGTCGTCGCCGTCGCCCAGCGCCGCACTCGGGCGCGGGATGAAGTCGCGGCCGGTTCTCGGATCCTGCTCCAGGCGCACGTCCTCGGCCCGGCAGCGGCCGGCGTGCCCGGCCGGGTCGGTCAGCTCGCAGTCGGGCCCGGTCGCCGCGATGGCCACACCCGGATCGCTGTAGTGGAACCAGCCGTCGGCGTAGGTCAGCGTCAGATGGTTGACCTCGCCGGAGGCCGCCACGTAGCGGCCGTGCTCGAGCGTCGCGGCGCTCGCGGGAGCGCCCCAGGCAAGGCTGAGCGCCACCACCGGCAGCCACGCGAGTCTCAGACTTGGCACGGAAGTATCCCCCTGAGCCGACACTACACCCGAAGGGGTCGCCGCGCGAACCATTCGGGGTTACGCTCCGTAGAACCCGCCATGCGCCTATTCGTCTCGCTCCTCACCGTCCTCGCCCTCGCCGCCGTGCCGGCGCTCGCCCTCGCCCACGACGCCAAGCCGAAGACCCACACGGTCAAGGTGGGCGACGACTTCTTCAGCCCGACCAAGAAGACGATCCACGTCAAGGACGTCGTGAAGTGGGTCTGGGTCGGGGAGGACGGCAAGCCGGGCGCGACGGTCAACGAGCACACGATCACGGAGTCGAAGGACCGCTTCAGCTCCGCGACGAAGACCGAGGGCACCTTCAAGTACCGCTTCAAGAAGTCCGGCAAGTTCACGGTCTACTGCGCCGACCACCCGCTGACGATGAAGCTGACCGTCACGGTCAAGAAGTAGCCGCGCGGGTAGACTCGCCCGCCGGGATGGAAGCCGGCACGCAGCGAAAGATCAGGGTCGTCGTGGCCAAGCCGGGCCTCGACGGGCACGACCGCGGGGCCAAGGTGATCGCGCGCGCCCTTCGCGACGCCGGCATGGAGGTCATCTACACCGGCCTGCACCAGACCGCGGAGCAGATCGCCGAGACCGTGCTGCAGGAGGACGCCGACGCCGTCGGGCTGTCGATCCTGTCGGGCGCCCACATGACGCTCGTCCCGAAGGTGGTGCGGCTGCTCGACGAGCAGGGCGCCGACGACGTGCTGGTCACCGTGGGGGGCACGATCCCCGCCGAGGACATCCCGGAGCTGAAGAAGCTCGGCGTGGCCGAGGTCTTCACGCCCGGCTCCTCCACGCAGGACATCATCGAGTTCATCCGCAACTCGGTCGGCACCCGGACTTAAGAGCGCGGCTGCAAACCGTCGCATGCCGGCGTCCTCGGTCGCTCGCGTGCGTTCGCACGCGTCGCTCCCTGCGTCCTTGGCCTGCTCGGTTTCGCCGCGCCCTAGCACGGCAAGCGATCTATTCCGGCTCGGTCAGCTCGGTGAGCGTCGCGCGCAGCGTCGCCATCCGCCGCTCGCCGACCCGGCCCGCCCAGCGCGCCTCGATGTCGGCGAAGATCCGCTCCGCCGCGGCCACCGCGTCGCGTCCGCGGTCGGTCAGGTGGATGATCTTGGCCCGCCCGTCGTCGGGGCACGAGACGCGCTCGACGTGGCCGAGCTGCTCCAGGTCGCTGACCATCTCGCCCATCGCCTGCTTGGTCAGGCCCGCGCGCTCGGCGATGTCCGTCAGCCGCGAGCCGTCCGGCTCGATGAAGCGGAAGACGCGGCCGTGGCCCGGCCGGATCTCGGGGAACCCCTCGTCGGCGAGGCGCTCGTGCAACTCGGCCACGGCCAGCTCCTTGACGTGATCCAGCAGGGAGGGCAGGGGCCGCTCCCCGTGGATCTTCCAGGCCTCGCGGGCCCGGATCGTCGCTGTGTGCCCTGAATCACCCAATTGGTAAGGCTCCCTTATGGTAAGGTCCCTTTATCAAGTTACCTTACCAATTGTAGAGGGGGCGAGGACGAATGTCACAGGCAGAACGGGACACCAACCGCAAGTGGTGGACGCTGATCGCGGTCAGCGTCGCGACCTTCATGCTCCTGCTCGACATCACCGTCGTGAACACGGCGCTGCCGTCGATCGAGGAGGACCTCGGCGCGACCTTCACCGAGCTCCAGTGGGTGGTCGACGCCTACGCCCTGGCGCTCGCCGCGCTGGTGCTCACCGCGGGCGTCCTGGCGGATCGCCTGGGGCGGCGGCGCATATTCGCGGCCGGCCTCGGCGTCTTCGTCGTCGCCTCGCTCCTGGCCGGGCTGGCGCAGGACCCGACCTTCCTCAACCTGATGCGCGGCCTCCAGGGGGTCGGCGGCGCGGCGATGTTCGCGGTCTCCCTGGCGCTCCTGGTGCAGGAGTTCCCGGCCGGCCGTGAGCGCGGCACCGCGATGGGCGTCTACGGCGCCACCATCGGGATCGCCGTGGCGATCGGCCCGCTGGTCGGCGGCGCCCTGACCGACTCGCTCGGGTGGGAGTCGATCTTCTTCCTGAACGTCCCGATCGGGATCGCGGCGATCGCGATCACCTACGCGCGGCTGCGCGAGTCGCGCGACCCGAACGCCACGCGCATCGACTGGGGCGGCCTGGTCACGTTCAGCACGGCGCTGTTCGCCCTCGTCCTCGCGCTGCTGCGCGGGAACGAGGAGGGCTGGGGCAGCACCACGATCGTCGCGCTGCTGGCCGGCGCGGCGCTGCTGCTCGCCGCCTTCGTCGCGATCGAGCGGCGCGTGGCCGAGCCGATGCTCCCGCTGCACCTGTTCCGCAACCGCACGTTCACCGGCGTCCAGCTGGCGGCGTTCGCGGTCTCCGGATCGATGTTCGCGCTGTTCCTGTACCTCACGCTCTACCTGCAGAGCTACCTCGGGCACTCGCCGCTCGAGGCGGGGATCCGGTACCTGCCGATCACGGTCGCGAGCTTCGTGGTCGCGCCGATCGCGGGCGCGATGCTGACCCGGGTTCCGGCGCGCGGCATGCTGGCCGCGGGTCTGGCGATCTCCGGCGTGGGCCTGCTGCTGATGTCCGGCGTCGACGCCGGCTCGGAGTGGACCACGCTGCTCGGCGGCTTCCTCGTCGCGGGCGTCGGGGTCGGCCTGCTGAACCCCGTCATCGCCGACGTGGCGCTCAGCGTCGTCCCGAAGGAGCAGAGCGGCATGGCATCCGGCATCAACGACACGTTCCGCCAGGTGGGCATCGCGGTCGGGATCGCGGCGTGGGGCGCCGTGTTCCTCGGGCGCGGGGCCGACAAGGTCGAGCAGCTCGCGGCGGGCACCCCGGCCGCCACCGGCGACCGGCCGCGCGAGCTGATCGAGGCCACCTCCTCGGGCAACCTCGACCAGGCGCTCCAGTCGGTGCCGGCCGGCGCGCGCGAGACGGTCGAGACCGCCGCCCGCGAGGGCTTCCTCGCCGGGTTCAACGAGATCCTGATGCTCGGCGGCGG
>DASVVS010000078.1:0-12828 GCA_036386455.1 Thermoleophilaceae bacterium
CGCCTCGGCCGCCGGCTGCTCCAAGTCCGGCTACAAGACGCTCGACCAGAGCAAGTACATCGTGCTCCAGCGCGGCCCCGTGCCCAAGGGCGACTCGACCAGCGACTACGGCTTCTACGCCTGCCGCATCCGTAACGGCAAGCGCTACACCCTCGGCGGCCAGGAGTGCTTCGGCAA
Source organism: Thermoleophilaceae bacterium (assembly GCA_036386455.1). GTDB lineage: Bacteria > Actinomycetota > Thermoleophilia > Solirubrobacterales > Thermoleophilaceae > AC-37. The sequence continues at coordinate 178 of DASVVS010000078.1, forward strand.
CGACCTCGGCAGGATCGGCGACTACGCCCTCGCCGGCAACTTCATCGCCTACGAGCGCTACGTGTGCGGCCTTGCCGAGGGCGAGGCCAGGGCCGAGTCGCTCAACGTCGCGACCGGCAAGAAGGCCAAGTACGAGGCCGAGCAGGGTCCGCTTGACGGCACCGACGGCCTCATGACCGACTACTCGATCACCGACATCGTCATCACCTCGAAGGGGAACATGGCCTGGATCGCGTTCCTGAAGCACAACCAGAACGGCCAGACCCGCTACGACGTTCGTCGCGCGATCGACGGCACCGCCGACCGCGTGGACTTCGGCCCGAACATCGTCGCCGACTCGCTGGGCTACAGCAGCGGCAACATCTTCTGGCTGAACGGCAACGTCGCCAAGTCGGCGTCGCTGCCCACGAACTAGAGCGCGCCGGACCCGCAAGGGGGGTTGCCTGTCCCCCAAACGTGGTAGAACGCCGCGCCATGACCACACGCATACGCATCTCACTCCTGGCCGCGGCCACCGCCGTCCTCCTTGCGCTCCCGGCCGCCGACGCCTCGGCCGCGAGCTGCGCCAAGTCCGGCTTCAAGACGCTCGACCAGAGCAAGTACATCGTCTTCCAGAAGGGCCCCAAGCCGAAGGGCGACGCGACCAGCGACTTCGGCTACTACGCCTGCCGCATCAAGAACGCCAAGCGCTACACGCTCGGCGGCAACGAGTGCTTCGGCAACGACCTCGGCCGCACGGGCGACTACTCGCTGGCCGGCAACTTCATCGCCTACGAGGCCTACACCTGCGGCGACCCCGAGGGCGAGGCGGACGCGAAGACCATCAACGTCGCGACCGGCGCCAGGAAGTCCTACCAGGCCGAGCAGGGGGAGATACCCGGCGGCGGCGTGCAGGACCGCTCGATCACCGACATCCAGGTGAACAGCAAGGGCAACCTGGCCTGGATCGCCCTCGTCCGGCAGGTCATCAGCGGCGACGCTCGCCGCTTCGACGTGCGCCGCGTGATCGACGGGATCGTGGACCGCGTGGACTTCGGCCAGGATGTCCTCGCCGATTCGCTGGCCTACAGCGGCGGGAACATCTTCTGGATGAACTCAGGCGTGGCGAAGACCGCTCCGCTTCCGACGAACTGAAGGAGAGCGGGCTCGGCGGTCAGCCGTCGAGCCCGCCGACCGCCTTGCGCAGCGACGCCTCGTCCGCGCAGGCCGGATAGGTCCGCCGCTGCTTCAGGAGCCGCCCGCTCGAGGTGCGCGCGCTCACGCGTAGCCGCACGGCCTTGCTCACGTCGACGCGGCGCAGGTCGAAGACAACCCGCCGCCGCGACACCAGCCGCACCTTCCCAGGCTTGGCCCGCGCCCGCACGCGCAGGATCCGGCCCGTGCCCTTCGGGGCGCGCAGCGCGATCCGCACGAATCCGCGCGCCTTGCACCGGCTCTCCGGATCCGGCGGCAGCAGCCCGCCGGCGCGCTGGTCCACCGTCGCGTAGCCCTCGGCGATGTACTCCGCCCGGTTCACGGTCGCGGTGATCCACGTGCGGTCCGCCTCGGTCGCGCCGGCCGGCACGCGGTACCGGTACACGCCGCCGCCCACCTCCTCCGCGAACCCCTCGTTCACAGGCCAGTGGTCGCGCTGGTTGACCAGCACCTTCACGGGCGCCCCGAGCACGGGCTCGCCGCCCACGCCCGTCACCCTCACCTCCACCGGCACCTCGGCGCCCGGCTTGGCGCTGCCCGGCGCGCTCACCGCCACGCTCGGCACCTCGCGCACCTGCAGCGACTCCGGCGGCACCGCCTGCAGCCCGATCAGCGCCTCGCGCAGGTACGCGGTCACGCGGTCGAGCGGCGCCTGGTCCACGCGCTCCGGCAGGTCCGCACGCGTGTGGTAGTACGGCGTGGAGGTGAACGTCGAGAAGCCCTGCACGCCCGCGCTGTAGAACGGCTGCAGGTCGGTCGGGATGATCCCGCCGCTGATCTGCCTGACGGCCACCGCGGGCACCGGCGCCGCGGAGTAGCCGGTCGCGAGCGCGGCGGCGTTCGCCACACCGGTCATCGCCGGCGAGTCCGTCCCGAACCGCAGGCTCAGCGCGCCGTCGTTCGCCGCCGTCATCTCGAGGTTCTCGTTGACCACGACACGCCGCACCAGATCGGGGTGGCGCATCACCCAGCTGTAGGAGCCGACCAGCCCGATCTCCTCCGCGTCCCACGCGCCGAACACGACCGTGTAGTCGAGCGGCACGTCCTTCACCGCTTCGGCGAGGCCGAGCATCGACCCGATCCCGGTGCAGTTGTCGATCGCTCCCATGTGCCAGTTGTCGTAGTGGCCGCCGACGACGATCACGTGGTCCGGTCGCGTCGTGCCCCGGCGCACGCCGATCACGTTGCGCGCGTGCCCGTCCTCGCGCTGGGCGTCGACCTCGATCGCCATCCGCAGCCCGCCCGCCTCGAGCTCCCCGCGCAGCGCGGCGCCGTCGTCGGCGCCGACCGTGACCGTCGGGATCGGCGCCGGCGGCGTCTGGGCGAATCGCACGGCTCCGGTCTGGATCAGGTTGTCCGGCGAGCCCGACACGTAGAGCATCGCCACGCCGCCGTGCGCGACCACCTCGGTGAGCTGCGAGGAGCGGTGGAACGCCTCGTCGCGGCGGACCATCACGATCTTGCCGTCCGTGTCCTTGCCCGCGTAGTCGCCGGCACGGCCGGTGCCGACGTCGACCACCTCCGCCTCCACGCGCCCGGCGCCGCCGTAGGCGAACGTCTCGCCGCGAACGCTGCGCGGGTTGGACCCGCCGACGACCCGCAACGCCGTGCGCCTAACGACGAAGACCGGCACGTGGAAGTCCTCGAACGAGGTCTCGAGCCCGGCCGCGCGGAAGCGCTCGGCGATCCGGGCGGCCATCGAGCGACCGGCCTGCGAGCCCGGCGGCTTGGGTCCGAGCCGCGAGCAGGCGGACATCTCGTCCATCGGCAGGCTCGCCGCCGGTGCCCCGGGCGGCACGGCGAGCGTGACCACGAGCGCGACGACTGAAGCGGCGATCCAGCGCATCCCGCGACATGGTTGCAGCGCCGCCACGGACGGCGCGGCAGCCTCAGGTGGTGAGCGCCTCCACGAGCGCGGCTCGGAACTCGTCGGGGCGGTCGTAGGCGAGGATGTGTCCCGCGCCCTCCACGCTCAGTACGCGCGCCTGGGGCATCAGCCGCGTCAGGCGCCCGATCGCCTTGCGGATGAACGCCACGCTGAGCGAGGCCTCGACGACGAACACCGGCTTGTCGATGCCCGCGAGCGCCTCCGCGGGGACCTCAGGGCCCCCGTCGCCGCTGTCGAAGTCGGCGGCCACGCCCTCGGCCGCCCCCAGGAGCAGATCGCGCCGTGCCTGCGGAACCTTCGGGTCGGCCCACACCGAGCCGCTGCCGTCGCTGCGCGAGGTCACGTAGCCGAACCAGATCGGGAGCGCCGCGCGCGCTCCGCGCAGGCGCCGGACGAGGCGGTAGCGCGCGAACGTCGCGGCGAAGCGCGGGGTCACGCTCTTCGTCACGTGCACGACCGGGTCGACGAGCACGACCCGCTCGACCAGCTCCGGCCGGTTCAGCGCCAGCCAGAGCGCGGCGATCGCGCCGCCGCTGTAGCCCACCACCGCGCAGGGCCCGAGGTCGAGGGCCTCGACCAGCCCGGCGGCGTCGGCCCCGTGTGCCGACCAATCGCGCGGCGACTCGGCTGAGCCGGCGTAGCCGCGCCGGTTGTAGGTGACGATCCGGAAGCGATCCGTGAGCGGCTCCACGTCGCTCGCCCAGAGCTCGCCGGTCGAACCGACGCCGTGGATCAGGAGCACGGGCGGCCCGGTGCCCTGGTCGAACACCTTCAGGGTCGCATCGCCGGCCGAGACGGTCGTCACGGCCGCGACACTAACGAGCGGCACGGCGCGGCGCCATTTAGGATGCGCGCCGTGGCGGGGGCTCGACTGGTGGGGGCGGCTGCTCTGATCCTGGCCGTGGCGGCGGCGCTGAGCGCTGCGCTGATGGCTCCGAGCGCCCGCACCGCCGACACCGAGGCGCCGCCCGGCGCCGGCAAGAACTGGCTGCCGAACGAGGACTGGGTGGTGCGCCACTGGATCCCGTTCGAAGAGCGCCAGCTCTACAGGGAGCTGGGCGTGCGCAAGCACGAGGTCTTCGAGTGGCTCGACGACTACGACCACACCATCGCGAGCCTCGCGCGGCGCCAGGGCGTGGACCCGAGCACGCTGATCGCCCGCCTGATCCGCCCGTGGAAGGGCAGCGTGAGCCGCGAGCAGCTCACGACGCTGCGCTCGCGCACGCGCCGCACGATGACGCAGAGCCACCTCTCGCGGCACCTGCTCTTCCACGTGTTCCACAACCGCCACATCGGCAGGAACGCGGAGAGCTTCTTCGGCGTGAGCCACGCGACCTGGTGGAAGCTGCGCAGCTCGGGCCACACGGTGCTGGAGGTCGCGCGCCGCGGCGGTCGCAGCGAACGGCAGGTGCGGCGGGCGCTCCTACCGTTCCTCGAGCGCGAGCTGCGCATGGGCGTGAAGCGCAACATGACGCCACGGCGGCAGGCCCGAGCGTTTCTCGCGACGCAGCGCAAGAAGCTGCGGACCTGGATGCGTGAGAACCGGCTACGCGTGGCTGAGGACGAGCAGCACTAGCGCCCGGCGGGGCCGCTCAGCGCGCGACGGTCAGGTAGACCTTCGTGCCGGCGTCCAGAGCCTTGCCGCGGTTGGGCTTCTGGTTGATCACCCGGCCGCGCTTGGAGCCGCGCGAGTAGCGCACGCGCCCCATCGGGCACTTCGACGCCTTCAGCTTCTTCTTGGCGGAGGCGAGCTTCAGGCCCTTCACGGCCGGCACGTTGCAGAGCGGCAGCAGCTTGTCCGGCCTGAGCGTGGCCGTGCCCTCGGTGACCTTGCTCTGCACCGGGATCGCCGCGCCCCACTTCACGCGCTCGTCGTTGCGTGGATCGTCGTGCGAGTCCGCGATCACGCGCGTCCTGAGCCCGCCGAGCGCGCGGATCCCCTGCACCACATCGGGCGACAGCGGCACCTGCACGTTCACCGTGTACGAGTTCTCGATCCGGAAGTCCGTGCTGCCCAGCTCGACCTCCTGGCCGCCGAGCTCGGCCTTGAGCGTGAGCTTGCCGGCGCAGGCGCCGTAGTTCTCGCCGTGGCAGAACGTGCGCACCTTGGCCACGCCGTCCTTCGTGCGCAGGACGGCGTCCTGCGGCGAGGGCTGGATCTCGAGGCCGCGGTAGATGTGCTGCGCGAAGCCGCCGGGGCAGATGTCGGTCGCGTCCGGGCCGGTGGCGATCACGGTCTGCATCAGCAGCTCGCGCCCGTCGCGGCTGCGCGGGTAGAGCGTCTGCCCGTTGTTGGTGCCCTGGTCCTTCTCGTACCAGTTCATGGTCGACCCGCGCACCGCGCTGAACACCTGCAGGGGGATGCCGCCGTAGCGGTCCCAGCGCCACTCGTGGCCGCCCCAGGTGTTGAAGTCCACGTAGTCGCCCGCGTCCGCGCAGAGGTTGACCGGGCGGTAGGTCGTGATCTGCTGCGGGTCGCCGCCGATCGGCCAGTCGACGCCGCCGGAGGTGAGGTCGACCTTCATCGAGCCGTCGGGCTGCGGGGTGATGACCTGGAAGTGCACGAGCGCGCGCGGCGGCACGTTCGGGTTCCACGGGTGCGGCCCGGCGATCGCCGTGCCCTTGACCCGGATCTCGACGATCTGGCCGTTGGCCGGGACGGTGGTGCGGTTGCCGTTCGCGAGCTTGGTGTTCCAGAAGGCGGTGTCGGCGCCGTTCCAGTCGCCGCCGTACGCCGGGTGGATCGCCCCGTTCGGCTCGATCGAGTTGGCGGGCGCGCTCAGGTCGCTGCCGAACGTCTCGACGCCCGCGAGGCTCGCGCCCGGGAATGCGGCGACGACCGCACACGCGGCGGCGACCGTGACCAGGAGGTTGCGAATCCGGCTACCCATGCCCGCTTTATTCATCGGAAGGTAGGCGGAGATCCGTGAGCCGCCGAGGCCCGTATCGCACGCATGGAGTACACGATCACCGTTCTGCTCTTCCTGCTGGTCCTGGCCGGCGGCATGGGGGTCCTCTGGATCGTGGCCCGCGCGACCGCGGAGCCCGACGGCGAGAAGGACGCGCCGTTCGCCGTCGACGACGAGACGCCGCTCGGCGACACGAACGAGCACTCGGACGCCATCGACGACCGCAAGGCCGCCTGATGCTGCGCTACAACGCGAGCAGCGACTCGCGCCCGAGCGAGCTCTGGCCGCTTCTCGCGCGGCCCGAGCGCTGGCCCGAATGGGCGCCGCACCTGCGCGGAGCCTGGGGTCTCGGCTGGCCCGAGGTCAAGCCCGACGCCGTCGGCGCGGCCCGCCTGCTCGGTTTCGTGCCGGTTCCGGCCACGATCGTTCGCAAGCGGCACGGCCGCTCGTGGGCCTGGAAGGTGGGACCGGTCGAGATGGACCATCGGCTCGTACCCACACGACGTGGCACGGACGTGGAAGTCACGCTGAAGGCGCCGAGGCCGATCGAGCTGGCGCTTGCGGCCACGTACGGGCCGGTCATGAAGCTGGCGCTCGCGCGCCTGGCCGCGCGTCCAGCGCGCTGACGCCGAGGACCGGCCGCGCGCCTACTTGCGCCGGCCGATGGTCAGCGTCACCTTCGAGCCGGCCGGCAGGACCGTGTCCGCCTTGGGCTTGTGCGACACGACCTTGCCGAACTGCTTCGACTTCTTGACCTTCTTGTACTTCACGGCGTTCCCGCAGCCGGCCGCCTTGAGCATCGACTTGGCCTTCGCGGAGGTCTTCCCCACGAGCTTGCGGGGGACGACGCACGGGAGCTTGTCCGGCGTCAGCGTGATCTGACCGGTCGTCGTCTTCGTCTGGACCGGCACGCTGTCCCACTTCACGCGCGAGTCGCCGCGCGGATCGTCGTGCGCGGCGGCGGTGAGGGTGCCCGTCAGGGTCCTCGCCCGCTGGATGGCGAGCACGCTCTCCGCGGAGATCGGGATCTCGATCGTCCCCTTGAAGCCGGGCTCGATGGAGAACGGGGCGGTGCCGAGCTCGCGCACCGTGCCGTCGATCGTCGCGCTGAGCGACAGGTCGCCGATGCAGCCGCCGTAGTTCTCGCCGTGGCACTCGCCCTTGAGCCGCACGCGGCGCGTGCCGGTCTTCACGGTGGGCTGCGTGGGGTCCGGGAAGCTGAGCCCCCGGAAGATGTGCTGGCGGTAGCCGCCGGGGCAGATGTCGGACGCGTCCGGGCCAGTGGAGAGCTCCGTCTGCATGAGCAGCTCGGCCGCCGGGTACTGGCTGTTGCCCTGCAGCACGGCGCCCTGGTTCGTCGCGTCGTTCGCCTCGTGCCAGTGCACGGTCGACCCGGCGCTGCGAGAGAAGATCCCGAGTGCGCTGCCGCGGTCGCCGGCGGCGGCGAACTCCGCCCCGCCGATCGTGTTGACGTCCACGTAGTCGCCCCCATGGATGCAGATGTTCACGAGCTCGGGCTCGCGGTAGGTGGTCACCAGCTGCTCGTCGTCGGTGCGCGGGAGGTGGAAGTCGCCCGAGCTGATCTCGACGGTCTTGGTGTCCGCGCCGGGATGCAGCACCTGGAAGTGCACCAGCCGGGCGAGCGGGTTGTCCGCGGTCCTGGTGCGCACGCCGCCCTTCACGCGGATCGCCGTGATCTGTCCCTCGGCCGGCGCGGTGACGGCGCCTCCGCTGGCCAGCGCGGCGTTCCAGATCGCGGTGTCGGACCCGTGCGACTCGACCACGTTCGCGGGCCCCGACAGGTCGCTGCCGAACGGGATGACGGCGGCGCCGGCGCTCGCGGGAAGCGCGAGCATCACGCCCAGGGTCGCGATCAGCGGGCGGATGCCGCTACCCGCGCCGGCCGACGGTGATCGTCACAGCCGAGCCGGCGGGCAGGACCGTGCCGGCCTTCGGCTTCTGGGCGAGCACCTTGCCGCTCTGCTTGGCGCTCTTCACCTTCTTGTACTTCACGACCGTCTTGCAGCCGGCCTTCGAGATCGCGGCCTTGGCGCTCTTCGAGGACTTGCCGACGAGCTTCTTGGGCACGATGCACGGGGCCTTGTCCGGCTTGAGCGTGAGCTCCTCGCTGGTCGTCTTCCGCTGAGGGGCGGGCCGCGTGCCGGGCGCGTCGGTGTTGCGCGGGTCGGAGGCGGGCTTGTCGGTCGCGTCCGCGACGGCGGTCACCTTCATCGTGCCGGCCGCCTGGATGGCGGCGATCGTGGTGGCCGACAGCGGCACCTCCACCGCCTCGGTGTGCGTGTTCGGCACGTCGAAGCGGGCCGCGCCCAGCTCGAGGTCGCCGACCATGAGCTTCAGCGAGCCCACGCAGCCGCCGTAGTTCTCGCCGTGGCAGAAGATCCGCACGCGCGCGTTGCGGTCCTTGGTCCGCACGACGATCGGGCTGACCTTGGGCGGCGGGTTGATGTCCGCGCCGCGGAAGACGTGCTGCGCGTAACCGCCCGGGCAGATGTCGGTGGAGTCGGGACCGGTGGCGAGCGTGGTGCGCATCAGCAGCTCGTGGCGGAAGAGCACGTCGTTGGGCGACGGGTCGATCGTCGTCTGCTCGTTCAGCCCGTTGTCCTTGGAGTAGAACTGGGTGATCATGTCGGGCGCGATCCCGAAGACCTGGTACTCGGCGCCCTGCGGCCCGCCGAGCGTTCCCGGGTCGCGCCTGTACTCGTGCGCGCCGATCGTGTTGAACGCGACGACGTCGCCCCGCTTGACGCAGAGGTTCACCGGCTTGTACTCGGTCACGACCTGCTCGGGCTGATCCGAGATCGGCATCTGCATGTGGCCGGTGCTGAGCTGCACGATCTTCAACCGGCCATCGCCCTTGTCGCGCAGGACCTGGAAGTGGATGATCTGGGCGATCCGCTCCTCGTCGCTGCCGCGCAGGCGGGGGTTCGGGATCAGCGCGCCCTTGAGCTTGACGGTCGTGACCTGGCCCTCGGCCGGGGCCACGTAGGAGCCGAGGCCGGGCGTCGGGCCGGCGTTCCAGTACGAGATGTCGGGCCCGGAGTTGTGCGATGCCGTCGCGGGCAGCGACAGGTCGCTGCCGAAGTCGGAGACCTCCGCTTGGGCGGCTGCGGGCAGCGCGCAGGCTGCAGCGATCAGGGCGAGTGCGAGACGGCGGGCCATGGCGAGTCGCGGCATCGTGCCGCGCGATCCACCATAGGACGGATCCGGCCGGTTCGCTACCCCGTGGGCGCGGGCTTGGCTCCGCGCGCCATCGCCTGGAGATCGAGCGCGCGGTCGAGCGTCTCCTCGTCCACGCCCTTCTCCAGCGCCACCTCGCGGATGGTGCGCTTGGAGGCCACCGCCTCCTTCACGATCTCGGTCGCCTTGTCGTAGCCGATGTACGGGTTGAGCGCCGTGGCGATCGCCGGGGTGGACTCGGCGTTGCGCCTGAGCGCCTCCTCGTTCGGCTCGAGCCCGTCGACGACCTTCTCCGCCAGCAGCATCGACGCGCTCGAGAGCAGGCCGATCGACTGCAGCAGGTTGCGCGCGATCATCGGCACGCGCACGTTCAGCTCGAACTGGCCCTGCGAGCCGGCGACCGTGATCGCCATGTCGTTGCCCATCACCTGCGCGGCCACCTGGAGCACGACCTCCGGGATCACCGGGTTGACCTTGCCCGGCATGATCGACGAGCCCTTCTGGAGCTCGGGCAGCGCGATCTCGCCGAGACCGGTGCGCGGGCCGGAGCCCATCAGCGCGAGGTCGTTGGCGATCTTGGTCAGGGAGACCGCGATCACCTTCAGGGCGCCGGACAGCTCCACGAGCGCGTCGCGGTTGGCCTGCGCCTCGAACGGGTCGGCCGGGCCGTCGATCGGCAGGCCGGTGGCCTCGGTGAGCTTGGTGCGGACGCCGGTCGCGAAGTCCGGGTGCGTGTTGAGACCGGTGCCGGTGGCGGTGCCGCCCAGCGGGATCTGGCCGACGCGCGGCAGCGCGCTGAGCACGCGCTCGCGGCCGAGGCGGATCTGCGCGGCGTAGCCGCCGAACTCCTGGCCGAGCGTGACCGGGACCGCGTCCATCAGGTGCGTGCGTCCGGCCTTGACCAGCTCGGTGAACTCCTCCGAGCGCGCCTCGAGCGAGGAGCCGAGGCGCTCCAGCGCGGGGATCAGCTTGTCGGTGGCCTCGCCGAGCGCGGCGAGGTGCACGGCCGACGGGAACACGTCGTTCGAGGACTGCCCCATGTTCACGTGGTCGTTCGGGTGCACGCCCTCGCCCGCGAGCGCGGCGATCACCTCGTTCGCGTTCATGTTCGACGAGGTGCCCGAGCCGGTCTGGAAGACGTCGATCGGGAACTGGTCGTCGTGGCGGCCCTGGGCGATCTCGTCGCCCGCGCTGCCGATGCGATCGGCGATGTCCTGGTCGAGCTGGCCGAGCTCGGCGTTGGTGCGCGCGGCCGCCGCCTTGATGCGGCCGAGCCAGCGCACGACCGACGTCGGCACGCGCTCGCCCGACACCGGGAAGTTCTCGATGGCCTTGGTGGTCTCGCCGCCCCAGAGCTGCTGCTGATCGGTCATGCCCTAGAGGCTATCCATGCTTCTGCCCGGCCTGGAAGCCGCGCCGGTACGCGGGCGACGCGGTGTCCACGCCGGTCAGCTCCTGCTCGATCCGGCGCATCAGGTCGTGGTGGATCCCCTGCGTGCGGGCCTCGCCGCGCTTCGACGCGCCCACGAGATAGCCGAGCCGCAGCGCGTCCGGGCCGCCGGGCCGGCGGCGGGCGGCGTCGGCCAGCCGGGCGGCCACGGACACGTAGGAGGCGCCCACCTGCTGCAGGTCCGCGGAGTTCGCCCCGCGCGTGAAGCACTCGCTGAGCGGCGTTCCGTCCAGCTCCACTCGCGCGGGCGCGCGCGCGAGCGCCGCGCGCACCGTGTCCGGTCCCTCCTTGCACGCGACCGGCACCGGCGAGCTGTCCTCGGTGGAGCAACCCCCCACGAGCGACAGCGAGATTGCGAGCGCAGGCAGAGATTTGCCCCGCTTGGCCGAACGCATCCGCTGCAAAACCTGCACCCGCATGCGGACGGGACCTTCCCATGTTCTTCTCGTGTCTGCGGGGTAATGGACTCCCCCGCAGGGGAACGGACTCCCCCACAGGACAAGGAGCAAGCATGAGAGATCTGGCCCAGGTCGCTCACGCCGAGGCGCACGGACGCGCTCAACCGGCGGAGCTCACCCGATTCTGCACCCACTGCGGCTCGCTGTTCGATGCCGCCTCGCTGCACCCGGAGCGGCCGCTGCGCGGGCGCGTCTGCTCGAACTGCGGGCTCGGCATGGTGCTGACCTGCTCGCGCGATCTGCTGCACCGGCCGGGCGGGGCGTTCCTCGTCGTCACCTCGGACCTGATGGTGAGCGCGGCGTCGGAGGCCGCGGAGGAGCTGCTCGACTCGGGGCAGGGGCTGTTCGGGCGCCCGCTGCTGAGCGTGCTGACGACTCCCGCCGGCGTGGCGGACCTCGCGCGGCGCGTGGTGCGCGCGGCCACGGGCGACCGCGGGGTCGCCGAGATGCCGGTCGAGCCGGCCGCCAGGCGGCTGCCGGGCGTGCGGCTGGTGGCTCGCATCGGGTGCTGCGCGACGCCGCCCGCGGCGCTCGTGGTGGTCGAGTCGGGCGGGTAGCGCGCGTGCAAGTTCTCGCCCGGACCTTGCGCAAGAACCCCCAGAGCTGTCACAACTTGCGTGCGGGCGTGGAGCTTCTGCTGCCCTAACCCGTAAAGGAACCTGCGACTTGTGCCGAAGGTGACCACGTGAGCGGCATCCGAACCAACGCGGCGGCCGAGCTACTCGGCGTCAGCCCCAACACCCTCCGGAGCTGGGAGCGCCGATTCGGCTACCCCGCCCCGCGGCGGACGGCCGGTGGCCACCGCCAGTACGAGCTGACCGAGCTGGAGGCGCTGCGGCGTGCCCTGCTCGAGACGCACAACATCTCCTCGGCGATCCAGGTCGCCCGCCAGCGCGGCGAGGGCCTCGGGTCCGCCTCGCGCATGGTGGAGGCGTTCGACCGCTTCGACGAGTCGCTGGCCGACCGCCTGATGGAGGAGAGCCTGTCGCTGCGCTCGATCGAGCGCACGGTGGAGGAGCTGCTGCTGCCGGGCCTCGAGCTCGCGCAGAACCGCGAGGGCCGCGAGGCCGAGTTCGAGCTCGCCTGCCGCTGGGCGACCGGCTGGCTGCACAGCGCCCGCCGCGTGACCGCCCCCGCCTCGCGCGCCGAGGGCGTCCTGATCTTCGACTCGAGCCCGGCGCTCGGCATGGAGGGCATCCACGTGCAGGCCCTCGAGCTGGCCCTGCGCCGTGCCGGCTTCCGCGTGCTGCTCCTCTCCGTGGCGCTCGCCCAGGAGCGGATGACGCGCGCGATGCGCGCGCTCGACCCGTCGGCGCTGGTGCTGGCCGGCACGGGCGCGACGCTCGACGTGCTCGGACGCCTCGTCTACGCCGTGCGCCAGACCGGCTCCTCGGCCCCGCTGTTCGAGTACCGCGGGTCGATGCCGGTGAGCGGCAGCCACAACATCCCCACGCTGGGCGCCGCGCCCAGCGAGGCGGTGCGCAACCTCAAGGCGATGGTCGACGGCTCCTCGTGGGGCCGGATCAGCAGCTCGCCGGCGGGCATGCGCAGCGT
>DASVVS010000079.1:0-13242 GCA_036386455.1 Thermoleophilaceae bacterium
GGCGGCGAGGTCATCACCGAGGAGATGGGCCTCAAGCTCGAGAACACCCAGATGAACCAGCTCGGCCAGGCCCGCCGCGTGGTGGTCGCGAAGGACACGACCACGATCGTCGACGGGGCCGGTGAGTCCGAGGCCATCAAGGGCCGGATCAACCAGATCAAGACCGAGATCGAGAACACCGACTCGGACTTCGACCGCGAGAAGCTCCAGGAGCGCCTGGCCAAGCTCGCGGGCGGCGTGGCGGTCGTGAAGGTCGGCGCCGCGACCGAGACGGAGATGAAGGAGAAGAAGCACCGCGTCGAGGACGCCCTCCAGGCGACCCGTGCGGCGCTCGAGGAGGGCATCGTCCCGGGCGGCGGCACCGCGCTGCTGCGCGCGGCCGAGGCCCTCAAGATCGACGCCATCGAGGACGGCGACGAGCAGACGGGCGCGAAGATCATCCTCCGCGCCCTCCAGGAGCCGGTCCGCCAGCTGGCGGAGAACGCCGGGCTCGAGGGCTCGGTCGTGGTCAACGACGTCCGCAACGCGTCGAACGGCCAGGGCCTCAACGCCGACACCGGTGAGATCGTCGATCTCGTCGAGGCCGGCGTGATCGATCCGGCGATGGTCACGCGCTCGGCGCTGCAGAACGCGGCCTCGATCGCGAAGAACATCCTGACGACGGAGTGCATCGTCGCCGAGATCCCCGAGAAGGACGGCGCCGGCGCCGGAATGCCCGGGGGCATGGACGGAATGATGTAGCTCGGTCCTCACGACCGAAGTTGCCGGCGAAAGCCCCGCAAGTGCGGGGCTTTCGTCATTTCTGGGCCAAAACGGCGGAGCGCGGCTCCGCGCCGTGTTCAACAGCCTGTTTAGGTTTTTCTCTGCTTGACGATATTGTTCTTCAACAAGTTGTTTAAGAAAAACGCCACACAGGGGAAGACCATGTCGCCGGACCTCAAGGACCCTCGCCAGTTCGATGACGCGTATCGACAGCTCGCTCCGCAGGCCATCGCGGCAGCCCGCCGTGTGCTTCGCGACGACGCGGCCGCCGAGGACGTCGTGCAGGATGTGTTCATGCAGCTCTGGCTGAGGCCGAGCTCGTACGACGCGCGGCGCGGGCCGCTGAGCGCGTACGTGACGATGATGTCGCGCAGCCGCGCCCTGGACCGCTGGCGCTCTCGCAGCGCTCGCGACGCCGCCGTGGAGCGCACCAAGGAGGAAGTCCGCGTGAGCGGCGTGGGCGCCGAGGAGGCCGCCGAGGAGCAGGTGATGCGGCGCGACCGCAACCGCCGCCTGGCCGGCGCCATCAAGCACCTGCCCGCCGAGCAGCGCGACGCGCTCCTGCTCGCCTACGGCAAGGGCATGAGCGCCAGCGAGATCGCCGAGGCCAGCGCGATCCCGCTCGGTACGGCAAAGAGCCGCCTGCGCCTCGGCCTGCGCAAGACCCGCGAGAACCTGGCGGCGGCGGCGTAGCCCGGGTGGCAGCCGACCTGACCATCCGCGAGGTGGTGGCGCGCACGGGCGTGAACGCGGCAACGCTGAGGATGTGGGAGCAGCGGTTCGGGTTCCCCGAGCCTGCGCGCCTCGACAGCGGCCACCGCCGCTACAGCGAGGACGACGTCGAGCGCGTCCGCCGCGTGGCCCGCGACCGCTCCGCCGGCCTGTCGATCCCGGCCGCCATCGAGCGGGCGCGCTCCGCGATGACCGAGATCGAGCCGTCGATCTACGCCGGCATCCGCCGCCGCCGGCCCGACCTCATCCCGTACTACCTCCCCAAGCGCACGCTGATCGCGCTCAGCCACGCGATCGAGGACGAGTGCATCGCGCGCGCGGAGCGCCCGGTCCTCTTCGGCAGCTTCCAGCGGCCGCGCTTCTACCTCCACGCGGAGTCGCGCTGGCGCGAGCTGGCCCGCACGTCGGCCTCGGCCATCGTGTTCGCCGAGTTCGAGGAGCGCCGTGACCCGCCCGGCGGCCCGCACGAGATCCCTGTCGCGCACGACGACCCGCTGCTGCGCGAGTGGGGCCTGATCTGCGACGCGCCCGACTACTCCGCCTTCCTCGCCGCCTGGGAGCGCCCGGGCCAGGAGGGCGTGCCCGACGGCGAGCGCGGCTTCGAGACGATCTGGAGCGTCGAGCCCGAGCTGGTGCGCGAGGCCGCCCGCGTGGGCGCCGCGATCGCCGAGCAGGCCGCGCCGGAGCTGATCCCGCCGATCCGCGAGCGCCTCGCCGACACGCCGCCGCCCGCCGCCGAGGAGTTCCGCCTGGTGGGGGCGCTCACCAACCGGATGGTGGCCTACGTGGGCCAGGCGGCGACTAGCCGCCTCCCAGCACCGCACGCATCCGCCGCGGGCTGACGCCGAGCGCCTCGGCGTCGGCGGTCCCGCGCGGGGTGGTCATCGGGATCTCCATCAGCTCCGCCTCCTCCCACACGGCGAAGCTCTGGTCGCCGGCGACCGCCTCAACCGCGCGCAGCCCGCTCCGCACCACGGGCAGCGGCACGTGCACGAGCCGGCGCCGCCGGCGCAGCGCCCGCAGCATCACCCGCGCCATGTCGTCGTAGGAGAGCGTGTCCGGCCCCGCCAGCTCGTAGCGCGCGTGGCGCGCGCCGTCTCCGGCGCCGGCCAGGGCCGCCGTCACGCACGCGGCGGCGTCCTCGGTCCAGATCGGCTGGTAGCGGGCCTGCCCGGAGCCCGAGATCGGCATCACCGGCAGGAGCGACATCCGCTCGAGCAGCCGCACCCAGGGGTCCCGGGGCGAGTAGACGATCGACGGTGCGAACACCACGCTCGGGATCTCGGACTCCTCCACCGCCTGCTCGGCAAGGGCCTTGGCGCGGAAGAAGCGGGCCCGCTCGTGGAGCGAGGCGCCCAGCGCCGAGAAGAAGATGAACTGCTCGACCCCGTTGCGCTCCGCGGCCCGCAAGAGCCGCAGCGTGGCCACGGCGTTCAGCTCCTCGATCGACGCGCGCGGCTGGTCGCGGATCGTCGCCGCCAGGTGGATCACGGTCTTGACCCCGCGCAGGGCGTTGCGGAACGAGGCAGGATCGGCCAGGTCGCCCAGCGCGATCTGCACGCGCACCCGCTCGGGTCCCAGGTCGCGCGGCTCGCGCACGAGGCAGCGCACGCGCTGGCGCTCGGCCAGCAGCCGCGCGAGCAGCGCCGACCCCAGGTTCCCGGTGCCTCCTGTGAGCAGGATCACGCGTGGAGCGTAATAAGATGCGCGCTCGCGCCGGGGTACGGCGCGCGGACCCCGACGAAATCAGAAGGAGCCGACTCGACCAAATGGCCTACGTCATCGCCGAGCCCTGCATCGACACCAAGGACAACTCGTGCGTCGAGGTCTGCCCGGTCGACTGCATCCACCCGACCCCGGACGAGCCCGACTACGACGAGGTCAAGATGCTCTACATCGACCCCGACGAGTGCATCGACTGCGATGCCTGCGTCGAGGCCTGCCCGGTGGATGCCTGCTTCGCCGAGGACCAGCTCCCCGACGAGTGGTCCCAGTACATCCAGATCAACGCCGACTACTACAAGTCGAAGTCGTAGCGGCGCCCTCCGCGCGGGCGGCCGGCGCTACTTGCCGTTGAGCTCGCGCCACGAGTTGGCG
This sequence comes from Thermoleophilaceae bacterium, assembly GCA_036386455.1. GTDB lineage: Bacteria > Actinomycetota > Thermoleophilia > Solirubrobacterales > Thermoleophilaceae > AC-37. Next base: position 3,592 of record DASVVS010000079.1, read on the forward strand.
ATCACGTTGATCGACTGCGTCGAGGTCACGAGATTGAACGCGTTCGAGTCGTACTGAAGCACCAGGCCGCTGCCGTCGATCGCGATCCCACCGCGGCCGTCGACGACGATCGCGCCCCCGACGGTGGACTGACCGGTGACCGTGACGAGGGTGTCGGTGCTGTTGTCGGCGTTCGCGGCGTAGATCAAGCCGTAGAAGGTGGTGCCGCCGAGGAGCTGGAGGGCGCCTCTGTAGACGACCAGCATGCCGGGGTTCGCCGAGGAGTTGATGACGGCGCCGCTGCTGAACGTGCACGGGCCGTTCTCGATGAAGACGAGCGGGGTGTTGGGCGGGACCGCCGGGCAGGACGAGAACCAGGTGCCCGAGGCCTTCGCGCGGTTTCGCAGGGCGTCGAGCTCGGACGCGGTCATCGCGTTCGGGATGCCAGGGTCGGAGATGTACGAGTTCGGGTAGACCTGCCCCTTGTCGACCTGGTAGTCGAGGCACGGGTTTCCGCGGCCCGGCCCGCTGGGACCGACCGTGCAGCGAGCCATGATGCCCGGGCCGTTGCCCGTGTCCAGGAGCTGCTTGTTGCCGTTGTTCAACGTATGGAAATGCGCGGCGGTGAGCGCGCCACGAGGGAACGCGAGAGCGATCGGCGTGGCACGGATCAGGGACACGATCGTGCGCGCCTCGCCACGGATGGTCGCCCGCGCGCGGAGCCACATCACGCCGTCCGGCGTTCCGGCCGGACCGCTCCGGTCCCACGCCGGCTGCGTTGCCGTCGCGACGTCGTCGTAGAAGCTGCCGAGTCCGTTGTCGCGCACGCTGAGGTCCCATGTGATCGCCGCCCCGTTGCCGAAGTCCTTGCTCTGGTAGCCGCGCAGCAGGCTGCCGGGGTCCGGGCAGCGAGGGCTGGCGGAAGTCTGGGTGCACGGGACGAAGGCCTTGTCGGCGGTCTCCGGCCAGCCCGACGAGAGGAGGTTCGCCTGAGCGTTGAGCACGCCCTCGGTCAGCGTCAGGGCGTTCTCGCGAAGGCGCTCCTGGCCGGTCTGCTGAGTCTGGGTGTCGCTGACCGCGACCACCGCCAGCCCGGCCATCAGCATCAGGCCGGAGATGAAGATGGCGACGACGAGCGCCACGCCGGACTCGTCGTGCAGGCGTCTCATGGCGCGGTCACCGTGAGCGGGCCGGCGATCGCCTGGAGGCCGCCGACGTCGAACACCTGGAGCTGGATCTTGCGCGCCCCGGCGACGGGCGCGGTGTAGGTGTAGAGCACGCCGGTGCCGACCTTCGTCGTGTCGTCGCAGAGCGTCTGCGTCGTCACGTCGCACCAGCGATAGGTGAGGGGGAGTCCTTCGGGGTCGGTCGAGGTGCCGGCGTTCAGCGTGATCTTGCGCGAGGCCGCGACGCCGGGAGTCGCGGTGAAGCTGGCCGTGGGAGACCCGTTCTGGTTGCGCAGGAGGATGCCGCTCGTCAGCTCGGTCTCGGGCGGCGCCTGGTCCCAGACGCGGTCCGCGTAGACCTTTATCCGGATCGACGTGATCGTGTCGAGCGGGCTCGCGCTCGGGTAGTACTGGAACAGCGGCTGGGCGACGGCGCGCCGCGTGGACGTCGCCTTGTTCGTGATGTTCTTCGCGAGGATCCGCGACGTGCCCCAGCTGGCGTCGGGGCAGGTCACGCCCGGCATCTGAGCGGGCGGCGTGGCCGTGGTCCACTTGAAGGCCTGCTCCCAGATGATGCCGCTGGTCAGCGAGGCGCTGCTGCTCGTCGTGTCGAGGCAGTAGCGCACGCGCATCAGGTTTCGGGCGTTCTGGCTGCCGGCCGGCTTCGCCGACGCGTCGACCGTCTCGACCACCAGGTCGTACGGGCTCGCCAGGTTCACGAGCTGGTTCTGGCCCGACGTGTTGCGGAGGTTCTTCGCGACCACCGCGATCGTCTGGCGCGCGTTGTCCTGCGACTCGTTCTGGTGCGTGTTGGTGCGCTCGGTGAGGTGGAGGACTTCGAACGGAGCCAGCGCCGCGCCCACGACGACCGCCATGAGCGCGACCGACACCATCACCTCCGCCATCCCGATCCCGCGCTCGTCCCGCAGCCGCCGCATCATCCGGTCACGTTCTCCCGCGGCGACTCCGCGAGGTGCGTGTCCACCGCCGTCACGCGGTAGCGCTTCGCCGTCGCCGTCTCCTCGATCAGGGTCACGCTGTTGCTCTTCTCGCCCGTGGCGCCGCAGGGGGCGGTGTCGTTGCCGAAGACGGTCCGGTCCACGCGGTCGCCGTATTCCCACGTGGTGCCGTTCAGGTCGCGGCGGTAGATGCGGAAGAAGTCGATGCAGTCGCCCGCGTCGGGGTCGCCCGAGCCGGGCGGGCTCGTCCAGCTGATCGTGACGCGGTTGCCGTTGCGGGAGATGACGACGTTCTCGGGCTCGAGCGGGCGCGTGTTGGGGGCGTTCACGTTCGGCGAGCCCGCCGTGGTGCCGCCCACCTGCTGCGTGCCGTCCGGGTTCGCGCCGGTCGGGGTGATCCGGTAGGTGACGGTCGAGCTGCAGCACGACGGCGGATTGGTGTCCTGGCAACCGCGGTTGCTCGGCGAGAAGGTCTGGCAGGCGGTCGTGCTGCCGGTGCCGTTCACCTGGCGCGTGGCCAGGAAGCCGGTGATGTCGCGGTCGACCCGGGCGGACGTGTTCGTGGTCGGGTAGGTCTCGATCTCCGGCAGGTTGCTCCAGAGCGGGTTGCGGCCGGCCGCTGTGGGCGCGAACGCCGTGTGGTCCGGGATGTAGCGGTTGACCGTGACCACCAGCGGCGTCGGGCTGCTGATCGCGGTGGTGCCGGCCTCGTCGTAGATCTGGGCCGCCACCACGTAGTTGCCGTCAGGCTGCGCGTCGGGCAGGTTCCAGGTCCAGTTGAACGTCGCCGCCGGCCCCGAGAGCGTGACCGCGGGCTGGCCGTCGATCGTCAGGCGGATCTTCTGGGCGTTGTAGGCGGTGGTCACCTGGAACGTGAGCGACTTCGGCGAGACCGTCGAGCTCGTGGCTATCGGGAAGGTGCAGACGCTGGCGCTGCTGCACGGCGCGACCTGGCCGTAGTGCAGCGTCGGCGAGGTGATCCGCAGCTCCTTTATCTCGTTCGAGGTGGCGGTTCCGCCGCCAGGCCCGGCGCCGCCGGGGTTCGTGATCCGGTTGGAGCCGACGATGGTCGTCTGCGTGAGCGGGAGCCCGATGCCCTGGGGCGGCGTGGCGGTGAGCGTGACGCGGCGGTAGTCGTCCCCGTTGCTGTCGCCTGTGCCGGCCGGGCTGTCGGAGCAGAAGCCCGCGTCCGCCGGGTGCGTGGCCTGGCCGTCGCGCGGATCGTCGACTATGCACGCGCTCGCGCTCATCGTGAAGGTGACCCCGTTGCGCCGGATGTCCCACGCGCCGGTCGTGAGCGGGATGTCGTCGGGAAAGCCGTTCGCCTGGAGCGTGCCCTTGACCCCCGACTGGGTGAGCTGCTTGTACGGCACGCCCTGCGAGGTCTCGATGATGTCCCGGATCAGGGCGTTCGCGGTCTGCCGGGCTTTCGCCTCGGAGGTCTGCGCGTTCGCCCTGTCGAGAAGTGCAACTGTGCCGAGAACTCCGACGAGGATCACGGCCATCGCCACGACGACCTCGACCAGGGTGAACCCGTCCGACGTGCGGACTGAAAAGGTCACATCAGACCCATCGTCGTGCGCGCGTGCGGCTTGATGTGCGCGGGGTGCCAACTAGCCCGTTTGGCCACCCCCATACGTCGGTATTGCAGAAAGTTGGCGCGTAAAACCACCTCGTTCTGCCGAAAACGGCCGAAGCAAGATTTATTGCAGAGGAGGGGGTGCCCTCAGGGGGCCATCGGCAGCGGCGTGCCGGTGACCGGCGCGGCCGCCGGAGGCAGCCCGCCGTTCGCCGCCTGCAGCAGCGGCGCGACCTGCGGCGTGGCGGCCACGAGGCCGCGGGCGGCGTGGAAGATCGCCTGAGCGGCGGGGGCGTCCGGGTCGCTCAGCACGAGCGGCCGTCCCTCGTCGGCGCCCACGCGCAGCTCCTCGGACAGCGGAACCTTGCCGAGCAGCGGCACGTCGAGGTCGTCGGCCAGCACCTGCCCGCCGCCCTCGCCGAAGATCGCCACGCGCTCGCCGTTCGGCCCGGTGAAGGCCGACATGTTCTCGATCACGCCGGCGACCTCGAGGTCGAAGCGGCCGGCGGTCTCGGCGGCGCGGGCGGCCACGTTCTGCGCGGCCGGCTGCGGCGTGGTGACCACGACGAAGCGCGCCTGGGGGAGGAGCTGGGCGAGCGTCATCGAGACGTCGCCGGTGCCGGGCGGAAGGTCGATCAGCAGGTAGTCGAGCTCGCCCCACTCCACGTCCTCGAGGAACTGGCGGATCGCCTTGTGGAGCATCGGGCCGCGCCAGACGATCGCCTGGTCCTGGCGCTCGAGGAAGAACTCGATCGAGATGGCCTGCACGCCGCCGGCGCCGACGAGCGGCAGGATCTTGCGGCGCTCGTTCACGCTGGGCTTGCCGTGCACGCCGAGCATGCGGGGGATCGAGTAGCCCCAGACGTCGGCGTCCATCGCCGCGGCCGGGTGACCCTCGGCCACGAGCGCCGCGGCCAGGTTGGCGGTGATCGTGGACTTGCCCACGCCGCCCTTGCCGGAGCCGACGCAGATCACGTTCTTCACCCGCGCGAGCGCACCGCTCGGGAGACCGCCCTGGCGGCCGAGGCGCGTCTGCAGGCCCTGCTTCTCCTCGGCGCTCAGCACGTCGAAGCCGACCTCCACCTGGGCCACGCCATCGAGCGCGCCCACGGCGTCGGCCACCGCCGTCTGGAAGTGCGAGCGGACCGGGCAGCCGGCGGTGGTCAGCGAGACCACGACCTCCACCCGCCCGTGCACCGGCTGGCGGATCGAGCGGACCATGCCGAGGTCCACGATGTTCTGGCGCAGCTCGGGGTCGATCACCACGCGCAGCGCGTCGCGGATCTGATCCTCGGTGGGCATCGCAGGCATTCAAGCAGGTGTCGAGCGCCGCGAAACCGACCCCGGAAAGTGAACCGGCGGGGCCCGAGGGCCCCGCCGATCCGAGGGAGGAGAGATACTGCACTACCGGTCGGGTTATGAGGACCGATAGCTCTCCCCCGCTGGCCGTCTCTCCGGCGGAGCGGGGGCTAAGCGATGTCGCTTACGACAGCGGGCTGAGCTCCTCGACGCCCGACTGGATGCGGTCGAAGCCGCGGCCGAAGTCCTGACCGGCGGACTTGACCGACTTCTGGACCGCGTTGCGGCGCTGGCGCGCCTCGCGCTCGACCTGCGTCCGGGTCTTCTTGACCTGGCGCTGGACCCGGTTGCGGGCGGTCTCGCCACGGCGCTCGAACTTCTTGAGGTTGGTCGTCAGGCGCTTCTGCACCCGGGTGACCTCCCGCTCGATGCTCACGCGGCCGCGGGTGTACGGGCGGACCGTCTCGACCACGTTGTCACGCGCGGTCAGGGCGGCGCCGACCGGGATCAGCACGCCGCGCTGAGCGGTCTGCAGGACCGCCTCGATCGCGGTGGTCTGGGCCTTGGCGGCCTGGGTCGCCGTGCCGGCGGCCTGGCGGGCCGTGGTCCGCGCGCTCGTGGCGGTGCGACGCGCGTTCGAGCGGGTGCGGGCCGCGCTGCGAGCGGCCGTGTTGCGCTGGCGGCTGGCCGCCGAGCTCTTGGCGCGCGCGCTGCGCTGCGTCGAGGTGGTGGTCCGCTTGGAGTTGCCGTTGCGGCTGGTGCTGCGGCTGGCAGCGGTGCCACGGCTCGAAGCGCTGCTGCGGCTGGAACCGCTGCGGCTGGTGCTTCGGCTGCTGGTGCTACGTCGGCTGTTGCTCGTGCTCTGAGCCATTTGTCTGTGCTCCCTCTCGCCTCGTCCGGTGGGGGTGGGTGGCTCCCAAGTAGGCGGATCTAAGGTTATTAGTTCTAACGACAATAGAACTGTACCGCGAACAGGCGTTCGTAAACACCCCTGGCAGGTGACGTGGGTCACACAGCCCTCATGAGGGCGCGGCGAGGGCGGCGAGGCGCCTAGGGAAGCCGGTGCTCGACCACGAGCATCCGCATGCGCGGGCCCGCGGGCACGACCGGCCGGTACTTCGGCCCGGAGGAGGCTGAGCAGCCGTAGCGCAGCCAGTTGTCGGCGTCGCGCCAGAACTCGCCCGGCGAGATCGCGTCGATCATCGGCGAGTTCTCGCACCCGAAGACGTGGTTGTCCTTCGTCGGGTTGGCGAAGTGGCCGACCTCGTGGAGGATCGTCGACTCCAGGTCGTACTCCTCGGCGTCCGGGTAGGCGGGTCCCTGCTCCCAGCGCACGAAGGGGTTGAGCTGGATGTCGCGCTCGATCACGTCGACGCCGTCGCGCACGTACTTCTTCACGTTGCGGCAGCGCTTCTTGCCGCGCACGCGCGTGCACGTGCGCACGGTCTTGACCTTGTAGCGCGTGCGAGTCCAGACGCTCGTCACGCCGAGCGCCTGCGGGTTCGTCTTGCGCGAGAAGCCGATCACCTGCTGCGAGTCGCGCACGCCCGGCTCGGCGCTCGAGTTGCCGACCACCGACATCTTCCAGCGGCTGGCGGCCTCGTCGCTCAGGTCGTACAGGCGCTTGGCGTCCACGCCCGCGGGGCGCTCGTCGGTCGCGTTCACGAGCATCGTGTCGGCGGCCATCGCCTGCGGCGCGCACACGGCGACGATCGCCGCGATCAGCGCAAGCAGGGGCAAGCGAGTCCGGAGGCCCACCCCTCAGTTTTCGGATCGGGCGCGGGGGAGCTTTAGGCGGCCGCGGCGGGCGATGGACGCACGCGCGCGAGCCAGGCGTCCGGGTCGCCCAGCTCGGCCAGCGTCGGGAGCGACTCCGGCGACTCCCAGACCTGGTTCAGCGCGCCGATCCCCTCGCGCTCCACCACACCGTCGCAGAACGCCTTGCCCACCTCGTACTGGCGCATCTTCAGGTCCAGGCCCAGCAGCCGTTGGAGGATCCGCTCGGGCGCCGAGCGGCTCGCCCGCCGGCGCTCCATCCCCTCACGCAGCCCGGCGTACCCGGTCAGGACCTTCTCGCCGACCGCGTCCATCACGTGCTCGGAGTAGCCCTCGATCACCGACATCGCCGGCTGGATGCGGTCCATGATCCGGCGCTGCTCGCGCGTCTGCACGAGCGCGACGAGCCCGCCCTCGCGGAAGCGCTCCACGAGCCGCTGCGGATCGGGCCACGACGGCAGCCCGCCGGCCGCGCCGCTCTCCATCCGCACCTCGACCGTCTTCATGTACTCGCGCATGAGCCCCGAGAGGTGGTCGCGCAGCCACGGCACGCCGGAGAACTGGAGCACGTGGGTCAGCTCGTGGAGCACGATCCAGCGCAGGAAGCTGTCGCGGTCGGCCGACATCTCGCGGACCGCCTTCTCCAGGTTCGGGCCCACGAACAGGAGCCGCGGCGTGGTCTCCGCCTCCAGCAGCGACAGCTCGTACTGGCCCAGCACGCGCTGCGACATGTAGCCCATCACGAGCCCGGACTCGGCCGCGAGCGTCGCGCCCGTGACCGCGCGCAGCGGGCCCGCGAACGGCCCCGCCGCCTCGAGCCGGCTCGACAGCCGCTCGGACACCGGCTCCAGCATCTTCGAGAGCGACGTGAGGTTCACGTCCGCCCACTCGCCGCGCGAGACGACCTCGGGCGGCGGGATCGGCTGCGACGGCGTGAGCGCGGTGTAGTCGGTCAGGTGCGACTCAGCCTCGGCCACCATCGCGTCGAGGTCGGCGTCCACCCGCGCCTCTCCGCCCCCGCCCGAGGCGAAGCGGGCGATCTGGCGGGCGAGCGACCAATCGACCATCTGTGTTGAACGCTAGCGCCGCCGGGTACTGTGCAAGGCCAGTGGCTACAGAGCCGACAAGCATCCTCGGCGGCTCCGCCCGCAACGGCGGCGAGCAGCGCGAGGGCAACGCGACCGAGCCGGTCGACTACGCGGCGATCAACCTCGTCTACGCGAGCCTCTTCGCCGGCGTCATCTACCTCACGCGCGAGCGTGCGCAGGACAACCCGATCGAGCTGCACGAGCTCGTGCCGATGTCGGCCGCGACGTTCGCGCTCGCCAAGGTGATCGCCAAGGAGAAGGTCGGCACCTGGGTGCGCGAGCCGTTCGTGGAGCACGTGGACGGCACGCCGAAGCCGGAGGGGCGGCGGCTGCGCCGGGCCATCGGCGAGCTCGTCACGTGCACGCGCTGCATCGGCGCGTGGAGCGCGCTCGGCGTGGTGGGGCTGCGCCTCGCCTACCCCGATCAGGGCAAGAACGTGGCGAACGTGCTCGCCGTCTCGGGCGCCAACGACTGGCTCCAGGCCGGTTTCAAGGCGCTCTGCTCGCGGGCTGACTGAGTCACCCCGGGCGGGTGGCGGCCGGGCATACCGGCGGGGGTTCTTGACCACCCACTTCCCCGCTCGCACCGGATTTCCGGGCTGAGCCCGATTTGCAAAGTCCCCCGGGTTCGGTGCAGGGTCGCGAAACCCGAGGGGGGCGAGAAATTCGCCCAGCGCACTTAACCCCTCGGAAGACGATCTCGACTCGCACCGAAGGGGGCGCAAATGGGCCGAACAGCCCGAACTGCCGCATGCCGTTTTTCGATACTCGCCGCACTGGCGGTCCTCGCCACGTGGGCGCCCGCCGCCTCGGCGGGGACCTACGACGTGCTCGCCTGCGACGCCGCACCGGGCGGCGCGTACAGCTCGTGGGTCCCGCAGCCCGGCGACAAGATGTGGACCGGCGAGCACTGTCCGAGCGCCGGCCGCGAGGCCGGGGGCCTGTTCGCCGGCTCCGGCGTGAACGTGGGGACGATCGCGCCGTTCGCGTACTCGCAGCAGAGCTTCGATGCACCGCCCGGCACCTCGATCGTGCACCTCGGCGCGCGCTACATGTTCCGGCGCTTCGACCCGTACTGGCGGCTCGGGGTGTTCGCCGGAACGCAGCTGCTGCACGGCTGCGAGCCCGCCACCCAGGAGACCGGGTGCTCGTTCAACTCGCAGTCGACCGGCCGCGACTCGACCTGGGCTTGGACACCCGGGCAGGTGCAGCGGGTGTCGGTGATCACGGCGTGCGGGAGCGGTACGGGATGCCGTAGCGACGCCGCGAGTCCTCACGGCGACCGTGCGGGCGTCCGGCTCTACAGCGCGACGGTGCGGGTGCACGACGACTCCGCGCCGGCGCTCTGGGACACGGGGCACGGGCCGCTGACGAACGGCGCCTGGCAGCGCGGGACGCAGCAGCTCTGGTACGCGGGGAGCGACAACGTCGGCTTCCGGCGGACGCGGCTGTGGGTGGATGGGAAGCAGCTGCGCGACGACACGCGCGACTGCGACTTCACCCGCCGCCGGCCGTGCGCCGACGTCACGCACGACTTCTACTCGGTGAACACCGCCGGTCTCGGCGACGGGCGGCACGACGTGCGGGTGGAGGGCGTCGATGCCGCCGGCAACTCCGGTTCGCTCGTGACGGCGTTCAACAGCGACAACGCGGCGCCGGACGAGCCGCAGGACGTGAAGCTCGAGGGCGGCGAGGGGTGGCGGCAGACGAACCGCTTCAAGCTGACCTGGCGGAACCCGCCGAGCGCGTCACCGATCTGGCACGCGCACTACGAGCTCTGCAACACGGCCACTGGGGCCTGCACG
>DASVVS010000080.1:0-18902 GCA_036386455.1 Thermoleophilaceae bacterium
GGCATCCAGGCCGGCTCGGGCGAGGCGATCACCTCGGGCACGGGCGCGAACGTGAGCGCCATGCTGTGGGGGCCGTCGAACACGTTCCACGCCGTGAACGGCCGTGCGGACCAGGTCAACTGCTACAGCAGCGCGGACGCGCAGACGATCCGACTCGACGTGCACGACTGGACCGGGAGCTGCGGGGGCGACATCCAGCAGCCCCCGAGCCCGGCCGGGCCCGTGCCCTCGCCCCTCGACGCGGGGGACGCCGCGCTCGCGATCGCGAACCTGCTGGTCGGGGAGGGGCGCCGCTGCATCGAGGCAAACCTGGAGACCCCGGGCTCCTGCGTCGTGCCGTAGCGGCCACTCGGCCGGGCCGTCCTCCCATCACCTCGGCGCTAACTCCTGGGCGCGCGCCCGCCGATATGGCGCGCATGCACTCGGAGAGCTCGTCGGACCGCCTGCTCGTCCTCGTCATCCTGCTGGTCACGCTGCTCGTCGCGTTCTACACGAGCCGCACGACCACCACCGGACTCGGGCTGGCGGTCGCGCTCGTGGGCCTGACCGTCGCGTACTTCCGGCCCGTCGCCGGCATCCCGGTGACGATCGCCATGGCCGTGGTCGCGGCCACGATCCCGTGGGCGGTCCTGCTCGTCATCGTCTTCGCGGGCCTCCTGATGCTCGCCACGAAGGCACCCGAGGTCGCCTCGTCGCACGTGGACTACCGCGACGGCAGCCCCTTCTGAGCGCGCCGCCTCGGTGCGGAATCGTCACCGTTCGGACCGAGCGGCGCCGGTCGGGAGTTGGCGCGAGCGGCACGGGGAGGTACGCTCGCCGCGGATGCCTCGTCTGATCGCCCTCGCGGCCGCGATCGCCGCTGCGCTCATCGCCGCCGCTCCCGCGTCTGCCGCGCCCTACGACCCGACCTTCGGCGGCGGCGACGGCATCGCCACGTTCAGCGGGCTCGGCACCGGCCAGAGCGAGGTCGCGCTGGCCGCGACCATGCAGGCCGACGGCAAGACCGTCCTCGCGGGCCAGGCCGACAACGTCGCCTCCGGGCCGGACGCCATGGTCATGCGCCTCGACACGGACGGCACGCTCGACGAGACCTTCGGCAACGGCGGAAGGACGATCGTCTCGTTCGGGACGAACACCGACCGCTTCAACGACGTGGAGATCGCCCCGGACGGGAAGATCGTCGTGGCGGGCTACGCGAACGGTCAGACACTCGGCGACTACGACACGATCGCCGCCCGCTTCAACACGGACGGCACGCTCGACAGCGAGACGGGCGACTCGACGCCCGCGTCGTCGTTCGACGTCGACGGCAAGCTCGCCATCGATCTCGCGAACGGCCTCGAGGACTACGGCGAGGCGCTGATCGTGCAGGGCAGCGGCAAGGTCGTGATCGCGTCCGGCGTCCGCCTCGCCGCGAACACGAACCAGTACGACGTTGGGCTGCTGCGCCTCAACGAGGACGGCACCCCCGACGGCACCTGGGGCCCGAACGGCCTCGTGACCGCCGACATCGGCCCCGGCGACGAGGACGCCGACGCGCCCGAGGAGATGGTCGAGCAGGCGAACGACAAGATCGTCGTGGTCGGCGCCACGGACACCAACACGGGCGCGCCCGTCGACCTGGACTGGGCGGTCGCTCGGTTCAACGACAACGGCACGCTCGACTCCGGCGGCGGCACGGACGCGAACCCGGACGACCTCTACGGCACGGCCGGCATCCAGACCGTGCACTTCAGCGACAACAGCGACGTCGCCCTCGCGGCCGTGGTGATGTCGGACGGCAGCATCGTGGCCGCCGGCTACGCAAGGCCGGCTTCGCCCACGGACACCGACGCCGCCCTCGCGCGCCTGACCACGGCCGGGCAGCTCGCCGGCGCCGGCTTCGGCTCGGGCGGCACGGTGATCACCTCGCTCGGCTCTTCGGCGGACCGCTTCGACGGCATCGCGCGGCAGGCGGACGGGAAGATCGTGGCCGCCGGCGACGGCGCGGGCCCCGCCCTCACGATCGCGCGCTACAGCGACGCCGGCGTCCTCGACCCGGCGTTCGACGGCGACGGCGTGTTCAGCGGTCCGCCGACCGGCGGCAACGACGTGCTCGTCTCGCCGGGCCGGATCACGGCCGTCGGCTCGCAGTTCACGGACGGCCAGAACGACGTCCTCGCGATCCGGATCCACCAGAACGACGTGGACTCCGACACGGCGGCCGACGAGACCGACAACTGCCTCGGCCTGGCCAACGGCGGGCAGCAGAACAACGACGGCGACGCTCAGGGCGACGCCTGCGACCTCGACGACGACAACGACGGCACCGCCGACACCGGCGACGCGTTCCCGTTCAACGCGGCCGAGACGATCGACACCGACTCCGACGGCACCGGCAACAACGGTGACGCCGATGACGACAACGACGGCGTGCCGGACGCGAGCGACGCGTTCCCGCTGGACGGCACCGAGTCGCTCGACACCGACTCCGACGGCATCGGCAACAACGCCGACACCGACGACGACAACGATGGCGTGCTCGACGCCGAGGACGACTTCCCGCTCGACCCGACCAAGACTGGGCCGACGAACGGCAACGACGTGCTGAACGGCACCGCGGCCGGCGAGACCATCTGCGGCCTGCTCGGCAACGACACGATCAACGGCCTCCAGGGCAACGACAAGCTCTTCGGCGACGCGTGCAACGACAAGCAGCGGCCGATCGCCGGCGCCCAGGCCGCCGACGGCAACGACACCATCTCGGGCGCCGAGGGCAACGACACGCTCTACGGCGCGGGCGGGCGCGACAAGCTCGACGGCGGTCTCGGCAACGACAAGATCTTCGGCGGCGCGGGCAACGACTCGCTGACGGGCGCGGCCGGCAACGACAGCCTCACCGGCGACTCCGGCAACGACTCGCTGAACGGCGGCGCGGGCAAGGACAAGCTGAGCGGCGGCTCCGGGAACGACAAGCTGAACGGTGGCGCGTCGCGCAACTCCTACAGCGGCGGCTCCGGCAACGACTCGATCAGCGCCGCGAACGGCCAGCGCGAGACGGTCGACTGCGGCTCGGGCAAGAAGGACTCCGCGCGCGTGGACCGCACCGACAAGGTCAAGGGCTGCGAGAAGGTCAAGCGGGCGAAGTAGGGGGCGGCGCCCCCGGCGGCGGGCCGATGGCCTGAGCGCCATTCGTCCGGGCGTACCCAACTCCGGGTGCGCCCCTGCGTTTCGACGGGCGTACCCCCACGCAGCTCCGAGGAGGAGATGGCGATTTCGACCGGGTCCGCGCGCCAGCGGGCGAGCGATGCCGCGGACGCGCTGTGGCTGAACGCGCGCGAGGAGGTCGAGCGCGCCGGCCGCGCGATCGGGCTCGACGACGGGCTGATCGACATGCTCGTGCAGCCCCGGCGGTCGGTCGAGGTCGCCCTGCCGGTCCGTCTCGACTCGGGTGAGATCCACGTCTTCCAGGGCTACCGCGTGCAGCACAGCTTCACGCGCGGGCCCGCGAAGGGGGGCGTCCGCTACCACCCGCACGTCTCCCTGAACGAGATGAAGGCGCTGGCGATGAGCATGACGTGGAAGTGCGCCCTCGCCGACATCCCGTATGGCGGCGGAAAGGGCGGGATCCGCTGCGTGCCGAAGGAGCGCTCGGACGGGGAGCTCGAGCGCCTGACGCGGCGCTACGCGAACGAGATCATGCCGCTGATAGGCCCGGGCCGCGACGTGCTGGCGCCCGACATCGGAACGGGCGAGCGCGAGATGGCGTGGATCATGGACACCTACAACGCGGCGACCGGCTCGATCGCCGGAACGCCGGTCACCGGGCGGCCGGTGATCGTCGGCGGCTCGGAGGGGCGCCGGCGCGCAACCGGCTACGGCGTGGCCGAGTGCGTGAAGCTCGGCGTGGGCCTGCTGGGGCTCGAGGCACCCGTGCGGGTGGTCGTGTCCGGGTTCGGCGACGTCGGGCGGGCGGCGGCCGAGCTGCTCGCCTCGCACGGCGGCTTCAGCGTGGTGGCGGTGGGCGACGTGACCGGCGGGCGCCACGACCCGGGCGGCCTGGACGTGGGCGCGCTCGGCAGCCACTGCGACACCGGCGGCGCGCTCGGCGACGCTCCGCATGGCGAGCGCGTGGAGGTCGACGACCTGCTCGCGCTGCCGTGCGACGTGCTCGTGCCGGCCGCGGTCGGCGGCGTGGTCCACGACGGCAACGCCGACGGAGTCCAGGCGCGGCTGGTCGTGGAGGGCGCGAACCACCCGCTCACCGGCCCGGCCGACGCCATCCTGGCCGATGCGGGCGTGACGGTGATCCCGGACGTGCTCGCCAACGCGGGTGGCGTGATCGCGAGCTACCTCGAGTCCGTGCAGGACACCCACGGGTCGAGCTGGCGCGCGGCCGAGACCTACGCGGGCGTCGAGCGGCGGCTGCAGGCGGCGTTCGCATCCGTCTGCGAGTGCGCGGGCGAACGGGGGCTGACGCTCCGCAAGGCCGCCCTCTGCCTGGCGGTCGAGCGCGTGGCGGAGGCGCATCGCGCGCTCGGGCTGTATCCCTGACTCGGGCTCAGCGCAGCGGCGCGCTGCGGGTCTCGCCGCCGTGCGTCCAGCTCATCGTGCGACGGTCGGGCGAGAGGCTCAGGGACTTGGGGTCGATCCGGGGCCCGGTGTCGAGCGTCACGTCGCGGAGGCCGTCCTCGTTGCTGATCGCATGGACCTCCGAGACCGGGTCGTCCTCCGTGTCGGGGTCGTTCGTGTTGGTCTCGATGTATCCGACCGAGCCGTTGCGCTTGAGGACGAGGCTGCTGATCGGGCTCCTCAGTACGCGGACCTTCGACCTGCCGGCGACGAGGTCATAGACGTGCAGCACGTCGTAGAACTCGTCCATCTGCTCTTCCCTGAGCTCCGCGTAGGCGACGTAGCGGCCCTGCAGCTGGAAGCCGTTCAGGCCATCCCACAAAATCGGCATCCTGCGCGCGCGCCCGACCGACCGATGGCAGCCGAAGACGTCGGGACCCCGGCCCCAGACCACGGCCTCGCGCGTCTTGGCGAGGACCTGCCCGCCGGCGCGCGCCTTGCCGCAGCTCGGGCGAGCCCCGGCGGGCGCGGCGCCGATCAGGAGAGCCGTCGCGGCGGTCAGCACGAGGAGGCGCAGGCGCTTGCCACCCATGCCGCCATGAACACGAACGCGCCAGATGAGTTGCGCCTAGCGGCGCCCGCGCGAGCGGCGCGGATCGCGCTCGGCGAGCTGCATCTCCCGCTCCAGCTCCTCCAGCGCCACCTTCAGCGCGACCACCCGCTCCTCCAGCGCCGTGTCCGCGAGCGGCTCCTCGGCGCCCGGCTCGGCGCGCAGCTTCTTCAGCGCCTCGCGCTCGTTCGCGAGCTCGATCTCGCGCGCCTCGTCCATCGAGTTGATCACGACGCCGATCAGGACGTTCAGCAGGATGAACGCCGCCAGCAGCGCGAAGCTGACGAAGAAGATCCACGACCACGGCTCGATCGCCATCCCGTCCTCGAGCACGTCCGGGAAGTTTTCGAGCGTCAGCAGGACGAACATCGTGAGCAGCGCCTGTCCGATGTCGCCCCAGCGCTCCGGATCCTCGTCGCCGAAGAGCATCCAGCCGACCATCGCGTAGACGTAGAGCACGAGCCCGGCGAGCACCGCCAGGCTGAGCATCGGCGGGATGCTGCGCGCCATCGCGAGCATCAGCACCCGGACGTCCGGCAGGAGCCGCACCACGCGTACCACGCGCGCGAGCCGGGCCAGCCGCAGCAGCGTGGAGTTCTTGCTGAGCCCGGGCACGAACGCCGCGCCCACCACCACGAGGTCGAAGACGTTCCAGCCGCTCCTGAAGAAGTCCTGCGGCCGGCTGCCGTAGGAAGCGAAGCGGAGCAGCAGCTCGAGCACGAAGATCCCGAGGAAGACGTCGTTGGCGAGCTCCAGCGTGCCGCCGGCCTCGCGGTCGATCCGGTCGTAGGTCTCGAGCCCCAGGACCGCGGCGTTCAGGAGGATGACGCCGGCGATGAAGTAGGTGAAGGCGTCGGACTCGACGATGCGCCCGGCGGTCTGCGCGAACGAGCCCCTCATTTGGCGCCGCAAACTACCCAACCTCCCGGCGGGCTCTGCGTTGAAGGGGGCATGACCAAACGAATTCCTCTCGTGCTCGCGACCGCTGCTCTCGTGCTTCCGGCCACCGCCGGGGCCGCGGAGACGCCGTCCGACGCCAACTTCAAGAACGCGGCGAAGTACTGCAAGGCCCTGAAGAAGTCGTCTGGTGACGCGAACTTCAAGGCGATGTTCGGCGGCGGCAAGAACGCGTACGGCAAGTGCGTGTCGAAGGCCGCCAAGCGCGACGCCAAGCAGGAGGACCAGGCCAAGGCCAACGCCTCCCAGCAGTGCAAGACCGAGGAGGCCGCCGATCCGGCCGCCTTCCGCACCAAGTACGGCACCGGCGAGAAGGGCGCGAACGCCCACGGCAAGTGCGTCTCGCAGAAGGCCAAGGAGAACAAGGCCGAGGCCGACAAGCAGGAGGCCGAGGACGTGAGCTCCGCCAAGGAGTGCCGCACCGAGCAGAAGCAGAACCCGGACGAGTTCAAGACCGCCCACGGCGGCAAGACCTTCGCCGAGTTCTACGGCACGAACGCGAACAACAAGAACGCGTTCGGCAAGTGCGTCTCGTCGAAGTCGAAGGCCAAGAACCAGGACGGGCAGACGGCGACGTCATAGCCCCACGGACCGTGCGGTGACCCGACCCCTCGCGGGTCGCCCGCGCCCAACGACGAAGGGCCCCCATGGACGGGGGCCCTTCGTCGTTGTGGGCCGGGTACGATCCCGGCGTGCGCTACCTGATCACGGGCGGCTCCGGCTACATCGGCACCCGGCTGATCGAGCGCCTCGCCGAGCGCGAGGAGACCGAGCGGATCGTGGTGGCCGACGTCCGCCCGCCCGCGAGCTTCCGCCCGAAGACCGCTTTCGAGCGCTTCGACGTGCGCGACTACGCGCGCGCCCGCGACCTGATCGCCGCCGAGCGGCCGGACGTGGTGATCCACCTGGCGTTCGTCCTCAACCCGATCCACGATCAGGAGGTCGAGTACGACATCGACGTGGGCGGCACCCAGAACGTGCTGCGCGCGGCGTCCGAGGGCGGGGTCGGGCACGTGATGGTCACCACCTCCGCGACGGCCTACGGTGCGTTCCCGGACAACCCGGTGCCGCTCACCGAGGACTCGCCCGTGCGTGGCGTGCCGAGCTTCCCGTACGCGTGCCACAAGACCGAGGCGGACCGCCTCTGCCAGCTCTGGGCGCTCGAGCACCCGGACCGCGTGATGACGATCGTGCGCCCGTGCATCGTGTTCGGGCCGAACGTCGACAACTACCTGGTGCGGCTCTGGACCAGCCAGCCGTTCCAGCCGGACTTCGGCCTCGAGCCGCAGCCGATCCAGTTCGTGCACGAGGACGATCTGGTCGAGGCGCTGGACCGGCTGCTCCAGGGCCGCCACGCCGGCGCGTTCAACGTGGCGGGGGAGGGGACGATGCTCGGCAACGAGACGGCCGAGCTGATCGGCATGAAGCGCCGGCGGATGCCGCTCGGGCTCTACTGGAAGCTGGGCGCGCTGATGTGGGCGCTGCGCCAGTCCGAGACCCCGCCCGGGAACCTGCACTTCGCCATCCACCCGTGGGTCGTCTCGACCGACAAGCTGCGCGAGACCACCGGCTGGTCGCCCAAGCACACGAGCCGCGAGACGTTCGAGACCACGATGCGCGCCCGCGGCGCGCTGCCGGCGGAGGCGAGCGGGCTCAAGCCGGAGCTGGCGGCGCCGGTGGGGGTCTAGGGCCGGTCGGCAGCCCGCCCGGGAGCGGCTATCCTCGCCGCCCCTGGGGCCGTTAGCTCAGTTGGCTAGAGCACCAGCTCGACAAGCTGGGGGTCGCTGGTTCGAGTCCAGCACGGCCCACTCTCACCTCACGCAGCGCGCCCTCGTGTCCTTCGTGCAGCCCTGGAGCTCACGGGCCATCTTCCGGTAGCCGTCGAGGCCCGGCAGCCCGTACACCTCGCCGCCCCGCGCGTACGCGTTCAGGCCCGCGAAGCCGAAGATCGTCATGTCGCTCGCATAGCCGGACGCCCACGTGTACCAGTAGACGCGCTCCAGACGGTTCGCCGCCGCCACGCGCGCGAGGCGCTTGAAGGCCGCGGGCACGAGCCGCCGCATCTCCTCGTGCGTGACCTGGAAGTACGACTGGTCCGGCGCATCGAGGACCCCGGCCGAGGCGGAGGCTCCCGCCTCCGTGATGTAGATGGGCCGCTTGCGCCCGCCGCTCGCGTCGAGCGCCGCCCTGAACCGCCGCAGCACCTCCACGAAGTCGTCGGGATCGCCGGCGTACGCGTGCAGGGCGGCCACGTCGAACGCCCCGTGGATGTGGCCTCGGCGGTAGAGCTTCTCGATCGTCCGCCAGGCGTCGTTCACGATCCCGCCGAGCACGATGCGCGCACCCGGATCCACGCTCTTCACCGCGCGGTGCGAGGCTCGCAGCAGCGCTCCGTAGCGCTCGGCCCAGCCGGCGGCCGGGTGGAACTGCCACTCGAGGTGGGGCTCGTTCCAGATCTGCCAGGCGCGCACCGGCCGGCGCGGGACGTCGGGGTGAGTCCGCCAGAAGCTCCCGCTCGGCCCGTAGCGGCGCACGAGCGCCCGCAGGTAGCGCGTGTAGTCGCCGTTGTCGCGCGGCGCGGAGGCGGGGTGGTTGGCCAGCCGGGCCCACGCCGGCGCGTACATGACGATCGGCAGCAGGTCGATGCCGTGGCGGGCCGCCTCCTCCACGAGCACGTCGCTGTAGGCGAACGAGATCGGGTCCTGCTTGCGCCGCTGCGCCGCCTCCCACATGAAGAGCACGCGGGCGCTCTCCACGCCCGACGCTGCCATCGTGGCCCACTGCTCGCGCTGGAGCGACTGCGGCGCGGTGTGGATCTCGCGGTCGTACACGACGCCGGTGAAGTGCTTCGGCACCTGCCGTGCGGCCGCGTCCGCCACGCCGAGCGAAAGTGACATCAGGACGACGACGGCGGTCAGGACGATCCGGGGCACACATCGAACCGTAGTTGCCCTGTGGGGTCGCACGGTCTATGCACAGGTTCCCGGCGCAAGTCGGCGCGTTGCCGTACGCGGGCGCCCAGGGCTCCACGGAATGGGGCAGCGTGCCGATGCTGGCCTCGATGAGTGGAACGACCGCGAGCAGCGTCCCGAACCCCGAGGGATCCCCGCACCAGGAGATGCGCGAGCGCGTGACCCTGGTCGCGTTCGTGATCGTCGCCACCGTGGCGACCGTCGCCTGGCTCGGCCTGCTCGCCTGGCTCGGACTCGAGGGCCTGCGCGCCCTCGGCGTCTAGCCGCTCGCGCCCGCGTCCGCGCGCGGACCTAGAATTCGGCTATGACCAGCGGTTTTCCGCGGATGGTGTCGCTCGGCTACGGCAAGCACGTCCGGGCGGACCGGATCTTCGCGGTCGTGCCGATCGAGGCCGGCGAGCGCGGCGACGGGCGCCGCACCTACGTCCACGTGGACGGTATGGCCGAGCCGCTGATCGCCTCGCGCTCGGAGCGGGCGATCCTGGCCGACGTCGACGCCGCCCTGACCGACGCCGCCGGCCTCCCGCGCGCGCTCCCGAGGCGCGCGCCGGGCGAAGTACCGCCGTAGTCTGCCGATCACCAGAGCATGCTCGCGGTTCTCTACGACGTCCACGGCAACCTCGCGGCGCTCGACGCCGTGCTCGCCGACGCCAAAGCCGCCGGCGCCACCCGCTACGTGCTCGGCGGCGACTACGCGCTGTTCGGCCCGTGGCCGGCGGAGACCGTCGAGCGCCTGCGCTCGCTCGAGCGCGCCACGTGGATCCGCGGCAACGGCGAGCGCTGGACCGCGAACCCGTCCGACGCGCCTGAGGACTCGGTGGTCCAGGGCGCCGTCGCGGCGAGCCGCGACGCGCTGGGTGAGGGGACCGTGGCGGAGCTCGCGGCGCTGCCCGAGCGCCACGTCCTCGGCGATTGCCTCTTCGTGCACGGCTCGCCGCCCTCGGACGTGCGCAGCTTCCTCCCCGACCCGGCCCCCGACGAGCCCGAGCTCCTGGCGGGCGTGACCGGCGACCGGCTCGTCTTCGGGCACACCCACCTCCAGTTCAGGCGCCGCGGCGCCGGCGGGATCGAGCTGCTCAACCCGGGCAGCGTGGGCATGCCGTTCGACGGGGACCCGCGCGCGGGCTACGCCCTGATCGGCGACGACGGCGAGATCGAGACGCGCCGCGTGGTGTACGACCGCGTGGCCGCGGCGGCCGCCGTCCGCGAGCGCTTCCCGGACTTTGGGGAGACGGTCGCGCGGCGGATCGAGCAGGCGGCCTTCGACGTCTGAGGGCGACCGCCGCGCGCTCTATATTGCCGCCCGCCGCCACCTAGTCGACCAGGAGGTCGATCGAGATGTCTCGCCTTTCGCAGGTCCTCGTACCCAAGGACCGCCTGTACTTCGACCTCTTCGAGGAGGCCGCCGGGAACATCGTCCGCGCCGCCTCGCTGCTCGACGACATGCTTCGCAACTTCCCGGACCGGCAGGAGGAGCTGACCCGCGACATCCTGATCTGCGAGCAGCAGGGCGACCGAATCACGCACGACATCATCCGGCGGCTCAACGAGACCTTCGTCACCCCGATCGACCGCGAGGACATCCTCGCGCTGGCCTCGAGCCTCGACGACATCGTCGACTACATCGAGGAGGCGGCCGATTACCTCGGCCTCTACAAGATCGAGGCGCCCATGGAGCAGTCGCAGCGGCTCGCCGGCGTGCTCCTGCAGTCCTCGCGCCAGCTGGCCGAGGCGATGCCGCGGCTGCGCAACTTCGAGGACATCTCGCACTACACGGTCGAGATCAACCGGCTCGAGAACGACGGCGACCGGATCACGCGCGAGGCGATGGCGGCGCTGTTCGAGGGTGGGATCGACCCGATGGTCGTGATCCGCTGGAAGGACATCTACGACCGGCTCGAGAACGCGATCGACGCCGGCGAGAAGTGCGCGTACATCCTCGAGGGCATCACGATCAAGAACTCCTAGCCGAGCGCTAGCCCGTGGCCGACGACATAGTCTTCTACCTCGTCATCGCGACGGCGCTCGCGTTCGACTTCACGAACGGGTTCCACGACACCGCGAACGTCGTCGCGACCTCGATATCCACGCGCGCGATGCCGCCGCGGGTGGCGGTCGGGCTCGCCGCGATCCTCAACTTCGTGGGCGCGTTCATCTCGCTCGAGGTGGCCGCCACCGTGGGCAGCGGCATCGTGGAGGCGGACTTCATCACGCTGCCGATCGTCTTCGGCGGGCTGATCGGCGCGATCACCTGGAACGTGATCACCTGGTACTTCGGGCTCCCGTCGAGCTCCTCGCACGCGCTGATCGGAGGCGTGGTGGGGGCGGCGTTCGCGGCCGAGGGCTCCGACGCGATCATCGGCGAGGGCCTGCTCGGCAAGGTGGCGGTGCCGGCGCTGATCGCGCCCACGCTCGCGTTCGTCGTCGCGGCGCTGGCGATCCTCCTCTGCTACCGGATCGTCGGGCGGCTGCGGCCGGGGCCGGTCAACGCCGGCTTCCGCGGCGGCCAGGTGATCTCGGGCGGGATGCTCGCGCTCGCGCACGGCACGAACGACGCACAGAAGACCATGGGCGTGATCGTGCTCGCGCTGATCGCCCACGGCGAGATCGCCGCCGACGACTTCCACGTGCCGACCTGGGTCGTGGTCTCGGCCGCGAGCGCGATCGCCCTCGGCACCTACATGGGCGGCTGGCGGATCATCCGGACCATGGGCACGCGGATCATCAAGATGGACACCGCCCAGGGCTTCGCCGCGCAGGGCGGCGGCGCCGCCGTGATCCTCGCGGCCTCGCACGCGGGCTACCCGCTCTCGACCACGCACACGATCTCCGGCGCGGTCATGGGCGCGGGCGCCGCCAGGCGGCTGTCCGCGGTGCGCTGGGGCGTGGCGGGCAACATGCTCGTGGCCTGGCTCCTCACGATCCCGGCGGCGGCCACGGTCGGCGCGGTCGTCTACGGCGTGACCAGCGTGTTCGGGGACGACAGCGCCGTCGGCCCGGTGCTCATCGCCGGCGCGATCCTGCTCGGCATGGCGTGGACGTTCGCCCGCCGCCTGCGCCGCGGGTCGCCGATCACGGCGGCGGAGATGTGATGCCGGCAGCCGGCAAGGTCGTCGACTGGGAGGCCCTGCTCGAGGTCGCCTACTTCTCGCTGGCCGCGGGCCTCGGCGTGGCGCTCGCGTTCTCGATCGCGGTGGCGGGCGCGACGCGCTTCGCCGACGAGGTGCGCGAGAACCGCATGACGCGCGCGGCGGCCTACGCCGTGGTGGCGGTTCTCGGCCTGCTCGTGGTGCTGGCCGCGATCGTGTTCGGGATCGTGGTCATGACCGCGAAGGACTAGCGCGCTCGGGCGCAGGCGACGGTCGCGGGCGCTCAGCGCGCCGCCAGCAGGCGCTCCAGGTCCTCCTCGATCGACCAGGCTCCCACCGACGCGCGAAGCAGGCCCTGGCCCGGGATCTCGCGCACGAGCACGCCCGCGGCGCCGAGTCGCTCGGTCTCGGCCGCCGGATCGGGGGAGCGCCACGAGACGAGCGTCGAGCGCCCGCGCGGCGCCACCTCGGTACCGCTCTCGGCGAGCCCCGCCGCCAGCCGCTCCGCCAGCTCCGTGGCGCGGCCGTAGACCGCATCCCAGCCCGGGGCGGCGAGCGTCTCGAGCGCGGCCAGCGACCACGCCCAGAGCGGTGCCGAGAAGCCGATGTCGAAGCGCCGCGCGCCGGTCTGCGGCTCCGAGTCGAGCGGGCGCGACGGGTCGGCGAGCGTCATGTAGCTCGGCCACGGCACGGGAAGGTCCCGGCACAGGTCGCCGCGCACGTAGAGGTAGCCGCTGCCGTCCGGGCCGCACAGCCACTTCTGGCCGGCGGCGCCGTAGAAGTCGCAGCCGAGCCCGCGCACGTCCACCGCGCCGAGGCCCTGCGCGCCGTCGAGCAGCACCAGCGCGTCGGACGCCGCCAGCGCGTCGGTGTCGACGACCCGCCCGTTCACCCACGACACGTGCGAGCACGCCACCAGCTTCGTCCGCGGGCCGATCGCGCCGGCGAGCTCCGCGAACGGCGCCATGCGCACCTCGAACCCGCGCCGCGCGCGGTGCGCCGCCAGCGGGGCCAGCAGCCCCGGATGCTCCTCGTCGCTCGTCAGCACCTCGTCGCCGGGGCCGAGCTCGAGCGC
The DNA here is from genome assembly GCA_036386455.1 of Thermoleophilaceae bacterium. GTDB lineage: Bacteria > Actinomycetota > Thermoleophilia > Solirubrobacterales > Thermoleophilaceae > AC-37. Next base: position 13,255 of record DASVVS010000080.1, read on the forward strand.
CGTGAGGGCGGCGTTCATGCCGTCGGTCGTCGAGCGCGTGAGCGCCAGCTCGTCCGGGCTGCACGCGAAGAGCGCCGCCACCGCGGTCCGCAGCCGCTCGCCGAGATCGAGGATCCGCTCGTAGTGCGGCATGTCGCCACGGCCCGCGGCGCACTCGCGCTCCACCTCGGCGCGCGCCGCCTCCGCCGCCCGCGCCGGCACCGGCCCCTGCGTGCCCGAGTTCATGTAGGCGACCCGTTCCAGCACCGGAAACTCGGTGCGCAGGTCGAGGACGTTCATGTGGCGATCCTGTCATGGTGCCGTTCGTGATCGTCGAGCGCTCGATGCAGCCGGACTTCCTCTCGAACTCGTACCTGGTGGCGGACGAGCCGGGCGGGCACGGGGCGATCGTGGACGGCGGCGCCGACCCGGAGCCTCTCCTGGCGGCGATCGAGGAGAACCGGCTGACGGTCCCCTACCTGCTGCTGACCCACCACCACCACGACCACGTCTCCGAGAACCACATCCTCAAGGAGCGGCTCGGCGTGGAGATCCTCGCTCACCCGCTCGAGGCCGCGCGGCTCACCGACGTGGACCGTGCGATCGAGCCCGGCGAGGTCCTCGAGGTCGGGGGCCTGCGCATCGACGGCCTCCACACGCCCGGCCACACCGACGGGATGCTCTCGTTCCGCGTGAACGACGCCGAGATCTACACCGGCGACACGCTGTTCAAGGGCTCGGTGGGCGGCGTGCGCGCGCCCGGCTCGACCACCTTCGAGGACCTGAAGGCGTCGATCATGGACGTGCTGATGAAGCTGCCGCACGAGACCGTCGTGCGTCCGGGTCACACCGAGCCGACCACGATCGGCGACGAGTGGGAGCAGAACGCGTTCGTGCGCGTCTGGCGCGGGCTCGACCCCGAGTCCGAGGACCGCTGCCGCGTCTGGGACGAGGAGGCGCAGCTCGTGCTGTGGGCGCCGGACTACGACGGCGGCAACAAGGCGTGGGTGCGCTGGACCGAGTCGGGCCGCGACGACATCGTGCCCGGCAGCCAGGTCGTGCGCGAGGGCGCCGAGCCGGGCGGGGCCGGCTCCGCCTAGGCGCCGGACCAGCCGGCCGCGCGCATCGCCTCGCGCACGCCCGGCTCCACCGCCACGACGGCCACGGCAACGGCAGCACTCAGGGGAACGGCTCTGGCCAGCTTCGGCTTCGCCAGCAGGTATGGCAGCGCCGCGCCCAGCGCGAGCTCCGCGGCCAGCACCAGCCGCGCCGCGTGCTCGTGCCAGTGGCCGAGCAGGAGGATCGCCTCGCCGGCCAGCGCTCCTGCGAGCAGCGCGACGCCGGCCGCCTGAGCGCGCCGCCGCCGCCACGCGTCGCCGGCCCAGCCGAACGCGGCGCCGACGCCGATCCCAACGGCCGACCAGCCGACGATCACCGCCAGGAGAAGCCCGCGCATGGGGTGGAAGAGCGCGTAGTAGGTCGTGACGCCCACGACCATCGTCCCGGCGCCGGCGAGCGCCGCGCGGCGGGCGTCGCCCGCGAGCGCGCCGACCGCGAACGCCCCGATCAGCCACCCGGCGGCGATCGCACCGGCCCAGTCGAGCAGTCGCGGCCCCTGGTCGGAGGCCCAGCCGGCGGTGCCGACGAGGACGCCGGCGGCGATTGTCAGGGCGAGGAGTCGCACGTTGGGACGCCAGTGGTCGTTATAGCGACCGCTGGCGTCCCAAACGCCGGGAGCCCGCACTGAGGCGGGCTCCCGAGTCACTCTCTGAATGCTGCCGTTGAAAGCGCTACGACCCGCAGACCGGCCACGGGGCCGACCCGGCGCGCGCGTACAGCGCGGCCGCGCGCTTGTCCTGCTCGGCCTCCGAGGCCGCGGCGGGATCGCCGCTGCCGCCCACGGAAGCCCAGGTGCCGTAGTCGAACTGGTACTTGCCGCGGTAGGCGCCGCCGCCGCCGACGGCGCGCGGGTTGCCGCCGGACTCGCATGCCGCGATGGCCGCGAGGTGGCCGGGCGTGGTCGCCCCGCCGTTGGCGGCGCCGCCGCCGGCCCGGGCTGCCCGGGCCGCACGGGCCTTGGCACGCTTGCGATCGCGAGCGCGCTCGCGCTTGGCCTCGGCCTTCTCGGCACGGCGCTCGAGCTTGGTGCGGGTGAACTCGGCCTTGTCGCGGACGAGGGCGCGCCGCTCGCTGGAGTCGGCCGTGGTGCCGGCGACGGTCACGTCGCCCTCGTCGGCTGCGAGCGCCACGGCCGGAATCGCGGCGATGACGCACGCGAACGACAGCAGAAGCTTCTTCATGGAACTACCTCCCGTGGGGGTGTCGGGTTCTGAACGAGCCCGTGCGGCGCTCCCGCGCGCTGTGTCGCGGAACGCGCCCGGCTACGGGCGCCGAATCCGCCGTCGCCCGCCACGCGTGTTGCGCGGCGCCGATGGCGACCTCCGGGGATCGATGGGGCCTCCCGTGGCCCGCGTGATCGATCCGATCTGTCGCTACCCGACGGTAGCCCGTACGAACACGTGTTCTGTGGGGCCCGTCACACTGGGCGAGTCCGCCCAGGCGGCCCCGGCGAGTCCGCCGCGACCGCTACCTTCCCCGCGTGATCAGCGTCAGCCTGCCGGACGGCACGCAGCTCGAGCTCGAGGACGGGGCCACCGGCGCCGACGCCGCCCGCGCGATCGGCGAGGGATTGGCGCGCGCGGCCCTGGCGATCAGGCGCAACGGCGGCCCGGTCGAGGACCTCGCCACGCCGCTCGCGGATGGCGACGGCGTCGAGATCGTCACGCCGCGCAGCGAGGGGACCGACGGCATCGACCCGCTCTGGCTGATCCGCCACGACGCCGCCCACGTGCTGGCCACCGCGGTGATGGAGCTCTACCCCGGCACGAAGGTCTCGATCGGACCGCCGATCGAGGACGGCTTCTACTACGACTTCGACTTCCCCGAGGGCGTGAAGGTGGGCGAGGACGACCTCCCGAAGATCGAGGAGGCGATGCGTCGCCACGTGAAGGCCGACGAGGCCTTCGAGCGCTCGGAGATCTCCATCGCCGAGGCGCTCGACCGCTTCACGAGCGAGGGCCAGGACTACAAGGTCGAGCTGATCCAGGACCTCGTAGAGGACCAGGGCGTGGAGACCGTCTCGCTCTACCGCAACGGGCCCTTCACCGACCTCTGCCGCGGCCCGCACGCGCCCAGCACCAAGCGGATCAAGGCGTTCAAGCTCACGACCGTGGCGGGCGCTTACTGGCGCGGCGACGAGACCCGCCCGATGCTCACCCGCATCTACGGCACCGCCTTCCTCTCGAAGGAGGACCTCGACGAGCACCTCGAGATGCTCGAGCAGGCCCGCGCGCGCGACCACCGCAAGCTCGGCAGCGAGCTCGGCCTGTTCATGCTCTCGGACCTCTCGCCCGGCTCGCCGTTCTGGCTGCCGAACGGCACGCACGTCTGGAACGAGCTGACGGCGCTCTGGCGCCAGGAGAACGTGGCCCGCGGATACGTCGAGGTCCGCACCCCGATCCTCTACGACTCGGAGCTCTGGAAGCAGTCGGGCCACTGGCACGTCTACCGCGACAACATGTACTTCACGGACGTGGAGGAGCGCCCGATGGGCCTCAAGCCGATGAACTGCCCGGCGCACGTCCAGATCTACAAGCGCGACCTGCGCTCCTACCGCGACCTGCCGATCCGCTACGCCGAGCAGGGACTCGTGCACCGCCACGAGCCGAGCGGCACGCTCCACGGGCTCCTGCGCGTGCGCCACATCACCCAGGACGACGCTCACGTCTTCTGCACGGAGGCCCAGATCGAGGAGGAGGTGCTGCGCTGCCTCGACTTCGGCTTCTTCATCTACGACCACTTCGGGTTCGAGCCGCGCCTCGAGCTCTCCACCCGGCCGGCCAAGCGGGTCGGCAGCGAGGAGATGTGGGACAAGGCCGAGGCCGCCCTGGCGCGCGCGCTCGACAGCCGCGGCCTGGCCTACGACCTGAACGAGGGCGACGGCGCCTTCTACGGGCCGAAGATCGACCTCCACATGACCGACTCGCTCAAGCGCTCATGGCAGCTCGGCACGGTGCAGCTCGACTACTACATGCCCGAGCAGTTCGGCCTGGCCTACACGGGCGAGGACAACGCCGAGCACCGGCCGGTGATGATCCACCGCGCGCTGCTCGGCTCGTTCGAGCGCTTCATCGGGATCCTGATCGAGCACTACGCCGGCGAGCTGCCGCTGTGGCTGGCGCCGCAGCAGGCCCTCGTGCTGCCGATCGCCGACCGCCACCTCGATTACGCGCGCGAGGTCGCCGGCCGGCTGCGCGAGGCCGGCATCCGGGCCGACGCGGACGAGCGCACGGAGTCGGTGGGCCGCAAGATCCGCGACGGCGAGCTGCGCAAGGTCCCGCTGATGCTGGTGGTGGGGGACCGCGAGGCCGAGGCCGGCGAGGTGGCCGTGCGCCGTCACCGCGAGGGCGACCAGGGAACGGCCCCGGTCGACGAGGTGATCGAGCGGATGCGAGTGGAGATCGACGGGCGTAGGGCTATACTCGCCTCCGAATGAGGAGCCGTCCCGAATCGCGCCTTTGACCGCCGCGACCTTCGCCCTTTGACGTCTAGCCGGGGCTCCGCCTAGTGCCTATTCCGCGCCGGTTCGATCGCCGGCCGCCGGAGCGCGACCAGACTCGCATCAACGAGCGCATCCGCGTTCCGCAGGTGCGTCTCATCGGCGACGACGGAAACCAGATCGGCGTCATCCCGACCGATCAGGCCCTCAAGTACGCGCAGGAGCGCGACCTCGACCTCGTGGAGGTCGCCGCCGAGGCGCGGCCGCCGGTGGTGCGGGCGCTCGACTACTCGAAGTACAAGTACGAGCAGGAGCAGAAGGCCAAGGCCGCGCGCCGGCACCAGAAGCAGGTCACGGTGCGCGAGATCAAGCTGCGCCCGAAGATCGCGAACAACGACTACGAGACGAAGAAGGGCCACGTGGTCCGCTTCCTCAAGCACGCCGACCGCGTGAAGATCACGATCATGTTCCGCGGCCGCGAGACGACCCACCCCGAGCGCGGCGAGGCGCTGCTGATGCGCCTGGCCGAGGACGTCGGCGAGCTCGGGATCATCGAGCAGCGGCCCAACCTCGACGGGCGCAACATGACGATGGTGCTCGCGCCCGCGAGGGCGGAGGAGGAGGGCGGCGGCGGTGGTCATCACCAGGAGACGACCGAGCCGCGGCCCGCCAAGCGCGAGCGCCGCGAGGTGCGGCTGCGGCGCGAGGCCGCCGAGGCCGCGGGGGGCGAGGGCGACGCCCACGAGGGCGAGGACGACGTCGCGGAGGGCGAGGACGAAGCGGTCGAGGCAGCCGCGGCCGGCGACGCCCCGCAGGGGGGCGACGCTCAGCCGGACGACGCCCCGGGGGGCGGCGACGCCCAGCCCGACGCCGACGCCCAGCCCAACGGCGACCCCCAGCCCGACGCCGACGCCCAGCCGGGCGCCACCTCCGCGCCCGAGTCCGCCGCCTAGCGGCCCGCGCGCCACCTCCGCGCCCGAGTCCGCCGCCTAGCGGCCCGCGCGCCACCTCCGCGCCGCACTGCGCGGCCACGCGCCACTGGGTGGCGATCTCGGTTCCGCTACCGCCCCCGGGGTAGCGCGGAGCCAGGAACCCGAGCAGAGGAGGAGGG
>DASVVS010000081.1:0-8670 GCA_036386455.1 Thermoleophilaceae bacterium
GCCGTCGCGCACGGGGAAGAGGCAGAGGTCGCCGCAGCCGTCGTCGGAGAACGCGACGTGGCCGGGCGGGAGCGGCGGCGGCCCCTGGTTGCGGGGCAGGTACAGATCGCTCCCGGCGTCCGCCGAGTAGATCGAGGCGAAGACGAAGTCGCCCCCTCCGTACTCCGACAGGAACCAGACGTAGTCGGGCGGGAGGCGCACGCCGAGCGCGCGCTCGACCGCCTCGACGGCGGCCGCGTCGGCGAGCGCGTCCGGCCGCTCGGGGTCGAACCACCGCGGCCGCTCGGCCCTGGTCCTCTCGACGAGGTCGGCGAACTCCCGGCGCGTCACGCCCGGTCGACCCTACGTGACGCCCGCCGGGCGGCGAGCCGCTCGCGCCCGCGCCGCAGCCAGTGCTCCGCCAGCCCGCGTCGGACGGGCTACGGGCAGCGCAGCTTGCCGCGCACGGCGCCCCTGGCGGGCGGCCCGAGCGGGTCGTCCGGACCGAGCTCTCCGTTGATCCGCTCGAGCCGGCGCACCACGCGCCGGGCCTTCGCGAAGGTCGGCGCCGAGATCGCGAGCATCGTGCGCCCGGTGTAGACCTCGATCCGGTCGAAGTTGTTGCCGTCGCCGAACTCGTACACGGCCGCTCCGCGGATCGGCTTGCGGCGCATCGGGTGGATGCCCGCCCCGTAGTCGCCGAGGTTGCGCGCGCACGCGTGGTAGTTCTGGATCTGGTACGGCGGCGCGCAGCCGCTGTCGGACTCCGCCTCGCAGTCGCCGTAGATGAACGTGAACGTCGACTGGCCCTTCCGGCCCTCCCGCGACGCGTACGTCAGATCGTGCGAGCGGAAGCGCTCGCCGAGCCAGAACAGGCGGTAGTCGCGGAACTCGCGCGCCTCCGCGACGACCCTCGGCTTGTCGTCGTCGACCGCGGCCCGCACCGGCACCGCGACCGCTGCCGCGAGCAGGACGAGCACGACCGGGAGAAGCCCCCGCTTCATATAGGCCAAAGTACCCACCTTGGCCTGGGTCGAGTCGCACTCGCCGTCGTTCAGCGCGCGCCACGAGGAGCGCGACGCCGACGCGGCCGCCGACATCCTCGCGGACCTCGAGCGCCTGCGGATCCGGCTGGAGGAGCGCTTCAGGACCACGCCCGGCGAGGTGGCCGTGGTGATGCACCCGACGCCCATGGCGCTGTCGCTCGCGCACCCGTGGCTGCCGCTCGCGCGCATGGCCGCGGCCCCCGCGGCGCGCCGCTACATGGCGGGCTGGTTCTCGAAGGGCGAGATCCACGTGCTCGCGCCGGGCGCGCTCGAGGAGCGAGCGTCGGCGGTAGCCGGGTCGCGCGAGGCGCTGCTGCTCACCCCGCGCCACGAGTACGCCCACCTCGTGATCGGCGCGAACAACCCGGCACTGCCGCCGCCGTTCACGCCGCGCACGTTCTCGCGCTACCTGCGCTGGGCGTGGCTGTGCGAGGGCGCCGCAACCCATCTGGCCGGTCAGACCGAGCACCTGCGCCCGGCCATCGCGAGGCGCCTGCGCGAGGGCGGGCGGCCCGGCTTCCCGCCCACGGCGAGCGATGCCGTGCTGCTCGGCGGCACGGTGTTCGCGCTGCTCGAGGAGCAGGCCGGAATGGCCGCCTGCGTGGAGATGGCCGCCCGCCCCCCTGACGGCGGGGGCGCGACGGCCATCGAATCCGCGTTCGGCCGCTCGGCGGCCGAGGTGGAGCGTCAGTGGCGGGCGCGGCTCGACGAGCTGCGGGCCGCCTGATCCCCTGCCGGGGCTATCGCTCGCAGTGGACGTCCCTGAAGAACGCCCTGATTACCGGCTTGCCGTTCGACTTGGTCGTGTACCGGACCACGAGCTCCGCGTCGCAGAGCGACCCGTCGGTGTAGTCCACGTTGTAGACCCAGACGATCTCGTGGTCGCTCGTGCGCTCGGCGCCGAAGATCCGCCAACTCTCGACGGGGTCCTTCTGCTCCTGCTGCTTCGCGAGCTTGACGGCCAGCTTCTTGGCTGTCGGGTACCTCAGGGTGTGCGCCGATGCCACGCTCGTAAAGGCGAACATGGCGACCACGGCAAGCACGACGGCGATCAATAGCTTCCTCAAATGAGCCTCCTTGTCGGGTTTCAAGGTAACCCAGGGGGGGTGGTTGCCGCAATCCCGGTGCAAGCGCAGGTTCGGGTTCGGACGCGAATGCGCGCTTTTGCGGGGAAAGGCGGCGCGTTCGGTCGCCGATCCGGGCGCGTTCGCGCCGCTAGGCCGAGATCGGCGGCGCGGCCGGAATGGCGGCCTGCGGGCCGTCGCCGTTCATCGACGCGCCCAGCGAGCGCAGCTCGAGCGGCACGACCTTCACGCCGCCGCTGCCGCCCTCCGCGAGCCGGACGCGCAGCAGCGCGCCGCCGAACTCCGCGCTCGCCCCCGCGGCGGTCTTCAGCACCGTCTCGATCTGCTTCGGGGGAACGCCGCAGGCGTCGAGGAAGCCGCGTGCGCGCTCCTCGCCCGTCGGGGTCTCGTCGAGCTCCAGCTCCTCGATGCGGACGTCGCCCGAGCTGCTCGCGTCGTGCCCGGCGCGCACGATGCACGCCGCCATGTCGTCGGGAGAGCGCTCGGCGGTCTCGGCGATCTGCGCCAGGAGCCGGTCGGCGGTCGCCTCGCCGCCGAGGTCCTCGACGATCGAGCAGAGGCGGTCGCGGCCGAGCAGGCCGTCGTCGTGCAGGCGGGCCTCCACCAGGCCGTCGGTGAAGAAGCAGGCCAGCGCGCCCGGCGGGAGCGAGACGGTGGTCTGGCGCAGGCCCGTCGGCAACCCGGCGCCGACCGGCGGCGAGGAGCCGATCGTGACGGGCTTGTGCGCGCCCGGGCCGACGAGGATCGGCGGCTCGTGGCCGGCGCAGGCGTAGGTGAGCGTGCCTGCCTTCCGGTCGTAGACCGACAGCACGACGGTGGTCAGCTCGGCGTGCTGCTCGTTCTCGAGCGCGCGGGCCGCGATCTGGAGCGCGGTGCGCGGCTCGCCGCCCGCGTTGAGGTAGGCGCGCAGCGTGTAGCGCATCAGCGCCGTGACGGCGAGGGCCTGGCGGCCGTGGCCGCAGACGTCGCCGACGATGATCCCGACGCGGTCGGCCTCCATCTCGAACACGTCGTAGAAGTCGCCGCCCGCGGCCGGGCCCTCGGCCGGCCGGTAGGCCACGGAGGCCTCGAGCGAGCCGATGCGCCGCGGCACGTCCGGTAGCAGCGCCTTCTGCAGCAGGCCGACGTCGTCGAGCAGCTCCGCGCGCTGCTCCTCCAGGTGCCGGGCCCGGCGGCTCGCGAAGAACGACCGGATGAAGAAGGCGCCCGCCAGCAGGGCCAGCAGGGCGAGTGCGATCCACATGGGGACCGGGATGACCTCGACCACGTCGCGGATCGGCCGCAGCGGACCGGGCGTGCCGTCCTCGCGGGCGTTGCCGCCGTCGTCGCCGGTGCCGCGGTCGCGGCGCTCGGCGCGCTCGCGGCGGTCCGCACGCCGCTCGGCCGCGGCCTCGCGCCGGCGCTCGCGGCGCGTGTCGGCACGGCGCTCGGCGCGCCGGGTGGCCGCCGTGGTGCCGCCGGAGTCCGATCCGCCGCCGTCGCCGGTGCCGCCGTTCGAGCCGCCGCCACCGCCGCCGCCGTTGCCGTTCGGGGTGTTGCCACCACCGCCACCGCCGCCGCCGTTGCCCCCGCCGCCGCCGTCGCCGCTCGGGCCGCCGCCACTGCCCGGATCGCCGCCGCTGTCTGGGGTGACGGCGTTGTTGACCTGGTTGCCGATCTCGTTCGTCTGGCCGGTGGCCTGGTCGATCACGGTCTGGACCGGGCCGGAGACCGGCGTGTCCGGGAGCGGTGCCTGCACCTGCTGCACCTGCGGGACGAGCTGGGCGCCGGGCGCGGCCGCGGGCGCGAACGCGAGCAGGGCTGCGCCGGCGGTCACCGCCGCCGCGTGCCTGCTCAACCTCCCGCCGAACTCAAACCGGGCCATTCACAACCTAGATCGGCATCTTGGGAGCGCGCCTCTAGCCCGCCCCCCAACGAGTCAATCCCTCTAAAGGATAAGCGTCATTTGCGCATTCGGCTACACGGCCGGTGCGCGCTCTTACAGGCCCAGCGTCTTGGCGATGATGTTCTTCTGGATCTCCGACGTGCCGCCGTAGATCGTCGTCACGACTGCGGCGCGCAGGTAGCGCTCCATCGGGTACTCGGTGGCGTACCCGTACCCGCCCATGATCTGCATGCCCTCGAGCGCGCAGCGCTTGGCCAGCTCGGTGCAGGCGAGCTTCACCATCGACGCCTCCTGGGGCAGCATCCGGCCCGAGTCCTCGTCGGTGAGCCGCGCGACCCAGCGCACGAGCAGGCGCGCCTGCGCGAGGTCGGTGGCCATGTCGGCGAACTTGTGCTGGATCGCCTGGAAGCCGCCGATCGGCCGGCCGAACTGCTTGCGCTCCTTCGCGTACGCGAGCGCGTCGTCGAACGACCGCTGCGCCAGGCCGAGCGCGCCCGCCCCGAGGATCACGCGCTCGTTGTTGAGGCCGGCCATGAGCTGGGTCCAGCCGTTGCCCTCCGTGCCGAGCAGGTTCTCCTCGGGAACGCGCACGTCGTCGAGGTAGAGCTCGTTGGTCTCCTCGCCGCCCAGCGTCGGGATCGGCGTGATCGTGAAGCCCTCGGCGTCGCGCGGCACGAAGATCATCGACAGGCCCTCGTGCTGGTTCGATCCCTCGCTCGTCCGGCAGACGATCAGCGTATGGCTCGCCTTGTGCGCGTAGGAGCACCACATCTTCGAGCCGCTCAGGACCCACTCGCCGTCCTCGCGGCGGGCCTTGCACTTGAGCGACGCGACGTCCGACCCGGACTCGGGCTCCGACATGGCGATCGCCAGGTCGCCGCCGGCCGCCACGCGGCCGAGCAGGTCGCGCTTCTGCTCCTCGGTGCCGAAGCGGTTGAGCGCCCCCACCACGATCAGGGTGACCGGGTAGCCGGCGATCGGCGCGCGGCCGCGAGCGGTCTCCTCGAGGAACAGCGCGGCGTCGAAGAACGTGCCGCCGGAGCCGCCGTACTCCTCGTCGATCGTGAGCCCGAACCAGCCGAGCTCCGCCATCCGCCTGGCCACGTCCTCGTTGTGGATGTCCTTGTAGCCGTCGGTGAGCTGCTCGAGCTTGTCCTTGGTGAACTCGCGCTCGCAGAAGTCGCGGACCGAGCGGACGAAGTCCTGCTGCTCGTCGGTCAGCGCCGTGTCGTTGTTGCGGGTGAGCGTCGCGTCGAGCATCAGGACGCTCCCGAGCCGACGCCGGCCGGCGGTTGCGGGGCCGCCGGTGCGAGACCGTTGCCTCCGCCGCTCGGCTCCTGCTGGCGGTACCTGTTGAGCTCGCGCAGCGCGATGACCATCTTGTGCACCTCGTCCGGGCCGTCGGCCAGGCGGAGCATGCGCAGGCCGCGCCACATCGCCGCGAGCGGGGTGTCGTCGGAGACGCCGAGCGCGCCGTGCACCTGGATGGCGCGGTCGAGCACGTCCATGACCACGTTGGCGGCCACGACCTTCGTCATCGAGATCGCCTGGCGCGCCTCGCGCTTGCCGAGCTCGTCCATCTGCCAGGCGGCGTTCAGGACCATCAGGCGCGCGCCGTCGATCTCGATGCGCGACTTGGCGATGAAGTCCTGCACGAACTGCTTCTCGGCCAGCGGGCCGCCGAACGCGTGCCGCTCGGTCGCGCGGCGGCACATCATCTCGTGCGCCCGCTCGGCCGCGCCGATCGCCCGCATGCAGTGGTGGATGCGGCCCGGGCCGAGGCGGTCCTGCGCGATCTTGAAGCCGGCGCCGCGCTCGCCGAGGAGGTTGTCCTTGGGCACGCGGCAGCTCTCGTAGCGGATCTCGCAGTGGCCGGGACCGCCCGAGTGGCCCATCACGCTGACCGGGCGGACGAGGTTGAAGCCGGGCGCGTCGGTCGGCACGAGGATCATGCTCGCGCGCTTGTGCGGGGCCGCGTCGGGGTCGGTCACCACCATCGCGATCGCCACCTCGGCGCCCACCGCGCCCGAGGTGAACCACTTGTGCGCGTCGATGACCCACTCGTCGCCGTCGAGCACGGCGCTGCCGGCCAGGCCGGTCGGGTCGGAGCCGGCCGTGTCGGGCTCGGTCATCGAGAAGCAGGAGCGGATCGTGCCCTCGAGCAGCGGCTCGAGCCAGCGCTGCTTCTGCTCGGGCGTGCCGTGGTCCACGAGGATCTCGGCGTTGCCGGTGTCCGGCGCCGAGCAGTTGAAGACCATCGGGGCGATCGGGCTGCGCCCCATCGTCTCGCAGATCATCCCGTACTCCCAGTTGGTCAGCCCCGGGCCGTGCTCCTCGTCGGGGAGGAACAGGTTCCAAAGGCCCTCGGCCTTGGCCCTCTCGCGCAGCTCGGCCAGGCGCTTCGGATACGGCACGCCCGGCCCGACCTCCTCGTCGAGCTCGTTGAAGATCGCCAGCTCGTGCGGGTAGTAGTGCTCTTCGAGGAAGGCGTCGATCCGAGCCTTGAGCTCCTCGACGCGCTGTGAGGGTGAGAAGTCCATGGGGCGGCAGGCTACCCCTTCGCCATTCCATGACGCTCCCAGTGCCGCGCCGGGATGTCGGCCGGGTCCTTGTACCAGTACCAGGTGCAGGGATCGCGGTGGAAGTCGTCGGGCGGGTCGCTCGGGTAGAGCGGGTAGCCGATCCACTTGATCGGCAGCGACTCGTTCATGAACGAGCAGTGCGTGCAGTAGAGCGGGAAGCCCTTGCGGCCGTAGCTCCAGCTGTGCGCCTCGCGCGTGACGCCGAGGGCGTTCGGGCCCTCGTAGCGGCCGTTGCGCACCAGTCGCTGGCCGCTGCCGCACGGGTTCATCCGGAAGGTGAACTTCTCGTCGTCCTCCTCGATCGTGAAGGCCCCGGGGTGCGGCCCCTTTCCGCTCGTGGAATGCGCGCGCCAGGTGGCGGCGAGCGCGTGGACGATGTCGCGGCGGTCCCGGCTCGCGATCGTCTCCACGTCGCGCCGCCAGCCGCGGCCCTGGCCGGACTCCCACGCCTCGGCCACCGCGCCCTCGCCGAAGCGCTCCTGCACGAAGCTGATCAGGCCGCCGATGCCCTCGACCATCAGGTCGTGCAGGTAGCGCCACTCGTGCTTCATGGCCTCGCAGAGAGCGCGCGCCTCGGCCACGTCGCCGCGGTCGAGCGCCTCGATCGCCCGGTCCATCGTCGGCCGCGACATCTCGCGCAGCTCCTCGTCGCTGAACCACCGCTCGGCCATGGGGCCTCCCTCCGCTAGCTCGCCTGCGCGGGCACGCTACCGGCGGCCGCCACGGGTGTCACTTACTTGGCCAGGAGCCAAGCAAGTGACCGCGGTGTCTCGGTGCGCCTAGGTGGCGGGAGACTGCGGGCCCTGCGGCGCGTTGCCCTGAGCGGGCTGCTCGCCGGTCGCCTGCCCGGCCCCGGCGTTCACCGGAGGCGTGCCGCCCTCGGCGGGCGCCGTCGGCTCGGAGCCGGGGCCGGCGGCCTCGGTGCCCGGCGCGCCGCCGGAGCCGGGGGGCGCCTGCTTGGCGGAGCCGGCCGGCGCCTCCTGCTTGTCCTTGCCGGAGAGCTTCTCGCGCGCCTGCTCGATCTTCTCCTTGGTCTCCGGCTTGTTGGCGAAGTCCTTCGCCTTCTCCATCGCCTTCTTGCCCTGTGGGCTCTTGGCGAACTTGGCTGCTTTCGTAAAGAGGGACATGCTCTCTCGGTACCCGGCCGGCGAGGGCCGAACCCGAGCGGCTCGGCGTTGGCGCGGCTAGCCTGCGCCGATGCCTCGCCGCCGCGTCCGCGTAGCGCCGCTCGACGCCGCTCCGATCGCCTTCGACGCCATCCGCCGCGAGGCCGGGGTGCCGGAGGGGTTCACGCCCGAGGCCCAGGCCGAGGCGGAAGCCGCCGCGGCACGCGAGCCGCGGGCGCCGCGCACGGAGCTGCCCTTCGTGACGGTTGACCCGCCCGGCTCGCGCGACCTCGACCAGGCGCTCCACATCGAGCGCCGCGGCGACGGCCATCGCGTCAGCTACGCGATCGCCGACGTGGGCCACTTCGTCGAGCCCGGCGGCGCGCTCGACCGCGATGTGCACGCCCGCGCCGTGACCGTGTACGCCCCCGACCGCAAGGTGCCGCTGCACCCGCCAGTCCTCTCCGAGGGCGCGGCGAGCCTCCTCCCCGGCGAGTGGCGCCCGGCAGTGCTCTGGACCCTCGACCTGGACTCGCGCGGCCGCCTCGCGGCGACGGACGTCCGGCGCGCGACGGTCCGCAGCGCCGCGCAGCACACCTACGACGACGTGCCGGCCGGGCTCGAGCCGCTCCTGCGCGAGGTCGGCGAGCGGCGCCTCGCGATCGAGCGGGAGCGCGGCGGCGTGCGGCTGGCGATCCCGGAGCAGGAGGTCGCCGAGGAGGGCGGCTCCTGGACGGTGCGCTACCGAGCTCCGCTGCCGAGCGAGGACTGGAACGCGCAGGTGTCCCTGCTGACCGGGATGGCCGCCGCGGAGCTGATGCTGCGCGGCGGCGCCGGCATCCTGCGCACCCAGCCGCCGCCCGAGCCCAAGGCCCTCGAGCGGCTGCGCCGCCAGGCCGCCGCGCTCGGCGTCGACTGGCCGGCGGCGCTGTCCTACCCGGAGTTCGTCCGCACGCTCGACCCGTCGCGGGCCGCGCACGCCGCGCT
>DASVVS010000082.1:0-9129 GCA_036386455.1 Thermoleophilaceae bacterium
CGCTGGAGGCGCTCGGCCTCGATCGGAAGGTCTTCGACGACGAGGAGCTGCTCCAGCAGACCCAGTACACGCAGACCTCGCTCTTCGCGGTGGAGGTCGCCCTGTTCCGCCTCGCCGAGTGGCACGGTCTGAAGGCCGACCACCTGATCGGCCACTCGATCGGCGATCTGGCCGCCGCGCACTGCGCCGGCGTGCTCTCGCTCGAGGACGCGGCGAAGCTCGTCTCCGCCCGCGGCCGCCTGATGGGCGAGCTCCCGCAGGGCGGCGTGATGATCGCGGTGCAGGCCACGGAGGAAGAGGTCCTCGAAGTGCTTCCGGAGGGGCTCGAGATCGCGGCCGTCAACGCGGAGCGGTCGGTGGTCGTGGCCGGAGACGACGTGCCGTTCGAGGTGCCGTGGAAGACCACGCGCCTGCGGGTCAGCCACGCCTTCCACTCGCACCACATGGACCCGATGCTCGACGCCTTCCGCGAGGTGGCCGAGAGCCTCACGTACAGCGAGCCGCAGATCGACCTCGTGGGCGGCTGGGACGCCGACCACTGGGTCCGGCACGTGCGCGAGCCAGTCCGGTTCGCCGACCGGGTCAAGGAGGTCGAGGGGGCGCGACTCCTCGAGCTCGGGCCGGACGGCGTGCTCTCGGCCCTGGCCGGCGGTGTGCCGTCGATGCGCAAGGGACGTTCGCGCTTCCCGCAGATGCTCGCCAGCGCCTGGACGACCGGCGCTGAGGTGGACTGGCGCCTGAGCGGCGCGATCGTCGACCTCCCGACCTACCCGTTCGAGCGCAGGCGCTACTGGGTCGAGCCCAGCCACGAGAGCGGCTCCGGCCACCCGCTGCTGGATGCCGCGATCCCGCTCGCGGGCGAGGACGAGTGGCTCTTCACGGCGCGGCTCTCGCTCCAGGCCCAGCCGTGGATCGGCGATCACGTCGCGTTCGGGCGCGTGGTCCTGCCGAGCACGACGCTGGTCGAGCTGCTGCTGCGGGCCGGCGCCGAGATCGGCTGCGGCACGGTGGACGAGCTGACGCTCGAGGCGCCGCTGCTGCTGCCGGAGCGCGGCACGGTCGAGGTGCAGGTGGCGGTCGAGGACTGCGACGACGCCGGCCGCCACGCCTTCACGATCCACTCGCGCCTGGCGGGCACGACCGCGATGCCGGAGGACGACGACTGGACCCGCAACGCGAGCGGGGTCCTCGCCCCCGCCGGCGCGCCGCCCGAGGAGGCCGAGCAGCTCGCCGCCGAGGCGTGGCCGCCGGAGGGCGCCGAGCCGATCGAGCACGACGCGATCTACGGACCGCTGACGCACGTGGGCTTCGACTACGGCCCGGCGTTCCACGGGCTGCGCGGCGCCTGGCGCCGCGGCGACGAGATCTTCGCCGAGGTCGCGTTCGACGAGGAGCGCTCGCCTGAGGCCGCCCGCTACGGCCTCCACCCCGCGCTCCTCGACACCGCCCTCCATGCCGGCCTCGCCACCATCGGCATGGGCGACCCGGTCGGGCCGGGCCAGGGCAAGCTGATGTTCCGCTGGAGCGGCGTGCGCCGTCACGCGAACGGCGCCTCGTCGCTGCGCGTGCGCGCGGTCGCCGCGGGTGGCGACGCCCTCCACCTCACCGCGATCGACGAGAGCGGCGCGCCCGTCGTGTCGGTCGAGTCGCTGCTGGCGCGGACGGTCGACACCAAGCAGATCGAGGACGCGCTGACCGCCGGGGAGCGGTCGCTGTACCGGATCGAATGGGTCGACGCGAAGCCCGGCGAGCACGCGCCCAGCGGGGTGGTCCTGATCGACCCGCCCGCCGAGCTCGACCTCGACGGGGAGCGCCACCCCGACCTCGCCTCGCTGGCGCGCGCCATCGACGACGGCGGCGACGCCCCGGGCGCCGTCGTGATCGCGGCGCCGTCCGGCTCGGGCGACACGGCGGCCGCTCAGGCGCGCGACGCGGTTCGCCGCACACTCGACCTGCTCCAGCTCTGGCTCGGCGACGAGCGCTGGAACGAGTCGCGGCTGGTGCTCCTCACGCGCGACGCCGCGGGCGATCCGCCCGAGCTCGCGGCCGCGTCCGTATGGGGCCTGCTCCGCAGCGCGGAGTCCGAGGACCCCGGGCGCTTCCAGGCGATCGACCTGGACGGCAGCGCCGCCTCGTGGGCGGCGGTCGGCACCGCCCTCGCGGCCGGCGAGGCTCAGGTGGCGCTGCGCGACGGGACCGCCCGCGTCCCGCGTCTCACGCGCGCGCGCCTCAGGGCGGGGGGAGCACCGCCGCGGCTGGACGGCACCGTCCTCGTCACGGGCGGGACCGCGGGGATCGGCGCGACCGTCGCGCGGCACCTGGCGTCCGAGCGCGGTGCGCGGCACCTGCTGCTCGTGAGCCGGCGCGGCCCGGACGCCGACGGCGCCGCCGAGCTCGAGGCCGGCCTGCGCGAGCTGGGCGCGGAGCCGGTGCTGGCCGCCTGCGACGTCGCGGACCGCGAGGCGCTGCAGGAGCTGCTCGGCGCAATCCCCGCCGACCGTCCCCTGCGGGCGATCATCCATGCGGCCGGCGTTCTGGACGACGGCGTGATCGAGTCG
This sequence comes from Thermoleophilaceae bacterium, assembly GCA_036386455.1. Classification (GTDB taxonomy): domain Bacteria; phylum Actinomycetota; class Thermoleophilia; order Solirubrobacterales; family Thermoleophilaceae; genus AC-37. The sequence goes on from DASVVS010000082.1 coordinate 2,559, forward strand.
CTCGACGCGCGGCACGTCGAGACGGTGATGCGCCCCAAGGCCGATGCAGCGCTCCTCCTCCACGAGCTCACGCGCGACAGCGACCTCAGAGCCTTCGTGATGTTCTCGTCCGCCGCCTCCACGCTCGGCAACGCCGGACAGGGCAACTACGCGGCCGCGAACGCGTTCCTCGACGCGCTCGCGCTGCGGCGCGCGGCCGACGGGCTCCCCGCGACGTCGCTCGCCTGGGGCGCGTGGGCGCAGAGGAGCGGGATGACCGCGCGCCTGGGCGAGCAGGGCGCCGAGCGGATCGCGCGGCTGGGCATCGCGCCGCTGCCGGCCGAGGAGGCGCTCGCGCTGCTCGACCGCGCGCTCGGCGCCGGCGAGCCGCTGCTCGTGCCGGCCCGGCTCGACATGCACGCGCTGCGGGCGAGGGCGCGCACGGCGGCGGTCCCGCCGATCCTGCGCGAGATCGTCCCGGTGACGGCGCGCCCGCAGGAGCGCGGCGGCGGGGGCGGATCGCTCGCACGGCGACTCGGCGAGGCCCCGGAGGTGGAGCGCGACGGCGTGGCGCTCGAGCTGGTGCGCGGGCAGGTCGCGTCGGTGCTCGGCCACGCGTCGGCCGACGCGGTCGCCCCTGAGCAGGCGTTCAAGGAGATGGGCTTCGACTCGCTCAGCGCGGTCGAGCTGCGCAACCGGCTCGACCAGGCGACGGGGCTGCGGCTGCCGTCCACGCTCGTGTTCGACCACCCGACGCCCGCCGCCGTGGCGCGCTTCCTGCGCGCCCAGGTCGAGCCCGACCGCCGCGCCTCCGCCCGCCGCACGCGCGCTCGCAAGCGCACCGACGAGCCGCTCGCGATCGTCGGCATGGCCTGCCGCTACCCCGGCGGCGTGCACTCGCCGGACGATCTCTGGGAGCTGGTCGCGAACGGGACCGACGCGATCACCGGCTTCCCCACCGACCGCGGCTGGGAGCTCGACGGGTTCTTCCACCCGGACCCCGACCATCCGAGCACGAGCTACGTGGACCAGGGCGGCTTCGTGCACGACGCGCCCGACTTCGACGCCGAGTTCTTCGGCATCGCGCCGCGCGAGGCGACCGCGATGGACCCGCAGCAGCGGCTGCTGCTCGAGGCGACGTGGGAGGCGTTCGAGGACGCCGGCATCGACCCGGCGACGGTGCGCGGCACCGCGACGGGCGTGTTCGCGGGCGGCAGCGCGTCCGACTACGCGCGCACGGTTCCCGGCGAGCTCGAGGGCTTCCGGCTGACGGGAAGCACGACCAGCGTCGTCTCGGGCCGGGTGGCCTACGCGTTCGGGCTCGAGGGACCGGCCGTGACGGTCGACACCGCGTGCTCGTCGTCGCTGGTCGCGATCCACATGGCGTCGCAGTCGCTGCGCCAGGGGGAGTGCTCGATGGCGGTCGCGTGCGGCGTGACGGTGATGGACACCCCGGCGCTGTTCGTGGACTTCAGCCGCCAGCGCGGTCTCGCGCGCGACGGCCGCTGCAAGTCGTTCTCGGCGGCGGCCGACGGCACGATCTGGTCCGAGGGCGCGGGCGTGCTCGTGATGGAGCGGCTCTCCGACGCGCGACGGCTCGGTCACCGCGTGCTCGGCGTGGTGCGCGGCAGCGCCGTGAACCAGGACGGGGCGAGCAACGGGCTCACGGCGCCGAACGGGCCGTCGCAGGAGCGGGTGATCCGCGAGGCGCTCGCCGCCGCCGGCCTCGAGCCGGGCGACGTGAGCGCGGTCGAGGCGCACGGCACCGGGACCACGCTCGGCGATCCGATCGAGGCGCAGGCGCTGATCGCGACCTACGGGGAGGAGCGCACGGGCGACCCGCTCTGGCTCGGGACGATCAAGTCGAACATCGGCCACAGCGTGGCCGCCGCCGGCGTGGCGGGCGTGATCAAGATGGTCATGGCGATGCGCCACGGCGTGCTGCCGAAGACGCTGCACGTGGACGAGCCCAGCCCGCACGTCCAGTGGCGGAACGTGGAGCTGCTGACGGAGCCGCGCGAGTGGTCGGGTCCGCGCCGTGCGGGGGTGTCGTCGTTCGGCGTGAGCGGCACGAACGCGCACGTGATCCTCGAGGAGGGACTGGAGGAGCCCGCCGTCGAGACCCCGGCCGAGGCCCCGCTCGTGTTCTCCGCCAAGACGGAAGCGGCGCTCGACGCGCAGCTCGAATGGGATCTCGGCCCGGAGGCCGCGTACACGCTCGCGCAGCGCGCGCAGCTGGAGCACCGCGCGGTTCGCATCGGGAGCGACGTGATCCGCGGCCGCGCCGAGGACCGCAAGACCGTCTTCCTGTTCACCGGCCAGGGCGCGCAGCGCGCGGGCATGGGCAGCGACCTCTACGAGACCTCGCCGGTGTTCGCAGAGGCGTTCGACGAGGCGCTGGAGGCCCTGCAGCTCGACCGCTCCGTGTTCGACGACGAGGAGCTGCTCCAGCGGACGCAGTACACGCAGACCTCGCTGTTCGCGCTCGAGGTGGCCCTGTTCCGGCTCGCCGAGTGGCACGGGCTCAAGCCGGACCACCTGATCGGCCATTCGATCGGCGACCTCGCCGCGGCCCACTGCGCCGGCGTGCTGTCGCTCGAGGACGCCGCCAAGCTCGTGTCGGCTCGCGGCCGCCTCATGGGCGAGCTTCCGGAGGGCGGCGTGATGATCGCGGTCCAGGCTTCCGAGGAGGAGGTCCTGGAGGTCCTGCCCGAGGGGCTCGAGATCGCCGCCGTGAACGCCGAGCGGTCGGTGGTCGTAGCGGGCGACGACGTGCCGTTCGAGGTGCCGTGGAGGACCACGCGCCTGCGCGTCTCCCACGCCTTCCACTCGCACCGCATGGACCCGATGCTCGACGAGTTCCGCTCCGTGGCGGAGTCGCTGACGTACAGCGAGCCGCAGATCGACCTGGTCGGCGGCTGGGACGCCGAGCACTGGGTCCGGCACGTGCGCGAGCCCGTGCGCTTCGCCGAGCGGGTGGCGAAGGTCGAGGGCGCGCGCCTGCTCGAGCTCGGACCGGACGGCGTCCTGTCGGCGCTCGCGGGCGGAGTGCCGTCGATGCGCAAGGGACGGTCGCGCTTTCCGCAGATGCTCGCGAGCGCCTGGACCAGCGGGGCCGAGGTGGACTGGCGGCTCGAGGGGCGGATCGTGGACCTGCCCAAGTACCCGTTCCAGCGCCGCCGCTTCTGGCTCGAGCCGGGCAACCGCCGCGATCTCGTGCGGCTTGCGAACGGCGGCGCCGTCCTGACGACCGACCTGTCCCTCGGCACCGACCAGTGGCTGCGCGACCACGCCGTGCTCGACACGGTGCTGCTGCCGGGGACCGCCTTCGTGGAGCTCGCGCTCGCGGCCGGCGGGGACGCGATCGAGGAGCTCACCATCGAGGCGCCCCTCGTGCTGCCGGAGGACGGCTCGGCGCACGTGCAGGTGACGGTCGGGGCGGCGGACGACGACGACCGCCGGCCGGTGGAGATCCACTCGCGCACCGGCGAGGAGTGGGTGCGCCACGCGGCGGGGGTGGTGGCGGGCGAGCCGGAGCCGGCGGCCGCGCTCGGCGCCTGGCCGCCCGAGGGAGCCGAGCCCGTGGACGCCGACACGCTCTACGACCGCCTGGCCGAGGCCGGCATGGGCTACGGCCCCGCGTTCCAGGGTCTGCAGGCGGCCTGGCGGCGCGGTGACGAGCTGTTCGCGGAGGTCGCGCTCGCGGAGGAGCAGGCCGGCGACGCCGAGCGGTTCGCGATCCACCCGGCGCTGTTCGACGCGGCCCTCCACACCCTGTTCCTGGACGGGCCGGACGAGGTCCGCCTGCCGTTCGCCTGGACCGGCGTGGCGCTCCACGCGCGCGGGGCGGCGGCGCTGCGCGTGAGCGTCGCCCCCGCGGAGGGCGGCGTGAGCGTGACGATGCACGACCCGAGCGGCGCGCCGGTCGCGACCGTCGACGCGCTGGCCGGGCGCGCGGTGGACGCGGGTCAGCTCGCCGCGTCGCGCGGCGCCGGGAACGACTCGCTCTTCACGGTCGAGTGGACGGAGGTGCAGCCGGCGTCGACGAACGGCACGCCGCGGCAGGTCGAGCTGGTCGAGCTCTCGACGCTGCACGAGGCGCTGAGCGTGGTCCAGGAGCGCCTCGCCGGCGAAGCGCCGCCGGACGCCCGCCTCGTGTTCGTCACGCGCGGCGCGGTGGCGGTCGGCGACGGCGAGGTGCCGGACCTCGAAGCCGCCCCGATCTGGGGCCTCCTGCGCAGCGCGCAGTCGGAGAACCCCGGCCGCTTCGCGATCGCCGACGTGCGCGGCGACTCGCTCGACCCGCTCCTCGCCGCCCCGATCGACGAGGAGCCCCAGCTTGCGCTGCGCGACGGAGAGCTCCACGCGCCGCGGCTCGTGCGCGCGCCCGCGCCCGCCGACGAGGCGCCGCCGCTCGATCCCGGCGGGACCGTGCTCATCACCGGCGGCACCGGCGGGCTGGGCGCGCTGTTCGCGCGGCATCTCGTGGAGGAGCACGGCGTGCGTCGGCTCGTGCTGGTGAGCCGGCGCGGGCCGGGGGCCGATGGCGCGGACGAGCTGGAGGCGCTCGACGCCGACGTGACGATCGCGGCCTGCGACGTGTCCGACCGCGACGCGCTCGCCGCGCTGATCGCCGAGCACGAGCCGGCGGCGATCGTCCACGCCGCGGGCGTGCTCGACGACGGCGTGATCGAGTCGCTCGACGCCGAGCGCCTCGACCGCGTGATGGGTCCGAAGGCCGTGGCCGCCCGCCACCTGCACGAGCTCGCGCCGGACGCCGAGCTGATCCTGTTCTCGTCGGTGGCAGCGACAGTCGGCGCGCCCGGCCAGGGCAACTACGCCGCGGCGAACGCCACGCTCGACGCGCTCGCGCAGGTGCGCCGCGCCGCCGGCGGGCGCGCGGTGTCGCTCGCCTGGGGCCCGTGGGCGGCGGGCATGGCGGGCGCGCTCGGCGAGGCCGACCAGGCGCGCGTGCGGCGGCTCGGGCTCGTGCCGCTCGAGGCCGCCGAGGGCCTGGCGCTGTTCGACGCCGCGCGCGCCGTGGCCGCGGCGCAGGTCGCGCCGGTGCACCTCGACATGGGCGCGCTGCGCGCCCAGGCGGGCTCGGGGCTGGTCCCCGCGCTGCTGCGCAAGCTCGTGCGCGTGCCGGCCAAGCGCGCCCCGGCCGCCGGCGACTCGCTCGCGCGCCGGCTCGCGAACGTCCCCGAGGAGGAATGGGACGCCGCCGTCCTCGACCTCGTGCGCGGCGAGGTGGCGGCCGTGCTCGGGCACCCGTCGGGCGATGCGATCGACCCGGTGCGCGCGTTCAAGGAGCTCGGTTTCGACTCGCTCGGCGCGGTGGAGCTGCGCAACCGGCTGATCAACGTGACCGGCATGCGGCTCCCGGCCACCCTCGTCTTCGACCATCCGAGCCCCGCCGCCGTGGCCGAGCTGATGCGCGCGCGGCTCGCCTCCGAGGGCGGACCGCGCAGCGAGCTGGACGAGGAGATCGCGAAGGTCGAGTCGCTGCTCACCCAGGTTGGCGACGGCGAGCGCGAGCGGGTCGAGGGCCGCCTGCGGGCGCTGGCCTCGCGGATCAACAGCGTGCTCGCGGGCGACGGCAACGGTGCCGGCGAGGAGGAGGGCGACGACGAGGAGGACCTCGAGTCGGCCTCCGACGAGGACATCTTCGAGCTGATCGACAAGGAGTTCGGTTCCTGATGGCCGACGAAGAACGCCTACGCAAATATCTGCGCAAGGTCACCGGCGACCTGCGCAAGGCGCACCGGCGGGTGCAGGAGCTGGAGCAGGCGGGCCAGGAGCCGATCGCGATCGTGGGCATGGCGTGCCGCTACCCGGGCGGCGTGCGCTCGCCCGAGGACCTGTGGCGGCTGGTCGAGTCCGGCACGGACGCGATCACGGAGTTCCCCTCCGACCGCGGCTGGGACGTCGACCGCCTCTACGACCCCGACCCCGACACCTCGGGGACCTCCACCACCCGCGAGGGCGGCTTCGTGCACGAGGCCGGCGAGTTCGACGCGGAGTTCTTCGGGATCTCGCCGCGGGAGGCGCTGGCGATGGATCCCCAGCAGCGCCTGCTGCTCGAGGTCGCATGGGAGGCGTTCGAGTACGCGGGGATCGACCCGGCGTCCATGCGCGGCAGCCGCACCGGCGTGTTCGCCGGCGTCATGTACCAGGACTACGGGATGACCGGCGGGCCGATGTCGGTGCCCGAGGAGGTCGAGGGCTACCTGAGCACGGGCGTCGCGGGCAGCGTCGTCTCCGGGCGGGTCGCGTACGCGTTCGGGCTTGAGGGGCCGGCGGTCACGCTCGACACCGCGTGCTCGTCGTCGCTCGTCTCGCTGCACCTGGCGTGCAACGCGCTGCGGCGGCGCGAGTGCTCGCTGGCGCTGGCCGGCGGCGTGACCGTCCTGTCCACGCCGCGCGTGTTCATCGAGTTCAGCCGCCAGCGCGGGCTCTCGCCGGACGGGCGCTGCAAGTCGTTCGGCGCCGGGGCCGACGGCACCGGCTGGTCCGAGGGCGCCGGGCTGCTGGTGCTGGAGCGGCTCTCGGACGCGCGGCGCAACGGGCACCGCGTGCTCGGCGTGGTGCG
>DASVVS010000083.1:0-60262 GCA_036386455.1 Thermoleophilaceae bacterium
GCGCACCTTCTTGAGGAACGAGCCGTCGGCGCGGGCGGGCACGGTGCGCCCGTAGAAGCGCTGCCAGCGGTTGCGGACCTTCTTCTCCACGAGGATCGACAGCGACTGCTTCGCCGGCGTCACGCTGCCGCGCATCTTCACGTTGGTCTTCTTGGCCACGTGCTTGGGCGGCTTCTGGAGCGTCACGACCGCGGCCGGCCGCGGCGCCACCGGCGCACCCGCCACGCGCTCGCGCAGCGACGGCAGCTGGTCGTAGAGCGCCTGGCCCGGGCAGGCGGTGCTGTTGGCGTCGCGGTGGCCGGACACGCGCTCGAGCGTGGCCTCCTCGCCCGCCGCGAAGTGGCTCCCGCCGCCGCCGTTGGACACGACGGTGACGGTGCCGCTCGTCGGCTGCCCGTGCAGCGGCAGCTTCCAGCGGATCAGCCGCGTCATGGCCTCCATGGCCGGCTCGCCGGCGGGCAGGGTGGAGTGGTCGCCGATGTTCGAGACCGCGAACGACTGGGTGTTCATGCCCTCCGTGTGGGCGCCCACGACCGGTTTGTCGACGCCGCCCGCGCGGCCCTCCCAGAGCCGCCCGAACTTGTCGACGAGGAAGTTGTAGCCCATGTCGTTCCAGCCGTTCGAGTTGCGGTGGTAGCGGCAGATCGACAGCAGGATCGCCGGCACCTGCTCGGCGGTGTAGTCGTTGGCGGAGACCGTGTGGTGCACGAACGCGAGCTTCACCTCGCGGTAGGCGGGTGCGCTGCGCGGCTGGCACTGGCCGCCCTCCCACGCGGACCGCGGCGCGATCTCGGGCTGCGGGTCCTGGGCGCCGGCGTCGGCGGCGCCGAGCAGCGTGGCGATCCGGCTGAAGCCCGCCTGCGCCGTGCTCCGCAGGGCGGTCTTGGCGCGGTCGGCGGCGGTGGCGGTGCCGCGCGTGTTCACGAAGTGGAGCCGCACGCCGGAGACGCGCCGCGAGAGGCGGTACTGGAGCTCGTCGGCCTCGCCCGCCCAGACCGGGTCGGACGCGCCGCCCGCCACGTGGCGCTCGCCGGTGCCGGGGTCGGGCGCGTGCTCGGAGCCGGCGCCCACGCGCACCCAGTCGCTCCAGGCGCCGCCCGAGCGGCGCACGCGCATCGAGATCCGCGGCTCGCCCTGGCCGCTCCACCTCATGCCCACGAGGTTGAAGCGCTTGGGCGCCCGCACCACGGGCGACTCGACCGGCCCGGAGCCGGCCTTCTGCACGAGCACGGGGGCGGCCATCTCGAAGTCGAGGGCGCGCGGCTGGTAGGGCCGCAGGGAGAGGGCGGGCGCCGCCACGAGCACGAGCACGCCGACGACGACCGCGGAGAGCAGGAGGGTTCGCCGCATCACGGTCTGTCGGAACACGCTAGCTCCGCCGCCGTTGCGGCCGCGCAAGTCCCGTTGCGTAGCGGCGCGTCAGCCACCGGACACGGCGTATGCAGGGGTTTCTGGCGCCTAGGCGGTGGCCTGGCGCGGCGGCTGCTTGTACGCGTCCGCCGGACGGCGCCAGCACTCGTCGAGGAAGCGCGCGATCTCGCCGGTGAGCCGCGCGGGCGCGAGCCGCAGCTCGAGGATCGAGTTGGCCTCGATCAGGCGCCCGTTGCGGAGCTCCCGCACGAGCATGTCGGAATCGGAGAACGGGTGCACGGGATCGCGCCCGTGGCCGATCACCAGCGCGCGCGTCTCGATCCGCGCGCGCTCGCTGCGCGGCGGGGCGGTGCGGCCGAAGAACAGCCCCTGGAGCACCGCGGCCGAGGGATACGGGTCGCGGCTGAGCCATTCGAGCCCCACGTCGGTCAGGTGCGTGAGCCCGCGCGGCACGCGCCGCATCACGTTGCTGAAGACGCGCGTGACCGGGGCCCCGAACGTCAACGCCACCATCATCGGCGTGAACGCGAGGGCGCAGCCCAGGAGCGCGTTGTCGAGCACCGGCATCTCGATCACGAGCCCCTGCATCCGCTCGGGCGCCAGCACCGCGGCCTCGAGCGTCACGTTCGCCCCGAGCGAGGTGCCGCCCACCACGGCGCGCTCGATCTCCAGGTGGTCGAGCAGGGCTAGCGCCTGGGCGCCAAATATCGGCATGGCGTATCGCCACATGTCCCGGGGCTGGTCCGACTCCCCGTGCCCGAGGAGGTCGAGCGTGATCACCCGGTTGCCCCGCTCCGCCAGCGCCTGGGCGAGGGGACGGTGCATCAGACGGGGAAGCATCAGCCCCGGAAGCAGCAGAAACGGCCGCGATCCGCTGCCGTACTCGTCGTAGACGAGCCGGTGGCCGTCATGCACGAACTCGCCTGTCCGCACGCTCACCACGGAATAGCGAGCATAACTGCCCAACCTGGGGATCGTGCATTCGTTGAGAGAGTCGGGCAACCGAGGGGCCCCGATTGACAACGAGTGTTTCAACTGGCCATGGCAGGGCGCATAATCCACCTATGGAAGTCTCCACGCTGCCGCACCGCGGCGGCACCGTCCTGTCTCACCCCAGACAGGTCCTCAAGGCGTTCGGCGACGAGCGGCTGGTCGATCAGATCCGCCGCGGGAACGAAGCTGCCTTCGAAGTCGTCTACGAGCGCCACCACCGCGGGATCCTCTCCTTCTGCCGCCACATGCTCTCCTCGCAGGAGGAGGCCGAGGACGTCGTCCAGCACGCGTTCGTGGCGGCCTACTACGACATCCGCTCGAGCGACAAGGACATCAAGCTCAAGCCCTGGCTCTACACGATCGCCCGCAACCGCTGCCTCTCGGTCCTGCGCGCGCGCCGCGAGCGGCCGGCCGAGATCGACGACATCCCCACGGCCGGCCTCTCCGAGGCGGTCCAGCAGCGCGACGACCTGCGCCGGATGCTCGCCGACGTCCAGCGCCTGCCCGTCGAGCAGCGCGGGGCGCTCGTGCTCTCCGAGCTCGGCGACCTCTCGCACGCCGACATCGCCGGCATCCTGGGGGTGCCGACGTTGAAGGTCAAGTCGCTCGTGTTCCAGGCACGCTCGTCGCTGCTCGAGAGCCGTGAGGCCCGCGACACCTCCTGCGAGGAGATCCGCGAGCAGCTCGCCACGCTGCGCGGCGGGGCGCTCCGGCGCGGCCATCTCAAGAAGCACCTGAACGCCTGCCCCGGCTGCCGCGACTTCCGCGAGGAGGTGCGCCGCCAGCGCACCGCGATGGCCGCGATCCTCCCGGTCGTCCCGACCGCGGGCCTCAAGGGCGGCATCATGGCCGCGATCGGTGGCGGTGGCGGCGCGGCCGGCGGCGGCGCCGCCGGACTCGGTGCCGGAACCGCCGCGATGGTCGGCGGCACGGCGGCGGGCGGATCGGCCGGCGTCAGCGGGATCGTCTCGCTGATCGGCGGCGGCGGCGTGGCGAAGGTGGCCGCCGCGGCGGTCCTGCTCAGCGGCACGGCCGGCGGAGTGGCGGTGGTCGCCGGCGGCGACGCAGAGCGCGACAGGCCCGCGGAGTCGGCGTCCGACCGCGCCAAGGAGCGCTCGAACGCATCCGCGGCTCCCGTGGCCGACCCGGCTCGCCGCGCTCCTGCCGACGGCGCGGCCGCCCGGCGCAAGGAGAAGAAGGCCAAGAAGAAGGCCAAGAAGGACAAGGGCGCGCCGACCCTCGTGGTGAACCCGGACGGCACGATCACGTCCGTGCCGAGGGGATCCGGCAACGGCGGCGGGCACGCCAACGGCCACGCCCCGAAGGGCACGGCTCCGCACTCTCGCGGCAACTCGAACGGATCCAACGGCACGCGCTCGCGCGGCGAGCCCCCGGCCCACTCGAACGGTCGCGGCCGCGACGGCGTCAAGGACTCGCCCGTCCCGGGCACCGCCCCCGCGCCGCCGCCTCCGCCGGCGAACAGCGGCGGTGGGGCGAAGAAGGAGAGCAAGGCCAAGGAGCCGAAGGCTCCGAAGATCCCGCGCCTCCCGCTGCCCCTGAGGGGCGGCGCGCCCGGCCGCTAGCCGGCCGCCGGGGCCCTAGCCCGCCGCCGGCGCGGGCTCCTCGCCCAGGCCGAAGCGCCTGTGCAGCCGCCGCAGCGGCCGCGGCGCCCACCAGTTGCGCCGCCCCAGCAGCTGCATCAGCGCGGGCACGAGCAGGGCGCGCATGATCGAGGCGTCGATCAGCACGGCCGCCGCCGTCCCCACGCCCAGCTCCTTGATGAAGATGACGCGCGAGGTTGCGAACGCCCCGATCGCCACCGCGAACAGGAGCGACGCCGCCGTCACGATCCGGCCCGTCCGCTGCAGTCCGAGCGCTACCGCCTCGCTGTCGGACGCGCCCGCGTCGCGCGCCTCCTTGATGCGCGACAGCAGGAACACGCCGTAGTCGGTCGAGAGCCCGAACGCCATCGCGAACAGCACGAGCGGCTGCGTGGTGTCGAGCGCGCCGGGCGAGGTGAAGTCCAGCAGCCCCTCCAGCCGCCCGTCCTGGAACACGAGCACCAGCAGGCCCATCGCCGCGCTCACGGTGAGCAGGTTCATCACCAGCGCCTTGATGGGCAGCACCACCGAGCCGGTCATCGCGAACAGGATCAGCACCGTGGTGAGCGCCAGCAGCCCGAGCGCGAACGGCATGTGGTGGCGCAGGCTGGCCTTCAGGTCCACGAACTCCGCCGCCTCGCCGGCCACCCCGTACTCGAACGGAGCGGGCAGCGCGCGGATGTCGCGCACGAGCTCCTCGGCGTCCCTCTCGGTGTAGTGCGAGCGGGCGACCACGTCGATCTGCCACAGGCCGGGCTCGAGCTGCCGGGCCGGGCGCACGGCCGCCGTGCCGGGCAGCGCCTCGAGGCGGCGGGCGAAGGCACGGGCGGCGCCCCCGTCGCGCGTCTCGGCCGCCACCACCACCGGCGCGTCCTGGTTCGCGTCGAAGCGGGCGGCCAGCTCGTCGAACACCTGGCGCGGCTCGGAGTCGGCGGGCAGCACCTCGGGACCGACGGTGGTGAAGCGCGCGCCGGCGAACGGCGCGCCGGCCGCCACCAGCACGATCGTGGCCACCACTGCGATCCGTCCCGGGCGCCGCTGCACGGAGCGCGAGATCCGGTACCACGTGCCGCTGCGCGCGTCGTGCGCCTCCGCCTCGGCCACCCGCCGCAGCCGGCGCGGCGCCAGCGCGTTGACGCGCTCTCCGAGCAGCGCCAGCACCGCCGGCAGCACGATCAGCGCGACCCCCGCCGCGATCAGCGAGACCGTCACCCCGCCGACGCCCATCGAGTAGAGGAACCGCTGCGGGAACACGAGCAGCGACGCGAGCGCGGCAGCCACGGTGAGCGAGCTGAACAGCACGGTGCGCCCGGCGCTGCGCACCGTGCGCGCCAGGGCCTCGGGGCCGGCGCCGTGGACCGCGATCTCCTCGCGGTAGCGGGAGACCATGAACAGGCTGTAGTCGATCGCGAGGCCGAGCCCGAGGCCGGTCACGAGGTTGAGCGCGAAGATCGACAGGTCCACGCCCTCGGTCACCACGCGCAGCGCGAGGAACGTGAGCACGATCGACAGCCCGCCGACGAGCAGCGGCAGGAGCGACGCGACGAGGCTGCGGAAGAACCAGAACGAGAGCAGGAAGAGCAGCGGGAACGCGAGCAGCTCGGCGGTGCGCAGGTCCTCCTCGACGGTCGCGTTCGCGTCCTCGCCGGCGAGCAGGAGGCCGCCGAGGCGCACGCCCGGCTCGGACCCCAGCGCGCGCTCGGCGTGCTCGCTCACGGCATCGTCGTCCGCACCCGCCGCCGGCGTGGCGGTCACGAACGCGGAGCGCCCGTCGCGCGCGATCATCGTCTCCGAGCCGCCGCGCCCGAACGGCGAGACGACGCCCGCGATCCCCGGGACGGCACGCAGCTCGCGCGCCACCTCCTCCACGCGCGCGCGACCCTCGGCCGACCGGACCGGCCGGCGGGGAGTGACGATCGCCACCACGCCGGGCTCCGCGTCCAGACCGGTCGCGGCCTCGAGCCGCTCGACGGTGCGGATGCTCTCGGTGTCGGGGTCGTCGGCGCTGAACGGGCCCATCCGGTCGGCGACGGTCCCGCCCAGGGCGCCGGCCGCGATGGCCGCGACCAGCGCCGCGACGGCGATCAGCTTTCCGCGGCGGCTGGCGAGGGCGGCGATCCGGTCGAGCACGGCGATCAGCTCCCCGCGCCCGCCGGCGCGGACGCCTCACGTGCCACGCGCTCCTCGGCCTGCTTCCACCATGCCGCGAGCCACTCGTTGAACGCGATGCCGAACTCGAGCGCCATCAGCGGCCCCGGCTCCGGCTCGTGGAGGTCGCCGGGCGCGATCGCCCGGAGCTGCGCGGCCACGCCCTCGCTTCGTTCGCGCGCGGCGCGCAGGTGCGCGAGCACGGCCTCCGGCTCGCGGCCCGCGGAGAAGAAGACCTTCAGGAGACCCTCGTCGCGCAGCTCCCAGACGAGGTCGCCGCCGGAGCCGAGCCAGGCGTCGAGCGCCTGCTCGCCGGTGTCCGTGAGCGAGTAGACGGTGCGGCTGCGGCCGCCGGTGGGAGCCGCCTCGCCCGCGATCAGCCCCTCCTCCTCGAGCCGCTTGAGCTCGGGGTAGATCTGGCCGTAGCTCGTGGTCCAGAAGAAGCGCGCGGAGACGTCCACGAGTTGCTTGATCTCGTAGCCGGTGCGCTTGCCGATCCGGATCATCCCGAGGATCAGGCGGCCGGTGGGGCTCAGGTCGTAACCGTTCATAGATCGGAACGATATATCGCACCGATAGTTTGAGTGTGCCAAGCGTCACGGAGGGCGGGACGCGGCGGCGGCCGAGGGCTCCGGCGGAACGCTCCAGGCGCGTGACGGAGGCGTCGGGTCGTGTTTGTATAAGAGGCCAACCCCCTTCGAGAAAGAGACCCATGAACCAGGGAAACCCGCCCCCCAACTGGTATCCGGACCCACGCGGCGAGGCCGAGCTGCGCTACTGGGACGGGAGCCAGTGGACCGAGCACACGCACTCCACGCCGCAGGCGGGCGGCGGTGAGACGGTTGCCGCGCAGGTGCCGCAGAGCGCCCCGCCGCCCTCCACGGCCCCGCCCCCGCAGACGGCTCCGCCGGCAGCGGCCAGCGCCGCGGGCCCGCAGGGTGCGTACGGCGCCGGCCCGGCGGGCCCCGTCGGCTCCCCCGCCGGCACCGGCGGCTCCGGCGGCGGGCTCGGCAAGAAGCTGCCGCTGATCATCGGCGGCGTGCTCGCGGCCGTGCTCCTCGTGGTGCTCGCGGTCGTCCTGCTGGGCGGCGGCGAGGAGAAGAGCGACGAGGACCGCGTCAACGAGGCCGCGGAGGAGGTCCTCACCACCACCGAGCCGTCGGCCTGCACCGACCTGGCGACGGAGGAGTTCATCCAGAAGCTCACGGGCCTCAGCGGCAGCGAGGGCATCGATGCGTGCAAGGAGAACGACGAGGCGTTCGCCGAGGGCGCGGAGATCGAGAACACCGATCTGACCGGCGACAAGGCCACAGTCGAGGCGAAGGCCGAGGGCGGGCAGGTCGACGGCGAGACGATCGAGCTCCAGATGGTCAAGGACGACGGCGACTGGAAGGTCGACGATCTGGTCCGCAAGGACATCGTCGAGGGCTCGAAGGCGGAGACCGAGGTCAGCAACACCGTCGTCAACTTCGGCAGCTCCGAGGGCTCGACCGCGTGCGAGTACCTCAGCTACAAGGCGCTCACCACGCAGGGCGGCAAGGAGGCCTGCGAGACGAAGAACAAGAGCGCCCCGTCACTGAACTACACGGTCACCGACGTGAGCATCAGCGGCGTCACCGCCAAGGTCACGGTCACGGAGCCGCAGTCCGACAAGACGATCGAGATCACCCTCGCGCACGAGGCCGGCAACTGGAAGATCGAAAGGCTCGTGCAGCAGTAGCGGAGCTCAGCCGGCGCGCAGGCCCGCACGCGCCCGCATGACGAGCAGCTGGGTCAGGGCGGCCACGGCACCGACGCCGATGGCCGCCTTGCCCAGCGCCTCGCCGTCGACGTCGCCCGCGAACCCGGCACGCATGGCGTCGGTCACGTAGGAGACGGGGTTCCACGTCGCTATCGCGTCGAGCCAGTCCGGCAGCAGCTCGCCGGGCATCACGGCGGTGCTCATGAAGAGGATCGGGAAGAAGAGCGGCGCCATGCCCTGCGCCGTCTCGGCGCTGCGCGTGCGCAGGCACGCCGCCAGCGCGAGCCCGCCGTAGGCGAAGCACCACGCCGCGGGAGCCAGGAACGCGAACGCGACCGCGAGCGGCCAGTTCTCGATGTTCGCGCCGTCGATCCAGCCGACGATCAGGAGCAGCGTGCAGTAGAGCCCAACGCGAGTGGCGTCGGCGAGCCGCCGCGCCTGCAGGCTGGGCAGCTCGCGCAGCGGCGCGATCCGCATGCGGTCGAAGAAGCCGGTCTGCAGCTCCACCGCGCTGCTCACGCCCGCCGTGGAGGAGCCGAGCATCACCGCCATGATCAGCGTGCCCGGCAGCAGGTAGTCGTTGTACTCCACGCCCTCGAACGCCTGGAGCTGCACGAGCCCGCTGAACACGCGCGCGAAGATCGTCTGCATGAACACGCCGACGACGAGCGGCACGATGAAGGTGGCCAGCGGCACGCGCAGCGCCTCGCGCCAAGCGCGCTTGTACATCGGCACGAGCGCGCCTACTGCTGCCACTTCTTGCCCCCTCCGCGCTGCATGCGGGTGCCCAGGTCGAAGCCCTCGCCGCTCAGCGGCTCCGGCTCCATCGCGTGACCGGTGAACTGCAGGAAGACGTCGTCGAGCGTCGGCTCCGACACGCGCAGGCTGCGCAGCGCGATGCCGCGCTCGCGCGCCTCCACGAGCACGCGGCCGGCCACGCTCACGTCCCCGTCGAGCGCGTACACGATCGTGTCGCCGTCCACGGTGGCGTCGGTGCCGAGCGCCGCGATCAGCTCGTCGGGCCGCCCCTCCACCTCCACGCGCAGAGCCGCGCCGCCGACCCGGCGCTTGAGTTCGGCCGGGGGCCCGGCCAGCACGATCTTCCCGTGGTCGATCAGGTACACGCGGTCGCAGAGCGCGTCGGCCTCCTCGAGGTACTGCGTGCTGAGCAGCACCGCACGGCCCTCGTTGCGCAGCGAGCGCACCAGATCCCACAGGTTGCGGCGGCTGCGCGGGTCGAGCCCCACGCTCGGCTCGTCGAAGATGATCACCGGCGGGTCGGGGAGCAGGGCGAGCGCGAGCGCTAGACGGCGCTGGATCCCGCCCGAGTACTGGCCCACGAGCCGGTCCGCGTACGAGCCGAGCTCGAAGCGCTCCATCAGCGCGTCCGACCGCGCGCGCCAGTCGCGGCCGAGCCGGTACAGCGCGGCCTGCACCTCGAAGTGCTCGCGCCCGGTCATCAGCGGGTCGAGCCCCGCTCCCTGCAGCGCCACGCCGATCTTCGGCCGCACGCGGTCCACGTCCTCCAGCGGGATCCCCCACACCGACCCGGTGCCCGACGTAGGGCGCAGCAGCGTGGCGAGCATGTTGAGCGTGGTGCTCTTGCCCGCGCCGTTCGGTCCCACCACGCCCACGACCTCGCCGCCGGAGGCGCACAGGGAGATCCCGTCGGCGGCCTTCTGCCCGTTCCCGTAGACCTTGGTCAGACCGTCGGCGATCACCGACGGCGCGATCACCGGCCCGCTCTCAGCCAACGGCGCTCGGCTGAGCGGCCGGCTCGCGCTGCACCCGGTAGCCCAGGCGCTCGAGCAGGTCCCCCAGCATCCGGTAGTTGATCGCGTCGCGCGCGCGCATGTCCTCGAACCCGCGCGCGATCTTCTCCTGGATCGACGCGCGCTCCGGCTCGAGGCGCCCGTGCCGCTCGCGCAGCTCGGCCGCCGCGTTCGGCGAGTCCGACGAGACGAACAGGTGCTCCAGCCCGATGTCCTGGCAGTAGAACTCGGTGCGGTTGTCGTGGCCGAGCGCGACGAACGGGATCGCGTACGCGGACGCCAGCACGATCGCGTGGTAGCGCGAGCTCGACAGCGTCTGCATCAGCGAGTAGGCCGCCGACATCTCGTACGGGTTGGAGGTCTGCCCGTTGATCACGAAGCTGCGCTCGGGCTCGCCGAGCGCCTCGTGCAGCCGGTAGGCGAGGCGCACGTCGCCGCGGTCCTGGATCACGATCGCCACGCGGGCGTCCGGATCGAGCGACAGCAGGTAGCGCGCGTGCTCGACCCAGTCCTCGAGCAGCTTCCGCGAGCGCGGGCGGCCGCCGTCGGGCCAGGTCGCCTTGTACGGCCAGCGCACGTAGTCGCTCGGGCGCCCGACCGGCCGCATCAGTGCCGGCCACATGTAGAAGTCGACGGGGGCGATGCCGTGCACGGGCCCGCGGTCGAACCCGAAGCGCTCGCGCACCTCCTGCACCACGTCCTCGCCCGGCAGCGGCATCGAGACCGCGCAGTCGGCGGTGATCGGCATCGGCACGGTCACGCCGTACTCGGCCAGGTGCTTGTCGCAGCCGGGCGCGCGCACGGTCAGCAGGTCGATCGTGTTGAGCGCCTTCACGGTCCGCTCGCGTCGCGGCGGCGAGATGTAGTTCGAGTCGAGCGCGAGTCCCACGCTCGCCAGGTCGGCGTTGTCGGCCTGCTCGATCGCGAGCGTGAGCGCGTTCAGCAGCGCGGGGCTGAAGCGGTCGCCGATCATCGCGCCCTCCGACAGGATCACGCAGTCGGAGCTGGCGATCAGCCGCCGCCCGGCCACCCGGTAGGTGGCCGGATGGAAGTACTCGACGGTGCACATGTCCCGCAGGTAGTCGAGCGCGTGGCGGTCGAGCGTGTTGGTCACGATCTCCGCGTCCGGGACCAGCTTGTTGAGCTGGTCGAGAATCGCCACGAGGCGCGCCTCGGCGCCCAGGTTGCGGTAGCCGTGCATGCCGTAGACCAGCACGCGGTTCTTCATGCTCCCCTCCTCGGTCCAAGGTCCAGTCCGGCACGCCGCGGCGTGCCGAACAGCTCGCGCGAGTAGTCCGCGCCACCCGCCATCACGCCCCCGTCCACCACAAGCGCCTGACCGGTCACGAAGCGCGCGTCGTCGCCGGCCAGGTACGCGACGGCGGCGGCCACGTCCTCCGGGCGGCCGGTGGCCACGACCTCCGGCGAGCGATCGGGGACCATGTCGGTGTCGATCACCCCGGGGCAGACCGCGTTCACGCGGATGCCGTGACCGGCGAGCTCCACCGACGCGGTCTGCGCCATGCTGATCACGGCGGCCTTCGCGGCCGAGTACGCCATCGGCGCGGCGCCGCCGAACATGCCCGCGATCGAGGCGGTGCTCACGATCGAGCCGCCCCTCCCGCCCGCGATCATCGCCCGGGCCGCGTGCTTGGTGCCGAGCATCACCGAGCGCACCAGGAGCTCGAAGGTCGCGTCCCATTCCTCGGCGCGCAGCTCGGGGATCGGGCCGTACGCGCCGCCCGCGCCCGCGTTGTTGACCAGCACGTCGAGTCGGCCGAACGCGTCGCCCGCGGCCGCCACGGCGGCCTCGACGTCGTCCTCGGAGCGCACGTCGCAGGGCACGAAGCGCACGCGCTCGCCCTCGAGCTCGCGGCCCGCCGGGTCCACGTCGGCCGCCACGACCGACGCCCCCTCGCCGAGCAGGCGCTGCGCGATGGCCCTACCGATCCCATGGCTCGCTCCGGTGACGACGGCGACACGACCGCCTAGCCCCACCGCGGCTCCACGTCGAGCGGCACGTCGAGCGTCGCCTTGCCGATGATCTCGAGCGCGTCGTAGTGGCTCGGCGGGTGCACCTTCGCCCCGCGGACGTCGCGGTACAGGCGCTCGAGCGGCTTGTTCCTGAGGAAGCCGCTGCCGCCTGTCACCGACATCGCCTTGTCCACGATCTGCACCGCGTTGTTCGTGGCCACGTACTTCGCCGTGAGAGCCGCCGCGAAGTCCTTCGGGTCCTCCTTCGGCCCGTCGCCGAGCTCGTAGGCGGTCTTCCAGACGATCGCGCGCGAGGCCTGGATCAGCACCTCCATCTCGGCCACGAGGAACTGGATCGACGGGAAGTGGCTCATCGGCCGCGGGAACGGCTTGCGCACGCGGTCGCGCGCGTAGTCCTCCACGTAGCGCTTGGCCCCGCCGGCCACGCCGGTGTAGACGGCGCCGAAGGTGAGGCCGAACCACTTGTGCGAGTTGATCGCGAAGCCGTCGAGCTGGCCCGCCGGGCGCTCCATCACCACGAGCTCGTCCGGCACGAAGACGCCGTCGAGGATCACGTCGTTCGAGCCGGTCGGGCGCATGCCCATCGCGTCCCAGTTGTCGAGGATCTGCAGTCCCTCCGAATCGCGCACCGCGAGGAAGTGGATGAGCAGCGGCCCGCGCTCCGGGTCCTCGTACAGCGCGTGGCTCGTGTAGCCGGTCATCACGGGGCTGATCGAGCAGAAGATCTTGCGGCCGCTGATCTTGTAGCCGCCGTCCACCCGCTCGGCCTTCGTCGCCGCGTGCCGGAAGTTGTTGCCGCTCGTCTCGGCCTCCGACACCGACGCGCCCACGATCATGTGCCCCTCGCCCACCGCGCGCAGGAACGCCTCGGTGCGCGGCTCGGGGTCCTGCTTCCAGATCTCCGCCACGAGGCCGACGGTGAACAGGTGCATGTTCACGCCGAGCGCCGTCGCCGGCGCGCCCTCGGCGAGCTTCTCCTGTGCTGCGCACAGGCCGAGCAGGCCGATGCCCCCGCCGCCCAGCTCCTCCGGCACCGGCGCCGCGAGGTAGCCGGACTCCTTCATGTCCTCGAAGTCCTGGAACGGGAAGGAGTTCTCCCGGTCGTGCTTCTCGGCCCGGCCGCGGAACTCCTCCGCGTGCGCCGTCGCGGTGTCGACCGCCTTCCGCTCCGCGTCGGTGAGCAGTCCGGCCTCCTTGGTTGCGGCCTCCATTCGCGACCTCCTCAGGTGATCGTCAACAGTCGTTTGGGCAGGATCTCGAACTCCGCGGGCGTGGTGCCGGCGATCTCGCCGTCCACCTCGACCGGGAAGCTTCGTTCGCAGTCGACCCGCACGTGCTCCGCGGGCCAGTGGGTCAGCTCCGGGCGGCCGGCGAGCCGGCCGCGGAACGCACGAACCATCGCGCGGGTCGCGTCGGCGCGGCCGTCGCCCGTCACGAGCACGGTGGCGAGGCGGCCGTCGTCGATGGCTCCGAAGTCGCCGAAGCTCAGGCCGCCCGCGAAGTACGGGACCTTCATCACGCCGAGGTTGATCGCGTTCGACTCCACGCGCTCGCCGTCCACCTCGAGCTGCAGCGGCAGCGGCCGCCAGCGCGCGAGGGTGGCCACGCCGTCGACCGCCTGGGCCAGCTCCAGGTTGATCCGCTTCAGCGCGAGGTTCGACCGCGTCTTGCGGGTGAAGCGCTCGCCGATCGCGCTCACCAGGCCGACCGTGCAGTTCACGATGAAGTGGCGGGTCTCCGGGCCGTCCGGCGTCGCGTAGGTCACCCGGCCCACGTCGGTCGCCATCGCGCGGCCGCGGTCGAGCAGGTCCGCGAGCCGCGGGCTCACGTCGCGGCCGCGGCTGAAGTCGTTGCAGGTGCCGGCCGGCACGAAGCCGACGGCGAAGTCGGGGCTCGCGCCGGCGTCGACCACCGCGTGCACCACCTCGGTGAGCGTGCCGTCGCCGCCCACCACCACGACCGTGTGCAGCCCGTCGGCCACGGCAGCGCGCGCCAGCTCCGCGGCCTCGCCGCCGCGCGTGGTGGTGCGCACGCGCGCGTCCGGCAGCTCCGCGTGCAGCCGCTCGGCGTTCGCGCGCCCGCCCCCGACGCCCGCGATCGGGTTCACGATCCAGAGAGCGCCGTCGAGCGGCAGGCGCTCGCCGGCCGCCTGGCTCAGGACCGCGCCGGTGCCGTCCACCGCTCCTCCTCCCGCACCTCGGTCGCCAAGTCGGCGAGCGTCCTCCGCAGCCCCTCCTCGAGGCCCACGCGCGGGTTGTAGCCGAGCTCGCGGATCTTCGCCAGCCGGTAGCGCATGCCGCTCGCCGCCGAGCGGATCGCGTAGCGCGTGAGCAGTGGCCGCTTGCTGCTGCGCGTGGCGCGCGCGACGGTCTCCGACGCCGCGGCCACTCCCAGCGCGACCGGTATCGGCAGCGAGAAGCGCGGCGGCCGGTTGCCGCTCACCCGCGCCAGCTCGTCCAGGAACTCGCCGAAGGTCACGCCGTACTCGTCGCCGACGATGTAGTCCTCGCCGGCGGCCTCGTCGCGCGTCGCGACGAGCGCGATCGCCTCGCCCAGGTTCTCGCTGTAGGTCAGCTCGAGCGCCGTGCGCCCGCGGTCGAAGTAGACCATCTGCCGCGTCCGGAGCCCGTCCACCAGCTCGGGCACGAGGTGGCGGTCGCCCGGCCCGAACACCCACGTCGGGTAGACGACCGAGACCTCGATCCCGCGCCCGGAGCGCTGCCAGGCGAGCCGCTCGCCCTCGAGCTTCGAGAGCGAGTACGGGTACGGCGGGCAGAGCTTGGGCGCCTGCTCGTCGATCTCGATGTCGGTGCGGAAGCCGAAGACGTCGGCGGTGCTCACGTAGACGAAGCGGCGAACGCCCGCGCGCTGCGCCTCGTCGAGCAGGCTGCGGGTGCCGTCGCGGTTGATCCGCCA
The DNA here is from genome assembly GCA_036386455.1 of Thermoleophilaceae bacterium. GTDB lineage: Bacteria > Actinomycetota > Thermoleophilia > Solirubrobacterales > Thermoleophilaceae > AC-37. Next base: position 14,538 of record DASVVS010000083.1, read on the forward strand.
GAAGATCTCCTCGCGATCCCAGTCGCTCACCACCGCGGCCGTGTGCACGACGGTGTCGGCGCCCTCGCAGAGCCCGCGCAGCGAGGACGGCTCGGTCAGGTCGCCCACGTGCTCCTCCCAGTCGCCGGCGACGGGCGCGGGGCGGCCCGGGGTGCGCACCAGCCCGCGCACTCCGTAGCCGCGCGCGGCGAACGCGCGTGCCACGGCGGCGCCGACGCAGCCGTGGGCACCCGTGATCACCACGACCGGCCGGTCGGCGAAGCGGCGACGGTCGCCGTTCTCGCTCGCGGTCATCGCGACCTCGCGGCCAGCGCCGCCAGCTCCTCGACCATGCTGCCGCCGCGCTCGACCGCGCGCAGGCTGCGCGCGATCTCCAGCGCGTCGATCCGCTCGCCGCCCACGCGGAGGATCGCGAACTCGCGCTCCGCGGTGAGCCGTCCCGCGCGGCGCGGCGAGATGCCGGTGCTCGCCAGGGCGGCGAGCGCGGCCTCCTCCGCCTCGGGCGCCACCGCGAACAGCAGCTCGAACTCGCCCCACTCGCCTGCTCCGAGCAGCCAGCGCGGCAGGTTCAGCCGCTCCGCGAGCTCCAGTCCGGCGGGGTCGTAGAGGTCGGGGCCGTCCTCGATCGCCATCCCGAGCCCGTTGAGGTCGGCGAGCATCAGCGCGGCCGTCACGAGGCCGTCGCTCGTGTCGATGCAGGCGTTCGCGTGCTCGGACAGCGCGAGGCCGGCGGCGCAGCGCGCGGTCGGCAGCCACGGCGCGTCCTCGCCCAGGAGCTTCCGGACGCCGGCCGCGTTGCCGCCCCCGACCGGTCCCGTCACGTACAGCAGGTCGCCCGCGGCCGCGCCCAGGCGGGTCATCGCCCGCTCGCGCGGAACCTGGCCGATCGCCACGCTCGTGTAGCTCTCCTCGCTGGCCCAGTTGGTGTCGCCGCCGACCATCCACGCGCCCTGCGCCCGGACCGCCTCGGAGGCGCCGCGCCCGAAGTCGCCGGCCTGCTCGGCGGTCACGGCGGCGGCGTCGAAGCAGCACGACACGAGCAGCGCCATCGGCCGCGCGCCCACCGCGGCCAGGTCGCTGAGCGACGCTGTCGCCGCCAGCCAGCCGCGCGAGTAGTGCGTGGGCGCGGTCTCGAGCTCCTCGCCCGACTGGAGCGTGTCGACCGTCACGGCCAGCAGCTCGGGGCCGCCCAGGTCGAGCAGCTCGGAGTCCGAGCCGAACCCCGCGTTCACCTGGAACGGGCAGGTCTCCATCGCGGCCCGCAACGACCCGATGAGCTGCGTCTCGTTGGACGCGGCTGCATCGAGCGCCGCCTGGATCGGGCCTGTCCGCGTCTCCACCGTCATCGGGCGGTCAGGCCTGGCCGGAGCCCTTCGTCTCGAGCAGCGCGACCTCCATGAACGCCACCATCGGGACCGCGATCGCCAGGAAGATGCCCGGCTCGACCAGGGCCCCGAGGCTCAGCGCGAAGATCGCCGAGGCGCGCGTGTACCAGACGAGCGCCTCGTAGGCGTTGCGCTCGGGCGCCGCGAGCAGGTAGCGCGCGCTGATCACGTAGCCGGCCACCGAGATCGCCAGGAGCGCGAGGAACGCCGCGTTGAACCCGTCCGAGGCGAGCGTGCCGGGGTCGGTGGCGACGATCACGAGCGTGGCCGCGATCGCGACGATCGGGAACGGCGGCGAGAACCAGCGGGCGCGCATCGGGCCGAGGAAGACCGGCAGGGTCTTGTAGCCGGCGGCGGTGTCGCCCGGCACGTCCTTGAAGTAGCCGGTCAGGCAGAACCCGCTCATCACGATGCCGATCAACAGCGCCGCGACCCAGACCGCGTTCGGGATGTCGTGCCAGGCGGCGTCGGGCGCGCCGGCGGCCGCGCCGACCATCGCGAACACGGCGATGTCGAACCCGTTCACCACGTTGCCGAGCATCGGTATCGGCTTGGTCAGCTCGTAGAGCACGTGGCCGGCGAGCGCGATCGCCGTCCAGATCGCCACCGACGGCGCGAACGCGATCGCCAGGCCGATCGTGCTGACGACCAGCACCGCTATGAACGCCATCGTCCGGTTCGCGCTCACCTCGCCGGTCACGAACGGCCGGTCGGGCGCGTTGATCGCGTCGGCCTCGCGGTCCACGTAGTCGTTGGTCAGCACGCCCACGCCGTAGCCGGTCGTGCATACCGACAGGCCGAGCACCACGCTGATGAAGGTCGGGTCGTTGCGCGCGATGAACAGCCCCACGAGGCCCGAGCCCAGCGAGAACGGGATGAAGTGCGGCCGCCACATGCGCAGCCACGCGGGCAGCCCCAGCCGCCGCGCCGGAGGTTGCTGGCCGATCGCCTCGGTCGTCACGCCGGAACCGTCTCCTCTCTCGACGCGCGGATCGTGTACAGCGCGTCGTCGATCGAACCCGTCTCGTACTCCGCCTGCAGCCGGTGGCGGCGGACCTTGCCGCTGCTGGTCAGCGGGATGCGCCCCTTGGGGAGCAGGACGATGTCGTGGGGCGCCGTGTCGAACGACTCGACCACGCGGCGGCGGATGGCGGCCGCGCAGCGCACCAGCTTGTCGGGATCCTCCTCGAGCGTCTCCGCGGCCACCACCAGGCCCTCGGTGCCGAGTTCGGAGTTGCGGTGCGCGAACACGGCCACGCGGCTGCGCAGCCCGTCCACGCGGCGCACCTCGCGCTCGATGTCGTGCGGGAAGATGTTGCGCCCGGCCGCGATCACCATGTCCTTGATGCGGTCCACCACGTAGAGCTCGCCGCCGGACAGGAAGCCGAGGTCCCCGGTGCGCAGCCAGCCATCCTCGTTCGCCGCCGGCCGCGGCCCCTCGTCGGTCATGTAGCCCTGGCAGACCGACTCGGAGCGCACGGCGATCTCGCCGAGCTCCTCCTCGCCGAGCGGCTCCCAGGCTCCGCCCTCGGAGTCGGCCTCGGGGCGGACGATCAGGATCTCGGTGGCCTCCACGGCCGGCCCCGAGGAGGCCACGTGCAGCGCGCTCGAGACGTGCTCCTCGCCCGGCATCGTGATGGTCGCCGTGTCGCGGTCGAGCCAGCGGGAGGCGCGCTCGTTCTCGCGGCGATGCATCGACACGCACAGCGCCTGCTCGGCGAGGCCGTAGCAGGGCATCACGGTCCCGCGCTGCAAGCCGGTCGAGGCGAAGCGCGTCTCGAAGCGCTCGACGGCCTCGAGGTCGATCGGCTCGGCGCCGTTCAGCAGCACGCGCAGCTCCGAGAGGTCCACGCCCTCGAGGTCCTCGTCGCGCACCTTCAGGACGCACAGGTTGTAGGCGAACTGCGGCGCGGGGCAGATGTGCGCGCGGTGCTTCGACAGCGTCTGGAGCCAGAAGGCCGGCCGCACCAGGAAGTCGAGCGGCGACATCAGCGCCACGGGGAAGTCCCACACGAGCGGCCCCATGAACGCGCCGATCAGGCCCATGTCGTGGTAGAGCGGCAGCCAGCTGCAGCCGCGGTCCTCGGGTCCGCGGAAGCCGGCCGCGCGGCCGAACTGGCGGATGTTGTTGACGATGTTGTGGTGGCTGAGGGCGACGCCCTTCGGGTCGCCGGTGCTGCCCGAGGAGAACTGGATCAGCGCGATGTCCGACGGCACCGGCGCGGCGGGCAGCTCGTCGTGCTCCCCGGCGGCCAGCTCCTCCGGCGTCGTCACGGTCGTGCGCTTGCCGATCTCCTCGCGCTCGCGCAGCATCGGCGCGAGCGCCTCCAGCGTGACCAGCGCCGCGGGTTCGACGATGCGGACCACGCGGCTCACGGTCTGGAGGAAGCCCTCGAGCTGGCGTGCGCCCGCGGGCGGGTAGAGCGGCACGGTCGTCGCTCCGGCCACGAGCGTCCCGTAGAAGGTCGTGGCGAACTCGACCCCGGTGGGGAGCACGATCACGACCGTGGAGCCCGGCCGGACGCCCATGGCCGCCAGCGCGCGCCCGGCGTCGCGCGACTCGGTCGCGAGCCGCGTGCACGAGACCTCGATCGTGTCGTGACGAAGGCCCTCGAACCAGAGGGCCGGGGCGTCGCCGCTCGCCTCGCGGCGGTCGAGCGCCTCGACGATCGTCCGCGGTCCGTCGCCGATCAGGTTCACGAGACAGCCTCCTCTGCCGGGAGCTTCGAGCGCACGAGGGCCACGACCTCGTCGAAGCGGACGATGTCGTACAGGTCCTCCAGCGGGCAGTCGATCTTGAACGTCTGCTCGAGCTCCACCTGGAACGCGACGAACGAGAGCGAGTCCATCGCCAGATCGCCCTCGAAGGTGGAATCGAGCTGGATCAGCTCCTCGGGGATCCCCGCGGTCTGAGTCATGAGGCGCTTCAGCGTCGCCGCGATCTGCTCGTCGGTCATCCCGCCGTCCCCGCGGCCGCGGGCTCGCCCACGATGCCGAGCTCGGCCGTCGTGGCCTTGATCGCGTTGACGGCGTGCATGATCGACTCCGCGTCGTGCGCGGCCGTCACGTGCATGCGGATCCGGCTGCGGTGCGCCTGCACCATCGGCGGGATCGCCGGGCAGACGAGCACGCCGGCCTCCTTCAACTTCGTCGTCAGCGCCAGCGTCAGCCCCGGATCGCCCACCAGCAGCGGCACCACGGGCGTGATCGAGCCGAGCGTGTCGAATCCGGCCTCCTCGAGCGCGCCTAGCATCATCCGCGCGTTCTCCCAGAGGCGCTCGCGGCGCTCGGGCTCGCTGCGCAGGATCGTGAGCGCGGTGCGCGCGGCCTCGGCCTGGGCCGGTGGGAGCGCCGCCGAGAAGATCAGCGAGCGCGCGTTGTGCCGGATCACGTCGATCACGGCGCCGCTCGCCGCCGCGAAGCCGCCGACGCTGCCGAGCGACTTGCTCATCGTCCCCACGACCAGGTCGACCTGGTCGAGCACGCCCTGGTCCCCGGCCGCGCCGCGGCCCTCCTCCTCGAGCACGCCGAACGAGTGCGCCTCGTCGACCATGAGCATCGCGTCGTGCGCCTGGGCGACCTCGCACAGTTCGGCGAGCGGCGCGATGTCGCCGTCCGCGCTGTAGACGCCCTCCACGACCACGAGCGCGCGCTGGCCGGCGTCGGCCGCGTCGAGGATCCGGTCGAGGTGGCGCGCGTCGTTGTGCTGGAAGTAGCGCAGCTGCGAGCCCGCCAGCCGCGCGCCGTCGATGATCGAGGCGTGGTTGAGCAGGTCGCTCACCACCAGGTCCCCGGGCCGCATCAGCGCGGAGATCACGCCGACGTTCGCCTGGTAGCCCGTCGCGAACACGGCGCACGCGTCCTGCTCGAGGAACTCGGCGAGATCATCCTCGAGCGCGCGGTGGATGTCGGTGTAGCCGCCCGCGAGCGGCGACGCGCAGCGGCTCGAGCCGAGGCGGCCGATCGCGTCGCGGGCCGCCGCGGTCACCCGCGGATCCATGCTCAGGCCGAGGTAGTCGTTCGCGATCAGGCTCACCGTCCGCCGGCCGTCGAGCGAGACCCAGCCCGGCGCGATGGTCTCCTCGATCTTCGGATAGAGGCTGTAGATGGCCGCGCCGTGTGCGGCGCGTATCTGCTGCAGCAGATCGTCGAAAGGCGTCAGAAACGCGCGCCTGCGCGGTACCCCGCGCCGGTCCACGCGCACCTTTGTGCGCTCCCCGTCAGACACAGGCTGTGATCTCCCCCCACGGCTAGATGTCCATGCCGAGCCCGCAAAACTGTCATACAGTGGGCCGGGTTCCTACCCCCCGAATGGGGGGATCACGTACCGCTGATCGACTAACCCATCAGCCGCGTAGCTCGCCGACGGTCTGGATCGTCACGTTCACGTTGAGCGTGCGGATCGTGTTCCCGTCGGCGCAGCCCTTGATCACCTCGACCTGGTCGTTCTGGCCGAAGAACGACGCGCGCCCCGCGGCGAACCCGCCGCTCCTGCCCTTCACGTAGACGGCGTTCTGCGCCGCCACCGCGGCGAGCGACAGCGTCCCGGTGAGCGTGTTCTCGCCCCTCGTGTCGGCCGGGAACGTGGCGGTGAACGGCGCGTCGAACGACGAGCCCGCGACGCCGCACGAGATCGGCCCGTGCGCGTCCACGAAGACGTCGATCGGCGTGTCCGTGACCGGCACGCCGTTCAGCCTGCCGGTGCAGCGCCCGCCGCCCGGATGCGACGTGAACGTCCAGTCCATCTCCTGCGGCGCAAACCGCAGCGGCACGCCGAAGTCGGACTTCCCGTCGATCGAGCACTGGCCGTCGAAAGAAGTCGCCGCGCTCGCCGGTGCCGCGTACGCGGCCGTTCCGAGCATGCCGAGAAGAATCCCTACGCACAAGCGCCTCAACGCTCTACCCCCCGCTTGAAGTGACTGGCCCCTGCCCCCGGGTGGCGGGGAAAAACCCCCCCAACCGAACGAGCGGCGCGGCATAGTACTGACGTGCGCACTGGAAGTCAACAGCCCGGTAAAAACGAATCGAGTACGATGCCGCGCCGCCGCGCCAGCCGGCCGAGACCGGGGGCGGCAGTCACTCGACCTGGAGGGGGCAGATGAGCGCAGTCGGGACTTTGAGCTGGGCGCGGAGCACGGGCGGGCGGCTGTCGGCGAGCGAGCGCCTGGCGCTCACGGCGACGGGCGTCGGCTCGCAGATGAAGCAGATGTCGGACAAGACCGCGTACGCGCTCGGGTTGCGCAAGGACCGCCTCGCGCGGCTCGACCTCGACTCCGTGAGGCTGCCCGACACGGCCGCCGCCAAGGAGGCCGAGCAGATCGCCGACGAGTTCCCGCCCTACATGTGGCACCACTCGCACCGCTCGTACCTGTGGGCGCTGGCGCTCGCCAACCTCGACTCGCTCAAGCCGGACGAGGAGTTCCTCTACATCGCCTGCCTGATGCACGACGCCGGCATGCTCGGCATCGGCGAGCGCGAGAAGGACGCGTGCTTCACGCTCGCGAGCGCCGACGCCGCCTCACGCTGCGCGCGGGCGGGCAACGGCGACTGGGGCGACGACCGCCGCGAGCGGCTGATGGAGTCGATCACGCTGCACATCAACCCGGTGGTCGACACGAGCGAGGGCGTGGAGGCGAACCTCCTGACGCGCGGCTCGACGCTCGACGGCCTCGCGCTCCGCGGGGCCTGGCGGATCCACCCGGACACCAAGCAGGCGGTGCTCGCCAAGCACCCGCGCCACAACCTCCAGAAGGAGCTGCCGCCCGCCCTGAAGGCGCACGGCAAGGAAGCGCCGAAGGGGCGGATCGCTTTCTTCCTGCGCTACGGCGCGCTGGCGCAGCTGGTCAAGCACTCGCCGTTCGACGAGTAGGCCGGGGCGGCGGCCTGCTCAGCGCGGCTTCGCCTCCGGGTAGCGCGGCAGGCCGTCGTCGGGAACCGGCTCCCACGGCGGCGCGTACGCCGTGTACGAGTGCCAGCTCGGGCGCACGCCCGGGTCGCCGTCGAACGCGGCGAAGCGGATGCTCATCTGGTCGCCGCCGCGGCTGAACAGGTGGGCGCCGCACTCGCCGCAGAAGCACTTCGCGAGGCCCTTGTCCGGCGGCTGCCAGCAGCGCACCAGCTCCTCGCCCTGCAGGAGCCGGAACGTGCGCCCGTCGATCCGCGCCTGCAGCGACGAGCCGCCGCCGGTCCGCTTCTGGCAGCGCGTGCAGTGGCAGTAGCCGGCCTCGCGCGCGGGCTCGCTCAGCTCGAACCGGACGCCGCCGCAGAGGCAGCTCCCGGTGGTCGCCCCCTCAGGCACCTGCCTTCTCGCGCGCCTTGAGCTCGCGCCGCAGGATCTTCCCGGACGCCGACTTGGGGATCTCCTCGATCGTCTCGACCAGCCGCACCTTCTTCTGCGGCGATACGCGCTCGCCGCACCACTGCATGAGCGCGTCGGCATCGACCGAGTCGCCCGCGGGCACGACGTAGGCCTTCGGCAGCTCGCCGGCCTCCTCGTCGGGCACGCCGATCACCGCCACGTCCTGCACCTCGGGGTGCGTGATCAGCAGCGCCTCGAGCTCCGCCGGCGCCACCTGGAAGCCCTTGTACTTGATGAGCTCCTTCAGCCGGTCGACGATCTGGAAGAACCCGTCGGAGTCCACCGTCGCGATGTCGCCAGTGTGCAGCCAGCCGTCGTCGTCGACCGTGTGGCGGGTGGCCTCCTCGTTGTTCAGGTAGCCCTTCATCACCTGCGGCCCGCGGATCCACAGCTCGCCGGGCTCGCCCTCGCCGACGTCCTTGCCGCTCTCGGGGTCGACCAGCCGGCACTCGGTGTTCGGGAGCGCCTGCCCGATCGAGCCCGGGCGGTTCTCGCCGTCGGGCCGGATCACGTGCGTGACCGGGCTCGTCTCGGTCAGGCCGTAGCCCTGGATCACGGTGCAGCCGAGCCGCCCGGCCACCGACTCGGCCAGCTCGGCGCCCAGCGGCGCGGCGCCCGACATGATCGTCTCGATCGACGAGAGGTCGTGCTCGTCCACGAGCGGGTGCTTCGCCAGCGCGAGCGCGATCGGCGGGACCACGTACGCGCGGGTCACACCGTGCTCCTGGATCAGCCCGAGGAACTGCCCCAGGTCGAAGCGCGGCATCGTCACGATCGTCGCCCCGGCGCGCAGGCCCTGGTTCATGATCACGACCATCCCGTAGATGTGGAAGAACGGAAGCACGCCGACCAGCACGTCGTCCTCGCGGATCGGGAAGCACTGCTGCATCTGCGAGAGGTTCGAGACGAGGTTGCGGTGGCTCAGCATCACGCCCTTGGGCAGGCCGGTCGTGCCGCTCGAGTACGGCAGCACCGCGAGGTCGCCGTCGGGGTCGATCCGCGGCGACGGCGCCTGCGACGGGTCGCCCATCAGCTCGGTCAGGGGCGTGGCTCCCTCGCCCTCGCCGACCACGAAGACCTCCTCGATGCCCGCCTGCTCCGCGGCCGCGCGCGCCACCTCGAGCATCGGCCCGACCGTGACCAGGTAGCGCGCGCCAGAGTCCTCGAGCTGGTGCGCGACCTCGTTCGCCGTGTACAGCGGGTTCATCGTGGTGCAGCGTCCGCCGACCGACGCCACGCCGTGCAGCAGCACCGCGTACTCGGGCACGTTGGGCGAGTACACGGCGAGCACGTCGCCCTCTCCGAACCCGCGCGCGCCGAGCCCCGCGGCCAGCGCGCGGATCGCCTCGGCGAGCTGGCCGTAGGTGAGCGTGCGACCGGACGGGCCGTCGATCAGCGCGGGCTTGTCGGCGCGTGTCTCCGCGTGCTCGAGGACGAACGACGTCAGGTCGGCATCGGGGATCTGGATGTCGGGCTCGGGTGCGGTGATCACGGTCATGGGCGGCTCTCCTCCGGGGACTGTCAGATCAGGATCTCGTCGCGCGGCACCTTCGGCGCCTCGCTCGTGATCCGCTGCATCAGGTTGTAGAAGCGCGGCAGCTCGGGATACACCACGGGCTTGCCGCTCGTCAGGACGGCGACGGACGTGGCCCGCTCCGGGTCCGCCCACGCGAGGATGTTGGTGAAGCCGAGGTGCCCGAACGCGTGCTGGGTGTCGCGGCCGAACAGGCTCACGAGCTGCGCGCCCAGGATCAGCCCGTAGCCGAACCGCGTCGGGAAGCCGAGCGACCAGTCCACCTCCAGCCGCGACTGCTCGGTCGTGGCCTGGCGGATCGTCTCCGGGCTCATCACCCGCACGCCCTCGAGCTCTCCGCCGCGGCGAAAGATCTCGTAGAAGCGCGACAGCTCGTTGGCGGTCGTGACGGTGTTCGCCGACGGCACGATCGCGGTGAGGAAGCGGCGGTCGTTGGTCGCCTCCACGAGGTCGTCGAACTTGAGCCCGAGCGCGCGGTTGAGCATCGTGGACAGCGGCGGCGCGGTGGGCGGGCCGGTGACGTAGTTGAGCGCCACCTCGCCGAGGTCCGCCTCGTCCACGCCGTAGTTCGTCCAGCGGAAGCCGAGCGGGTCGAGGATCTCGTCGCGCAGCACGGTGCGGATGTCCCGGCCGGTCACCCGCCAGACGACCTCGGCCAGGATGTAGCCGCCGGAGACGGCGTGGTAGGCGAGACGCGTGCCCGCGTCGGAGACCGGCCGCGCGTCGCACAGCAGCCCGAGCAGGTACTCGCGATCGTTGGCGCGGTCGAGGTCGAACGCCTCGGGCGGCAGGTTCGGCACGCCGGCCCGGTGGGCGAGCACGTGGCCGATCGTGATGCCCTCCTTGCCGCCCGTCGCGTACTCCGGGATGTACTCGGAGACCGGCGTGTGGATGTCGAGCAGCCCGCGCTCGTGCAGCATGTGCACGACGAGCGCCGTGATGGCCTTCGCACCCGAGTAGATGAGGAACGGCGTCTCGGGCGTGGCTGGCACCTTCTCCGCATCGGCCCCGTCGCGCGGTCCGTTGCCGCGCGCGTGCCCGATGGCCCGGTCGAGCACCACCATCCCGTGGCGGCGCACGCAGACCTGGATCGCCGGGTGCACGCCGCTGCGGTACCAGCCCAGCACGTCGCGCCAGATCCGCTCGACCGCCGCCTGGCTCATGTCGCCCTGGGCGGCCTCCACCTCCGCGGCGCCGACGGTCGTGACCGAGCGGAGGTCGCGCGGCACGTGCACCCGTCGCAGCGGGTCGGGTAGCCCCGGCACGCGCGGGAGCGAGACGGTGGGGATCGGAGGGAGGTTGGGCACCGGCTACGCCGCCGCGAGCTCGTAGGCCTCGGGGTCGAACCTGCGCGTGAGCCGCCGGAACGCGTACGAGTAGCTCGGCCAGAGCGTCGTGTTGCGGCCCGTGTCGTCCAGGTACCAGCTCTGGCAGTGGCCGGCGGTCCACACGGTTCCCCGCAACCGGGTCTGCAGCCACTCGTTGTAGCGGTCCTGCGCGTCGCGGCGCACGTCGAAGACCCCGGTGCCGCGCTCGCGGAGCGTCCTGAAGCAGTCCACGATGTAGTTGAGCTGCGACTCGACCATGAAGACCATCGAATTGTGGCCCAGGCCGGTGTTCGGGCCGGTCATCTGGAACATGTTCGGGAAGCCCGCGACGGTCGTGCCCTTGTAGGCCTGGAGGCTCGGGCTCCACGCGTCCGCGAGCCGCTCGCCCCCGCGCCCGCGGATCCGCCCCGCGATCGGCTGCTTGGTCACCTCGAAGCCGGTCCCGAAGATGATCGTGTCCACCTCGTGCTCGGCGCCGTCCGCCGTGACGATCGCACCCGCCGTCACGCGCTCGATGGCGTCGGTCACCACGTCCACGTTGGGCTCGTCGAGCGAGGGGTAGTAGTTGTCCGAGATCAGGATGCGCTTGCAGCCCATCGTGTAGCCGGGCAGCAGCTTCTCGCGCAGCTCCGGATCGCGCACCTGGCGCCGCAGGTGCCACTTGGCCACGGGCTCGGCCACGAGCTTCATCACCGGCGGGCTGCGGAAGCCCACCACGCGCGTCTCGAGCGTCCAGTACAGGACGCCGCGCACGATCTGCGGCGCGAACGGGATCCGGCGCAGCGCCTGCTTCTCAGGCTCCGTGATCGCGTGGTCGAAACGCGGGATGATCCATGGCGGAGTGCGCTGGAAGAGGCTGAGCCTCGCCACCTTCGGCTGGATCTGCGGGACGAACTGGATCGCCGAGGCGCCGGTGCCGATCACGCCCACGCGCTTGCCCTCGAGGTCGTGGTCATGGTCCCAGCGGCCGGAGTGGAACCTGTGCCCGGTGAACTCCTCGAGCCCGGGGACGTCGGGATCCTTCGGCTCGCTGAGCGCGCCCGCGCCGTTGATCAGGTAGCGCGCCGTGAGGTCGCCGCCGCGCGTACGGACGTGCCAGTGCCGCGCCTCGTCGTCCCACGCCGCCTCGAGCACCTCGTGGCCGAAGCGGATGTGCGGCATCAGACCGTGCCTGTCGGCGTTGCGCTGGAGGTAGTCCTTGATCTCCCAGCCGGGCGCGAAGCCGCGCGTCCACTCCGAGTTCAGGTCGAACGAGAACGAGTAGACGTGCGACGGGACGTCGCAGCAGAGGCCGGGGTAGTGGTTGTCGCGCCAGGTGCCGCCGAGGTCGCCGGCGCGCTCGAGCAGCACGAGGTCGTGGATGCCGGCCTGCTTCAGCCGGATCGCCGCCCCCAGGCCGGAGAACCCCGTGCCGACGATCGCGATCTGGAAGTCGGTCAGCGGAGGCCTCCCACCGGCGGGACGATACCCGCCGCCTACGGCTCCACCAGCCCCCGCCGGATCGCGTAGCGCGTCAGCTCCACGCGATCGCGCAGGCCGAGCTTGTCGAGGATGTTCGCGCGGTGGCGCTCCACGGTCTTCTCGCTGATCGACAGCGTCTCCGCGATCTCGCGGCTCGTGAAGCCCTCGGCCACCAGCTTGACCACCTCCGACTCGCGCGGCGAGAGCGGGTCGGCCGGCGGATCCTCGCCGGAGCGCGTGCGCTCGAGGTGCTCGCGGATCAGCGCCCTCACCGCGCCGGGGTAGACGAACGGCTCGCCGCGCATCGTGGCCCTGCACGCCTCGACCAGGTCGCGGTCGACGACCGACTTGAGCACGTAGCCGGACGCCCCCGCCCGCAGCGCCTCGAAGAAGTACTGCTCGTTGTCGTGCATCGAGAGGATCAGCGTGCGCAGCTCGGGGCGCTGCTGCGACAGCTCGCGTGCGGCCTGGATCCCGGTCAGGCGCGGCATCGTCACGTCGAGCACCGCCAGGTCGATCTCGGCGGCCAGCGCCATCTGCACCGCCTCGGCGCCGTCGCCGGCCTCGGCCACGACCTCGAGGTCCGGCTCGCGGTCGAGGATCAGCCGCAGCCCCTGGCGGACCAGCGCGTGGTCGTCCGCGAGCAGGATCCGGATCTTGAGCGGGACCGTCACGCGCGCCCCGGGAGCGAGAGGCGCACGGCGGAGCCGGGCGTGCCGTTCGCCGGCCCGGCCTCGAACTTGGCCCCGATCATCAGCGCGCGCTCGCGCATCCCGGTCAGCCCCGCGCCCTCCTCCTCGCCGGCCCACGCGCCGTCGTCGATCACGCTCAGCGCCACGCCGCCGTCCTTGCGGCCGAGCTCCAGCTCGATCCGCGTGGGGCCCGCGTGCCGGATCGCGTTCGTGAGCGCCTCCTGCGCCACGCGGTAGATCGCGAGCTCCTCGTCGGGCGTGAGCGGCGGCAGGTCGGGGTCGATGTGCCGCACGCATTCGACCTCCGCCTGGGCGCCGAGCCGGTCGCACAGGTTGGTGAGCGCGCTGCGCAGCCCCAGGTCGTCGAGCGCCTCCGGCCGCAGCCGCCGCGCGATCAGGCGCAGCTCCTCGAGCGTCGCGCGGGCGGACTCCCGCGCCGCGTTCACGGCGGGCGCGAGGTCGGGGCTCGCGTCGCGCGACACGCTCTCCAGCTCGAGCAGCAGAGCCGTCATCCGCTGCCCGATCTCGTCGTGCAGCTCGCGCGCCAGCCGCAGCCGCTCCGCCTCCTGGGCCTCGAGCGCGCGCGAGGAGCTGGTGCGCCGCTCGCGCTCCAGCCGGTCGAGCATCGCGTTGAAGGCCTCGGTCAGCTCGACCACCTCGGCGCTCTCGCCGACCGCGGGCAGCCGGCGCCCGGGCCGCAGCGGGTCGGCGGTGCTCATCAGAGCGCGCAGCCGCCCGAACGGCGCCAGCTCGCGCCGCAGCATGAGCACGTTCACCACGTAGATGACGATGAGGCCGGACAACCCCGCCCCGAACTCGAGCAGCGACACGTTCGGTGAGACGACCTTCGCCGGCGAGAACGCGAGGATCGCCCACGCGATCATCAGCACCGCGGCGTTCGGGAGGAAGATCCGCCAGAAGAGCGATGGCCTCACGGCGCCACCTTGCCACATGAGGGTGCCGCTGCGGCGGAGATGGGGGTTGCCACCCATGTCAGCGCGCTGACGAGCGCCCATCATCCCTGGCATGCCCCTCAGCCCAGAACCCCGCCTCCCCGACGTGCGCGTCCTCGACGAGGATCCGGACCTGGCCGCCGGCCTGCGCGACGACGAGCTGGGCGCCGCCACGCGCGCGGCGCTGGCGCGCACTCACGTCCTCGCCCGCGGCCCCTGGAAGCCGCCGCGCGACGCCTCGAACGGCACAACGGCCATCGGCCTGCTCGTGCTCGACGGCCTGCTCATGCGGACCGTCGAGATCGGCGATCGCTGCGCGACCGAGCTGCTCGGCGACGGCGACCTGCTGCGCCCGTGGGAGCGCGACCCCGAGGACGGCTCGCTACCGCTTCGCGTGAGCTGGACGATCCTCGAGCCCACGCGCGTGGCGGTGCTCGACGCCCGCTTCGCCGCCGCCACCGCGGCCTGGCCGGCCCTCGCCTCCGCGCTCGTGGGGCGTGCGCTGCGCCGCGCCCGCTGGCAGGCGATCTTCGCCGCGCTGTCGCACATGAACCGCGTCGACGAGCGCGTGCTGTTCGCGTTCTGGTACTTCGCCGAGCGCTGGGGACGGGTCCGGCCGGACGGGATCCTGGTGCGGCTCCCAGTCACGCACGAGCAGCTCGGCGCGCTCGTGGGGGCACGCCGCCCGTCGGTCACGACCGCTCTCTCGGCGCTCGGCGAGATCGGCTTGCTCCAGAGCGTCGCGCGCGGCGAATGGCTCTTGACGCCCGCCGCCCGCGCCAGGGTCGAGCGCCTCGCCCCCTCCCGCGGGGCGCTCGACACGCCCCGCCTCGTCGCGGCCTGACGCGGGCGCCGGCGGCTGCTCAGCCCGCGCAGATCCGCACGTGGCGCACGAGCGAGCGCGTCCGCCCGTCGCGCAGCACGGCCTGTGCGGCGAACCGAGCGACCTGCCCGCCGGCCGCCGGCCCGAACCCGACCGTGGCCCTGAACGGCTTGCGGCCGACCGTCTGCGGCGGGCCCTTCCCGACGCGGAAGCTCACGCGCGACAGCGAGCCCGCGTCGGCTCCGGCGAGCGAAGCGCGTATCGGCCCGCGCGCGCAGCGCCGCGTCCGCGCGTAGCGCCCGGTGCGGTGGCTCAGCTTCAGCGTCAGGCGCGGCCGCTCGCGCGTCGCGCGGTAGGCGGCGATCTTCGCGCCGGTCACCCCCACGAGGTCGCCCAGCGCGATGTTGCCGTCGGCCAGGTGCAGTCCCCAGCTCGGGTCCGGCGAGGGGTTCAGCCGGCGCGCGTTCCCGATCGGCTCGAGCATCAGCACGTGCGCGCCCGCGCGGCGCTCGCAGCGGCCGGTGTAGCGGTCGGGCGGCTGAACGAAGGCGGTCGGGGCCGTCGGCTGCGTGCCGCCGTACATCGCCACGAGCAGCGCGCCGATCACGCCCGGGTACGGCTCGCCGCGCAGGTACGTGGTCAGCGGGCGGCGCTCGTTCGTGCCCAGTGAGGCCGGGTTCGTGCAGAGCACCTCGTAGTCGGGTCCGGCCGGGAAGCCCAGGCCGCTCGTGTCCTCGGCGGGCACGCGCCCGTAGCGCGAGTTCTCCGGCGGGTCCTCGTTGAACGTGGACCACGCCATCACGCAGCCGAGCTGCGCCTGCGACGTGCAGGCGGGGACGTTGGCGAAGTCGCCGCCGGCCGTCTGGCCCCTGCGCACGGTCACGTTGCCGCCCAGCAGCATCCCGCTCACCAGGCGCCGGCGCACGTCCGCGTTCCCGTCGATCTCGCGCCGCACGAGCGTGCGCAGCATCCGCGTCCCCTGCGAGTGACCGAGCAGCACGAACGGCCGGCCGCGGTTGTGCTTCGCCAGGTACTCGCGCCACGCCTCCTCGACGTCGCCGTACGCGAGCTGCAGCGACTCCGCCGACCCTCCGAGCGCGAGCCCGCCGAGCGTCTGCTGGCGGTAGACCGGCGCGTACACGCGGCACACCTGGGAGAAGCGCGAAGCCTGGAAGCGCGCGATCGCGTTCACCGCCGCGTCCCTGTCCTTGTTCGCGTTGCGGCTGGTCTGCTCGCTGACCGTCGGGTACACGTAGAAGCAGTCGGCCGGCGGGTCGGCCGGTAGCGCCGGGCTCTCCACGTGCGTGCCGCCGGACTCGTCGTACACCGTCGTCTCGAGGCTGTCGCGGCACGGGTTCGGCTCCTGGCCTGGCATGCAGAGCCAGACCACCTCGGCGTGCGCCGAGCCCGCTCCCGCCGCGAGGGCGGCCAGCACGAGCACGAGCGCTGCGGCCATGCGGATCACCCGGCGACGTATACCAGCCTCTCTGAGAGAATCCGCCGCCTGAGGGGAGCCGTCGCAGCATTCGTGGCGGTCGCGCTTGCGGCCGCGATCCCGGCACCGGCCACGGCCGCCGCGCCGCCGCCCACGCCCAACATCGGCTGCGGCCCCGGCTCGCGGCCCGAACCCGGCATGCAGGGCCGAGTGCCCGCCGACGCGCTCGCCTCCGGCGCCGCCGACAACGGCTACACCTGCAACACCCAGCTCGTGGGCCACGAGGGCAAGTCCGGTGGCTTCCGCGTGCACCGCTTCGTGGACGGGGCGGGACACGAGTGCGCGTACTACGACACCACGCTGCTGTTCCCGCTGAACGCGCAGAACCTCGGGGATCAGCCGACCGGCGTGGCGGTGCTCGACATGTCCGACCCGAAGAACCCGAAGCGCACCGCGACCCTCGCCACGCTCGCGATGCAGTCCCCGCACGAGTCGCTGAACATCAGCAAGGAGCGCGGGCTGCTCGCCGCCGTCTACGGCACGCCGGGCGCGGCGCCGGGCGTGGTCGACGTCTACGACCTGAACGACGACTGCCGCCAGCCGCAGCTCCGCGCCAGCGCGCCGGTCGCGTTCCTCGGCCACGAGAGCGGCTTCTCGCCGGACGGCAAGACCTTCTACGCCACGTCGCTGTTCGACGGGCACGTCACCGCCGTCGACCTGACCGACCCGAGCGTGCCGAAGCCGATCGCCGTCTTCGACTCCTTCTCCCACGGCATGACCACGAGCGACGACGGGACGAAGGGCTACATGGCGTCGCGCCGCATCGGGCTCGAGATCCTGGACCTGAGCGAGATCCAGGCCCGCAAGCCGTTGCCGCAGGTCCGCCAGATCAGCACCTTCAAGTGGGACAACATGTCGATCCCGCAGGTCGCGGTCCCCATCACGATCAAGGGCCACCCGTACGTGATGGAGGTCGACGAGTTCAGCCTGGAGGAGCCGGACACCGACTTCCCGGGGCAGAACGGGGCGATCGTGGGCGCCGCGCGGATCATCGACGTCGCCGACGAGAAGGCGCCGAAGGTCGTCGGGAACATGCGCCTGGCGGTGCACCAGCCCGAGAACCGCGCGCAGATCGCGAACGACCCGGGCGCGCAGAGCTTCGTGCAGGGCTACGCGGGCCACTACTGCAACGTGCCGCGGCGCAAGGACCCGGGGATCGTCGCGTGCTCGTTCATCGCGTCGGGCCTGCGCGTGTTCGACGTCCGCGACCCGCACCGGCCGCGCGAGATCGCCTACTTCGTCGCGCCGCCCGGCAGCAGCCCGGTGCTGAACGAGAAGAGCAACTTCGCGATGTCGCAGCCGGACTTCGTGCCCGAGCGCGGCGAGATCTGGTACTCGGACGGCAACAGCGGCTTCTACGTCGTGCGGCTGGCCAACGGCGTCTGGCCGTCACGCTCGGACGAGCCCGGGCCGGCCGCCTGCCTGCGCAAGTCGCGGATCGGCTTCAAGCTGCACCGGATCGAGGGCACGCGCGTGGTGCGCGTGGAGGCGACCGTGAACGGAAAGCGGAAGCTCGTGCGCCGCGGCCGCGACATCCGCCGGATCGAGCTCGGCGGGCTCAAGCGCTCCGGCGAGCTGCGCGTACGGATCGTGGCCACGCACAACACCGGCTCGAAGGTCGTGAGCAGCCGCACGTGGAAGGGCTGCAAGAAGGGCAGGCCGAGCGTGCGCCGGATTCCGCGCCCGCGGCACTAGGCCGCGTCCTCGGCTCCCCGCGCCGGCTAAGCGGCTTCTTCCGCTCCCCGCCGCGCGGCCTCGTCGAGCCGCGCGAAGCGCTCGTCGCCGCGCGGGACCAGCGTGCGCAGCGTCGCCTTCACCGCCTTCACGTCGAGCGTGCCGGCGGCGGCCATCGCCTCCACGTCGGCCCAGTCGCGCGTTCGGTCGAACATCGCCTTGAAGACCGCGAGCTCGGTCGGGCCCAGGACCGGGATGCGCGTCCCCTCGAACGGAACGGTGCGGCGGTTGCGCGCCGCCTCCTCGTGCACCGGCACGTAGTCGAAGAACAGATCGACCGGCGTGTCGTCCCACCAGAGCCGGATCTGGCCGTCGCGGGCGATCGCCTCGGCGGTTCCCTCGGGCTGCGCCACCCCGTCCGGCAGAGCGCGCAGCACGCGCTCGGCCCTGCCGGAGTCGACGAACACGTTCACGTCGATGTCGCGCGTGCCGCGCGGCTCGAGCGTCCAGTACGCGAGCGCGATCGCCCCGCCGAAAGCGTGCGGGATCCGGCGGCGGGTCAGCGCCCGGTGGAGCGCGACCAGCCGTTCGGGGAGTGTCACGTGCCTAGGCGCGGGTAGCGCAGCGTGCGCTCGGGACGGGCGGGCAGCGCCTCGGCGAGCGCCAGCACGTCGGCCAGCACGCGGGCCTTGCGCCGCAGCTGATCGCGCGAGGGCTCGCTCACGCGGCCGGGCTCCACGGTCAGCCGCTGGTCCATCGCCCCCAGCAGCCGGCTCAGCGTGTCCACGGACGGCTGCTTGCGCCCGCTCTCGTAAGCCGAGATCGTCGCCTGCGAGGTACACGTGAGCTCGGCGAGCGCCGCCTGGCTCAGACCCGCTCGCCTCCGCGCGGCGCGGAGCGTCGTCGGCACGTCCACGCCTGTGAGTATATCCCTCGGGATATGTTGCCGATCGGGGGAACGGGTGCGCAGGGGCATGGCGATTGCGTTGGCGGCGGCGGGCTGCACGCTGGGGGCTGCGGCTCCCGCCGGGGCGTGGTGGGCGGAGGGCACGAACTACAAGGGCATCGACGGCGCGGTCTTCGTCTACGCCGAGCCCGGCGAGGTGAACGACCTGAGGGCGCGGGACCGGCAGCTCACGGGGCTCGTGCGAGCGCCGTGGGACGGGGTGCGCCTGCACGACCCGACCGCGCCGGTCACGCCGCCGCCCGCGGGCCGGGGCAAGGGCTGCAAGCAGCTCGACGCGCACACGCTGTTCTGCACGGGCGTCGGCCTGCAAGGGGGGACGACCAACGACGTCGTGTTCCTCAATGTCGACCTCGGGGACGGCGACGACCGGCTGGTCGTGGAGCGCACCGGCTGGCTGTTCAAGCTGGGATCCATGGGCTCCGGGAACGACGTGGTGGATGCCTACGACCCGGCGGGCGCCGACATCGACCTCGGCGACGGCGACGACAGCATCACGCTGCGCGGGAGCGACGGCGGCTTCCTCCCGAGCGACTCCGTGTATGGCGGAGCGGGCGACGACGTGCTGAACGTCGTCAACGGCGCGGCCGACGACAACCCGATCTGCGCCGACGGCAACGACACCCTCTACGCGGACCCGGGCGAGTCGGGCGAGTCGGGCGAGTCGTGCGAGACGCGGTACGAGACGCAGCCCTCCTTCCCGTAGCGCGGCCGCGTAGAGTGCGCGCGTGAGCTCGCGGAAGTGGAAGGCGACGGACCTGCCGGCGCTCGGCGGGCGCACGTTCGTCGTGACCGGTGCCAACAGCGGGCTCGGGCTGGTCGCGGCGCGCGAGTTCGCGCGCGCGGGCGCGCGTGTGGTGCTGGCGGTGCGCAACCGGGCGAAGGGCGAGGAGGCCGCCGCGGCGATCGGCGGCGACACGGAGGTGCGCGAGCTCGACCTGACCGACCTCGCCTCGGTCCGCACGTTCGCCGAGGGCTGGGACGGCGAGCTCGACGTGCTCGTGAACAACGCGGGTGTCATGGCCACGCCCGAGCTGCGCACGGCGGACGGCTTCGAGCTGCAGATCGGCACCAACCACCTCGGCCACTTCGCGCTCACCAACCTGCTGCTTCCGTCGATCACGGACCGGGTCGTGACGGTGTCGTCCGGCGCGCACCGGACGGGCAGCATCGATCTCGACGACCTCAACTGGGAGCGCCGCGAGTACAAGCGCTGGCCCGCGTACGGGCAGTCCAAGCTCGCGAACCTGCTGTTCACGAGCGAGCTGCAGCGGCGCCTGACCGAGGCCGGCACGTCGCTGCGCGCGCTGGCCGCGCATCCCGGCTACGCGGCCACCAACCTCCAGTCGCGGACCGGCAGCCGGATCCAGAACGCGACGATGTGGATCACCAACCGCGTGATCGCGCAGAGCGACGAGAAGGGCGCGCTGTCCACGCTCTACGCGGCTACCCAGGACCTGCCGGGCGACAGCTACGTGGGGCCGGACGGCTTCAAGGAGTCGCGCGGGCACCCGACGCTCGTGGGCCGCAGCGCCGCCGCGCGCGACGCCGAGACTGCGCGGCGGCTGTGGGAGCTGTCGGAGGAGCTGACCGGCGTGCGCTTCCCGCTGGAGCCGGCGGTCAGCTAGCCGCCGCCGGTCGCGCGGCAAGACACACCAGCTTGAGATGACGTTCCTCGTCCGGCTCGCCGGCGAGCCGCGGCCCCTCGGCGAGGCCGCGGAACACGACGTGGCGGAACCCCGCCGCCAGGCAAGCCGCGCGCAGTTCCTCCACGCGCCAGTGCCGCTGTACGTGCCGGCTCTCGCAGGAGCCGCCGGCGTGTGTCACCGTCACGGTCGCCCTTGCGATGGCGCCCGGTGCCGCCTCGGCGCTGCACTCGCCGCGCCAGTGGAAGCGCGCGTCGTGGGCCGTGAAGTCGAACGACTCGGCCCAGTCGGTGCGGTAGGCGAGGAGCGTGTTCGCGTCGAAGACGGCGATGCCCTCCGGCCGAAGGGCCCGGGCCATGCTGGAGAGGGCCGCGCGCAGGTCCTCCTCCTCGAGCATGTAGTTGACCGCGTCGTCCACGCAGGTGACGAGGTCGAACTCGGACCGCCACGGCAGGCTGCGCATGTCGGCGACGACGATCTCGGCGACGCCGGCCCAATTGCGCTGTGCCTCGGCGACCATCGCGGGGGAGAGGTCGCACGCTGACACCTCGTAGCCGCGGGCGAGGAGAGGCTCGAAGCTCTTCCCGGTCCCACACGCGACGTCGAGCAGGCGCGTCCCGCGGAGCCCCTGAGCTCGGGCCCACGTCTCGATCGCGTCGAGAACGGGCTCGTACTTCGACTCGGCGGTGAAGCGGTCGTAGAACGGCGCGAGCGGCTCGTACGCCGCCAGCGCGAGGTCCGCCGCAGCGGCGCGGGCAGTGGTCGATTCCATGCCTATGGAGACCCTCCACTGAGGCGAATCGTTCCAGCGGTACGGGGCGAGGCGGTCCTGAGAGCCGCGCGCACTGGTTTGCGCGCGCCTCTCCGGTACCGCGCGGGCCTACCTGAACCTCGTGATCACGTGACACCTCCTCGTAGAAGAGGACGAAGATGCTCAATCTACATTGAGTAATCAACAGTGTCAAACAGTACACAAAGCTGATCAATCCGCTCTCCGATCTGGGATTCACCTCTGTTCCCCCGACGCCGCTAGGTGTAGTTAGAGTGGTAAAAAGCCACCCTTCGAGGAGCGAGCTTGACCAAGGCGATTGACATCACGGATCCGATGGTCGCGAAGGCCTATGCGCATCCACTGCGGATCGAGATACTCGGCCTGCTGGACAACCGTGTTGCCAGTCCCAGGCAGCTCGCGACGGAGCTGGGCACAGGCCTCTCCGCGACGAGCTATCACGTACGCCAGCTCGCCGCCGTAAAACTCATCCGGCTAGTCAGACGCAGGCAGGTGCGCGGCGCGATCGAGCACCTGTATACGGCGAATGTCCGGCCCACGATCACAGACACCGGCTGGGCACGTCTTCCAGACGTTGTGAAGCATGCATATCTCGGGGGCAAGATCGCCCAGATCGGCAAGGAGGTCGCCGCCGCGGCGGAGCAGGGCGGCTTCGATCATGAGGACATGCACCTGACCCGAACCAGCCTTCGCCTGACGCCCGACGCGTGGGCGGCAGCGGCAGGGATCCTTACTCGCGCCCTCAAGGAGATCGACGCCCTCGCAGCGGAGGATGCTGGACGTGACGACGAGAAATCCGAAGCCAACGAGCGCCACGCAGTTGCCGTGATGATGCTGTTCGAGGCCGCTTCGCCGCGGTCCTTTGGCCCTTCCCCCGGCACGTCGGATGCGACCGATGACTTCGAGGACGTGGCCTTGCTGGATCAGGGGCTGAGCTAGAGCTTCTCCGCCAGCACCGCCCGCGTGACCCGGTCGTCGATCGACGACAGCGGGCTCTCCCTCCCGACCCACGCGTCGCCGCCGAAGTAGCGGCGGAAGATCACCTCGGCGGTCCGGGTGGCGAGCGCCTGCGTCGTGAGCGTGGGGTTCGGCCCGCCGAGCGAGTTCGGCAGCGCGGAGTTGTCGGCCACGAACAGGCGTTGCACCGCGCGGGCCTCGCAGCCCTTGTCCAGCACGGTCCGCGCTGGGTCGGCGCCCATGCGCATCGTGGAGTGCGAGTGCAGGATCAGCGGCGGGAAGTTCATCCGGTGGATCTCCGTCGCGCCCGCCCGCTTGAGCAGCTTGATCGCCTGCTGCACGAGGTACTCGCGGTTCTGGATCGTGCGCGACGAGCGCTCGCGGTAGCGGAACTCGATCCGCGGCACCGGCCCGTGCTCGTCCGGCGGCAGGTTGTCGGAGAGCCGGACGCGGTTGTGCGGCTCCACGTCGTCGTCGGTCAGCACCAGCACGTTGATCAGCCGGTCGACGTCGCCCATCGCCTGCTTGAGCGGCACGCCGACCTTGCGCCCGGTGCCGGTCGCGTTGGGGGTGTCCGCGTAGCCGTTGCGGTAGGCGTCCTCGATGCCGGCGTCGGAGAACGCCCACGACAGCGCCTGCAGCGCCGGCGGCAGCCCCACCTGCTCGAGGCAGCCGCGCCCCGGGTAGTCGATCCGCGCCGACGACGCCGCCCCCAGGCTCGACCCCGTGTAGCGAGGCAGCACGCCGATGACCCAGTCGAGGTAGTGGTCGGTGTAGCCGCGACCCACCTGATCGTTTCCGTTCGGCAGCCCGCTGTTCAGCCACAGCCGCGGGCTCTCGGTGGAGCCGCCGGCCATCACCACGACCTTCGCCTCCTCGGTGAAGGTCTCGCCGGTCGAGCCCACCCGCCACGTGACCGTGCGCGCGGCGGGGCGGCCGCCCTGATCCACGGTGCCGATCTTCGTAGCGAACGCGTCGGCGATCAGCGTGACCTTCCTGCCGCCCTTCGCCCAGCGGTGCGCGGTCAGCGCCATCGGCACGTAGCTCGTGTTCGTGGAGCGCTTGGCGTACAGGTTCACCGGCGAGTTGCGCGGTTCGTTGCAGCCCTGGTAGCAGTAGCCGCAGAACGTGCAGCCGCGCGCCTCCGGATGGCGCAGCCGGCTCGCGTCGTTCGTGCGCCCGGCCGTGCCGCGCGGCTGGAGGATCGCGTTCTCCTGCGGCCGGTACGAGGCGCGGCTCAGGTCCTTGCTCTTCTGGAACGGGAGGCCGAGCTTGCCGGCGGCCTCCAGGAAGACGCGCTCCTTGGTGCCCATCGCCGCGGTCTGCACCGGAAGGGTGTGCTCGACCCACTCGTAGTACGGGACCAGGCTGCGGTACGAGAACGGGAACTCGTCCTGGCGCGCGTAGCGGTTGCGATCACGCCCCGCGTAGCCGCGGAAGACGCCCGGCATCGCGCGCGGCGAGTTGCCGAAGTAGTGCTGCGTCGTCCCGCCGACACCCGCGAGCTGCGTGTAGAACGAGTGTTGCGGGAGGTCGCGGATCCACGGTCCGCGCGCGCGGTCGGCCGGGCCCCAGCGGAAGTAGCCGGTCGATGGGTTGTTCATGTCGTGCTCGAGGTGGCGCCACTCCTCCTCCACGCGCGCGTTGCGCGGACCGGCCTCCAGCATCAGCACGTCGAGCCCGCGCGCGGCGAGCTCCTTCGCCACCACCGGCCCGCCGCCGCCCGCGCCGATCACGATCACGTCGCGCATCAGCGCCGCCCCGCCCTGTACTGCGGTGCCGTGCGCGAGCTGCGCTTGCCCTTCCAGTAGCCGATCAGCTCGTCACGCCCCTCGGCCACCCCGCTGTAGCGCGAGAGCTTCCAGCCCACCGGCTCGGCCGTCGTCTCGCGGCGGGCGCGGTCGAGCACGCCGCCCTCGGAGTACGCGAGGAACGCCGTGATCCCGATGAGCGTGCCGGAGATCGCGCGCAGCACGGAGCCCTCCGTGTCCTGCTCGAGCTGTCGCATCGCCTCGACCTTCTCCTCGAAGCGAAGCCGCGCGAACTGCGAGGGGAACGTGCCCGCGGCCGCCGCCGGGTTCACGCGCAGCGCCGCCTGGTTGAGCATGGTCGCGACGGCCTCCGCGCCCGGGAGGCCGGAGCTGCCCGACGTGCCCGCGTACTTGTCGAAGGTCTCGATCAGCAGCAGCGTGGTGCCGGCGTCGATGCCGCCCGGCTGGGGGGTGCTCTGGCCCTGCGCGACCGAGTACGCGTCCGGGCCGGGGACCACGAACGCGACGAATCCGTTCAGCGTGTCGTTCGTCATGTCGGGCGTCTGCGCCCGCGCCTCGTCGAGCCAGCCCTGGCGGGCGAGGAAGCCCGGCACCTGCCCGAGGACCGCCGCGCCGGCGACCATCGCCGAGCGGCTCACGAAGGTCCGCCGGGAGAGGCCGGTCAGCTCGTCCATGGGCCGACCCCCGCGATGCGCTCGACCTCTATCCGCAGCCTCACGCCCGGCGGGGGATCGTCCATGGGCGGGAAGCGGACCTCCGGCCCCAGGTGCACGTGGGCCAGCTCCTGCAGCAGCTCAGCGGCACCGCCCTCCTCGATCGTCGCGCGTCCATACAGCACGAGGTGCTCGCGCAGGCCGGGCGGGTGGATCTCGGTCCCCTCGAAGGACAGCGTCACGCGCGGGTCGCGGCGCACGTTCTCGAGCTTGCGCTGGCGCGGGTTGAGGTGAGCCGTCTCCAGGTGCCCGTCCTTCACGGCAACCCACACGCAGGTCACCTGCGGCATGCCGCTGGCCCCGATGGTGGCGAGGTGCCCGAGCGCGCCGTTCTCGATGAGCGCCTTCGCGCTGCCAGGGAGCGTCATGCGCGCGCAGGGTAACCCAGCCGCTAGCTTCCGGCTCGTGGTCGAGGGCACGCGCCATCCCGAGCTGGAGCACCGCCTCCCGGGCTTTGGCGCGTTCAAGCGCGACGACGTCGAGGACGCCCGCCGGCGCGAGCCCGCGAGCGACCTGCGCGCGTACGCCCAGGCGCGCGGGCTCGAGTTCCTCGACCGGCTCAACCCCGTCGGCTATTGGGGCGTGGTACCCGACGACTCGCGCATGCAGTTCAACGTGATGCGCGGCGTATGGGCGGGGGACCGGCAGGGGACGCTCTTCCACAAGCTCCTGTGCGTGCCGCTCGACTGGGACACGGGCGCCGCGCGCTGGCGGCCGCACGTCGGCTCGGACGTGCACGAGGTCCACTACGAGGAGCTGCCGCCCAAGTACAGGGCTCGCGGCCTGCTCGAGCTCGTCTCGCCGCTGATCGGCATGTTCACCTCCGGGACCGAGCGGACCGATCCGCGCGAGAAGGCGATCGGCATCCCGACCACGGTGGCCGCCACGCAGGTCCCGGAGGCGGCGACGGTCCCGGACTTCCGCTGCGGCGGGCGCTTCTACGGCGGCAACTTCCTGCCCGGGAGGGGACCGATGCAGCTCGAGCATCTCGGCGTGCCGGAGATGGAGCTCGAGGCGACCGGCGGCGCCGAGCCCGATCCGGGCTTCCTCCAGCGCGCGATGGAGGGGCCGTTCGGCCAGGTGCTGCGCCACTACTCGGCGCGCCCGTACGCGCGCGTGAAGGTGGCGCACGGGCGCGTGTCGATCTGCGTGGACGGGTACACCGGCGATCCCGCCGAGCTCGACGCCCTGGGAGCGGCGGCCGTCGCCGCGGCGGACGGGATCGCGGCGGCGGTGGGCCCGGGGCCGGCGCTGCCGTTCGCGGAGCCGTTGGGCGGCATCGACTGGGGCTCGCTCGACACCAACCCGCTGAAGCGCCCGCCGCACACTCCGCCGCCCGCGTGGGTTCCGCCGCTCCGGGACCTTGCGCGCGCCTACGGGGCGACCCCGGAGGACGCGGTCGCCTACCACGTCGCGTTCCCCCGGCTGCCGGCGCCGGGCACGGCGTTCGCCGTGCTGCGCTTCACCCCGCCGGGCGGCAGCGGCGTGGCGCGGATGGCGTGGAACAACGAGCAGACGATCCAGCGCTACAACACCGGCCGCAACGTCGTCTCGCTCGCCGCCGCCCCGGGCGCGGCGCCCACGCCGCCGGGTGGGGTGGGGCGAAACGACCTCGGCCTGCGCTACGCCATCTCGGACGGGATCCTCTGCGCGTGGGCGCGGCGCGACTCGAAGGCCCGCGGCGGCCTGGGCGAGATGGACGACCTCGTGACCCGCGTGCTCGGCCTCGCGCGCACCGAGGGGCTGGGGCAGCTGTGAGCCTGGAGTACCTCGAGATCGAGGGCGCGCTCGACGCCGGCATCCTCGCGCGCGTGCGCGAGGAGATGCGCGCGGCGGCGGGGGGCGACGCCGGGGTGACCGGGACCGGCAGCGAGGAGCGGGCCCCGTCCGTCGCGCGGAAGGCCACGCGGCTCGACGTCTCCGCCGCGGCGCGCGACGCGGTGATCGCGGCGTTCGAGCGCGAGCGTGCGCGGATCGCGAAGCGCTTCGGACGGGAGCTGACGGAGGTCGAGGAGCCGCAGTTCCTGCGCTACGGCCCAGGCGACTACTTCGTACCGCACCAGGACGGGAACACACCGGTGATCCACGACGACACGCGCTTTCGCAAGGTCTCGGCGGTGATCTTCCTGAGCGAGCAGGCGGAGGACGAGACACCCGGCACCTACGGCGGCGGAGCGCTCGTGCTGCACGCGCCGTACACCGAGTCGGACGAGCGCGTGTCGTTCGCGCCCGCGCCCGGCACGCTGGTCGCCTTCCCGGCGGAGACCACGCACGAGGTCACGCCGATCACGCACGGCGAGCGGCTGTCGATCGTGGCGTGGTACCGGGCCGCGGACGGCTGACCGGCCTCTGCCACACTCGCTCCATCGCGGAGCTGTGCGTGCACATCGACGAGTTCACGGACCCGCTGTGCCCGTGGGCATGGAGCGCGGAGCCGTTCCGCCGCCGCCTGCGCTGGCTCTACGACGGCGCCATCAGCTGGGCGCCGCGGATGGTGGTGCTCGCGGAGACCCCCGCCGACCAGGAGCGGAAGGGCTTCACTCCCGAGCGCCTGGCCGAGGCGTCGCGGCGGATCGCCCGCGACCACCGGATGCCGATCGACAGCCGCGTCCGCGACTACGTCCCCGCGAGCGCCGACGCATGCCGAGCCGTGGTGGCGGCACGCGAGCACGCGGAGCCGCACTTCGCACGCGCCCTCCTGCGCGAGCTGCGCGTTCACTACTTCCGCGGCGAGCAGATCGACCGGCCGGAGGTGATCGCGTCCGCGGCCCGCGCCTCCGGGATCGAAGCCGAGCGGCTGGCCGAATGGATCGCGGACCCCGCCACCGGCGCGGCTCTCGAGGCGGACGTGGCCGCCGCGCGCAAGCCCAAGCCCGCGGCGCGGGTGCTCGACGAGAAGCTCGCCAACTGGTCCGGCGGGCGCCGCTACACCTGCCCGAGCTACGAGATCACGCGACTCGAGGACGGGGTGACGATCTCGGTCCCGGGCTTCCAGCCGTTCGCCGTCTACAACACGATCCTGGCGAATCTCGTGCCCGGCCTCGAGCGGCGCGCGCTGCCCAGCGACGTCGAGGAGGTGCTCGAGTGGTCGGCGATCCCGATCTCGACGCAGGAGGTCGCGGTGATGTGCGACATCGACTTCGACGACGCACGCGAGCGGCTCGGCCGGGTCGCGGTACAGGAGCCGGTCGGCGCCGACGGCTTCTGGACGGCTCAGCCCGGCGTGTCGATCCAGCGGTAGATCTGCCCGTCGCGCAGCTCGTGGTAGGCGGGCGGGGCAGGCGGTGGGTCCTTCGCGAGCTGCGCCATCACGTTGGTGCGGCCGCGCAGGTGCTCCTCGATGGCGGTCGTCCAGTGCACGTACGGGTGGAGCAGCCGCTTCAGCCGGTCCCAGTCGCGGCGCTCGATGGCGTCGAGCACGTCGCAGACGGCGGGGACCTGCTCGGCCATCGCGGCCTCTAGCCCGCCTGCTCCTCAAGGCACGCGATCGCGGTCTCCGACTCGCCGGTGGCCGCTCCCTCGAGCGGCTCGAGGATCGCCGTCCCCAGGATCCGCGCCTCGGGCGTGCGCTCCTTGACGAGCGCGCCCTGCTCCTTGGCCAGGTCCTGCGACCCGAACATGAAGAGCCGCAGCGCCGGCTTCCCGGCCTCGCCGCCGACGAGCACGCGGTCGTGGACGATGCCCTGCCCGACCTCGTCGCCGGCCGGCGGCTTCTCCTCGCGCGTGGCCGCGAGGCCCTTGCCGTCGACGCACTTCAGGACCTCGTCGCCGGAGAAGACGAGCGTGGGCGGGAAGGGCGGCTTCTCACCCTCGGCCGGAGGCGGGGTGGCGGGTGCGGCCTGGGTCGTCGTCGTGGGGGCGGGCTTGTCGCCCTGCTGCTCGCCGCCGCCGTCGTCACCGCCGCACGCACCGAGGGCCAGGACCGCGAGGATCGCCGAGAGGGCACACGGGGCACGCATCGGCGCGATGTTATTGCGGCTGTCGATCGTGGCGTGGTACCGGGCCGCGGCGAGCGCCGACTAGGGCTCCCCGAGTCCCTCCGTCTCGTCGGTCAGGTCGTGGACGTCCTCCTCGGGCGGTGGCTTGATGACGATCTCCGTCCCGTAGTCGAAGAACTCGCTGGTCGACGTGGCCTTGAACTTGCCCTCCACGCCCGGCTGGCTCTTCGTCGTGACGTGGCGCTCACGGCGCAGTAGGTCGTCACCGTCGATCCACAGCTCGATCGGATAGGTCGGGCCGCCCAGATCGTCGATCATCTTCTGGTTCAGGCGGCGCATCGTCGACCGCGCCTCCGGCGGAGCCATGTCCGTGAGCTTGCGCAGGTCGACCGTCCCCCTGTAGCGGGTCGTCTCGACGCCGCGAACCTCCTCGGTGCCGATCCGCTCCAGATCCCCGGTGAGCCCCCTGAGCTGGTCGGGGATGCTCTGCGCGGAGTTCGCCATCTCGTTGAACTGGTCGAGGGCGATGCCGGAGCTCCGGGCGGCGCGGCGCAGGTCGATCTTGACCCACGGCTTGCCACCGCTGGTGTCACGCTCGCTCGCCGGCACGATCTCCGGCACCTTCTCGTACATCACGAAGTCGTCGAGGAGGAACTCCAGCTCAAAGTCGACCCCCGGCGGCGCGCCCGCCTGCGCCGCCAGCGATCCCAAGTCCGTAACCATGTGTCCGCGCTTGTGCTTCGTGTCGAACTCGCCGGATCCCTTGGTGACCATCGGCCGGCCGAGTTCAGGGTGCTCGATGGCGACCTCGAGGGACATCCTGTAGCTGCCCTCGCGGTCCACGGCCCCGGCGGCGCGCGCGGCGCGCTCGAGCGAGACCGTCTCCGCCCCGCAGCCCGCGAGCGCCAGTCCGGCGATCACGGTCAGGAGCACTGGGATCGATCGACGGCCGGTCACGGACCTCCGCGGTCAGGATCCCGCGCCTGCAGGCCTCCCAAACGCCCGATGCCGCGAAGTCACCGGACTGCGGTAGGCGGGCCCGCTCAGCTCTGCGCCCGGCGGTAGGTGCAGATCAGGACGCCCGTCCCGGACGTCGTCGCCGAGACCAGCTCGAGCGGGCGCGCCTGGCCGCCCTCCGGGAAGATCCGCTTGCCGCCGCCGAGCAGTATCGGCTCGATCATCAGGCGGTACTCGTCGACCAGGTCGTGCTCGACCAGCTGGGTGGCGAGCGAGGCGCTGCCCATCACCTGCAGCCCTCCGCCGTCGCGCTCACGCAGCTCGCGCACCGCGCCGATCGCGTCGTCGGCCGGCAGCAGCGTCGAGCCGGACCAGTTCATGTCGTCCTCCGTGAGCGTGCGCGAGGCGACGTACTTCGGCAGCTCGTTCATACGGTCGGCGAACGGGTCGCCGGCGCGGTCCGGCCACGCCCCCGCCATCACCTGCCAGGTGCGGCGGCCGAAGAGCAGAGCCTCGGTGCTCTCCAGGGTCTCGTCGATCGCGGGGCCCATCGCGGCCTCGTCGAAGTACTGCATCGACCAACCGCCGTGGGCGAACCCGCCCTCGGTGTCCTCCTCGCTGCCGCCGGGGGCCTGCACCACGCCGTCGAGGCTCATGAAGTCGCTGATGATGATCCGCATGGCTAACTCCTTGTCTGAGGGAATCGGCCGCCTCTCGGGCCGGTGACGACGTAGACCTGTCGCCCCCCGAAAAGTAATCGGGCCCGGCCGCGGCGGTTAACCTGCCGCCATGATCGAGCGGGTCGCCGCGGGCGTGGAGGTCCTGCGCCTGCGGGCTCCGGGGCGCGTGCAGAAGCTGACCAACGTCTATCTGCTCGAGGACGGCGGCGCGGTCACCCTCTACGAGTCCGGAAGCGCCGACATGGCCGGGACGATCGAGGCTGCCGCCGCCGAGCGCGGCGGCATCGGCCGGGTGGTCCTGAGTCACGCGCACGCCGATCATCGCGGTGGCGCGGCGCGACTGGGCGCGCCAGTGCTCTGTCATCCGGACGAGCGGCCCGGCGCGGAGGGCGACGCGTGGATGAGCACCTACGACCTCTCGAAGGTCGCGAACCCGCTGATCCGGGCGATGACCCACAGGGTCACGGCGCGGATGGACGGCGGTCCGGGTCCAGATCGCGGACACCCTCGCCGAGGGCGATCGGGTGGCCGGGTTCGAGGTCATCCACCCGCCCGGGCACACGCCGGGCCAGATCGGCCTCTGGCGCGAGTTCGACCGGCTAGCGATCGTCAGCGACGCGGTGTTCGTGTTCAACCCGTTCTCGATCACCGCCAGGGCGGGTGCGCCGCGACTGCCGCCCGCGGCCGTCCGTCCCGACGACGCCGCCGCGCGCGAGAGCGTGCGCAAGGTCGCGGCGCTCGAGCCGAGCGTGCTCTGGATCGGGCACTACGGCCCGGTCACAGGCGACGTCGCGGCTCAGCTCGCCGCGGTTGCCGACGGCGACCGCTGAGGGCGCGTTACTCGGTCTGCTCGCAGCTCGTCGCGATGTCGAGCTGCAGGTCCAGCTGGACGAGGTCGGCGGCACCCGCGCCGCAGTCGATCCCGGACTCGGGCGTCGAATCGCGCGCGAAGACGCGGTCGTCGCCGTCGCCGCCGGAGAACGTGTCGGTCCCGGCGCCGCCGGTGAGCGCGTCCTCGCCGGCGTCGCCGTTGAGGGTGTCGTCACCCGCCAGTCCGTCGATGGAGTCGGCGCCCGGTCCGCCGGAGAGGACGTTGCCCACGCTCGCGCTCTGCGCCTCGATCGCGTCGTCGCCGCTGCCGCCCACCACGCGCTCGACGTCCGCCCGGACGTTGTCGCTCTCCTCTGAGGCGCCCGACGAGAAGGTGCCGTCGTCCGCGACGTCGTCGAGCGTGACGCGCAGGTTCTGAGCCCGGTCCGAGTAGGTGACCGTGTCGGTTCCCGCGCCGCCCTGGAGCAGGTCGGAATCGCTCTCGGCGGTCACGCCGGCGCGCTCGCCGTTGAGGATGTCGTTGCCGTCGGTCCCCTGGAGGTTGTCGGCGCCGAGCCCGCCGCTCATCCTGTCCGAGCCGCCGGCCCCGTAGAACCAGTTGTCGACGGAGCTCGTCGTGACCGCGTCGACGATGGTGTCCGCCCCGTTGCCGCCGAACACCTGCTCCACGTTCGTGCGGACGACGTCCCGGTTGCCGATCGTGCCGTCCGACGCGCCGCCGTCGTCGCGGGTCGTGTCGTCGTTGAGCGTCACGCCGATCGGGTCGAAGTCGCGCTTGTCGTTGTAGTCCGCGCGGTCGATCCCGTTGCCGCCGTCGAGCACGTCGGAGCTCCAGTGGCCCGTGAGCACGTCGTTGCCGTCATCGCCGTACAGGGTGTCGCTGCCGTCGCGCGACGGAGTGGTGTTCGCCGGGGTGTGGCCGTACAGCGCGTCGTCGTCCGCGCCCCCGTTGAGCGTGTCGCCCCCGAGGTCGCCGTTCAGCGTGTCCGTGCCCGGCCCGCCGTCGGCCACGTCGTCTCCGTCGCCGCCGTTGAACGTCTCGGGGGCGGCCTGGCCGTTGAACGTGTCCGTGCCCCCGCCTCCGTCGACCCTCGCCGGCTCGTCGTCCGGCAGCGTGGGGTCGAGAGTGATCGAGTTGGCCGCGTCCGCGCCGTTCGTGGTCGGTGCCAGCGTGGCCCGGATCGAGGTGACGACGAGGTCGTGGCAGGCCGCGCTCGTCGCACTGAGCGACGTGCAGCCGGAGATCGGACTGACCGTCAGCGGAGCCGAGTCGGTCACGACGTACATCGACGTCGCCGGATCCCAGGCGATCGTGACCGAGTTCGAGGTCGGGTCGCCCGTGTAGGTGAGCTGGCCCAGCGTGGTCGTGATGCTCACGGAGCCGGCCGTGGCCGCGCCCGGCAGCGCGAGGAGCACCGTGAGGGCGGCGAGCGCGCCGATGAGAGCCCCCCGGATCATCCGTGCACAGGCTAACCCAGGTAGAGCTCCCTCAGCCGACCTTCGTGTAGGTAAGGTCGAAGTCCGTCGTCCACTCGCCGTTCTCCTGCTTCTCCCACCGGCCGGCGATCGTCCTGCCGTCCTCCGAGAAGGTGCCCGTGTAGCGCTGCGAGAACGGCTCCCCGTCTCGCCACAGCTTCCAGATCCCGTCGCGGAGGCTCATCGCGTATATGCGCTGCACGTCGCGGTCGTCGGTGTAGAGCTGGTGGTAGGTGTCGCTCATTCCGTCGCAGCCGATGATCGCCACGGTGTCCGGCGCCTCGGGCAGGTCCACGTGCGAACGCTGGACCAGGAGAGGGGCCTCCTCGAGCCATTCGAAGGTGACGCGGCCCTCGCCGGGCCAGGGCGGGCCGCCCGGCGGGCCGGCCTCGATGGTCCATTCGCCGACCAGCGCCTCCAGGCGCTCGCGTGCGGCTGTGTTGGTGGACGCGTTCATCGGCTCTCCTCTCGGTGGGACATAGGGTGGTCACGTGCAGCCGGCCGACCCAGCTCTAGCCAAACGCCGACGACGCCGGCTCCGGCGCGCGCTGGTTGTGCCGCTGGTGCTCATGCTCCTCCTTCTGCTGGCGGCGTACGGGCCCGTCGCCTTCGCGATCGGATTCGGGCTCGCGCTCCTTCCGCTGCCGGTCTACGTGCTGCTCGCGCTGTGGATCGACCGGTACGAGCCCGAGCCGCGTGCCCTTCTCGTGCGTGCGTTCCT
This sequence comes from Thermoleophilaceae bacterium, assembly GCA_036386455.1. Taxonomy (GTDB): domain Bacteria; phylum Actinomycetota; class Thermoleophilia; order Solirubrobacterales; family Thermoleophilaceae; genus AC-37. Next base: position 47,686 of record DASVVS010000083.1, read on the forward strand.
GTGGGGCGCGGGTCCGGCCGTGCTGATCGCGCTGATCGTGAACAGCGTGGGCATCGAGATCGTCGGCGCGGAGTTCGGGTCGGAGGTCGGCGAGATCTACGGCGGCTCGGTGTCCGCGCCGATCGTCGAGGAGGGCGCGAAGGCGGCGGCGCTCTTCGGCGTCTACCGCTGGCGGCGCAGCGAGCTCGACGGCGTGCTCGACGGGATCGTCTACGCGGCGATGGTCGGGCTCGGGTTCTCCGCGATGGAGGACGTCCTGTACTACGGCGAGGAGCTCGTCGCGGGCGAGGTCGGGGTCGGAGCGGTCTTCGTCATGCGCGGCATCGCGTCGCCGTTCGCCCATCCCGTGTTCACCGCGATGACGGGCATCGGCCTGGCGGTCGCGGCCACGTCGGTGCAGGGCGCGCGGAGATGGCTCGCGCCGCTCGGAGGGTTCGTCGCCGCGGTGCTCCTGCACTCGGCGTGGAACACCTCGGCGATCGACGACACCGCGTTCGTCGTCACGTTCCTCGGCGTGATGTTCCCGGTCTTCGTCGCGCTCATCGTCGTGAGCCTGGTGGCGCGGCGGCGCGACGGCCGGCGGGTGGCGGCCTATCTCGCGCCGGAGGTCGAGACCGGGCTGCTGAGCCCCGGCGAACTGCAGGCGCTCTCCTCCCTGCGCGGGCGGGCGAAGGCGCGGAAGGCGGCGAAGGCGGCCGGGGGACGCGATGCCGGCCGTGCGCGGGCCGAGCTGCACCGGGTTGCGACGGACCTCGCCTTCCTGCGCCACCGGCGCGCGCTCGGCCGGCAGGACCCGGACGCGCTGTCGCCCGCCGAGGACGAGGCGAACCTGGTCGGGCGGATCGGAGCGCTCACCGGGCGCCTCCCGCCCGCACCGCCGGCTCCCGCCCCGCAGCCTCCGGGGCCGCCCCCGGACTGGTACCCGGACCCGTCCGGCCGCTTCCGGCTGCGCTACTGGGACGGGTACGCGTGGACCGGCCACACGGCCTGAGGCCTAGACTCGGCCGCCTTGACTCCTGTCGCGAGGTTGGTCGCATCGGTCTGCGCGGTTGCCGCGCTGCTGCTCGGCGCGCCCACCGCCGAGGCGCAGCCCTCGTTCGACCAGAACGGCGTGCTCTTCGTCCACGGGTTCGTCGGGACCGGAGGGCAGTTCGAGTCGCAGAAGCTCCGCTTCATGAGCAACGGCTACCCGGAGCGCTGGATCGACACGATCGACTACGACTCGACCTTCGCGACCGAGAGCCGGGCGCAGGTGCACGAGCGCATCGATGCGCTCGTCGCCGGGCTCAAGCAGCGCACCGGCCGCCCGAAGGTGGACCTGCTGGGGCACTCGCTCGGCACATCGGTGCTGCAGGAGTACCTGACCTCCTCGCCCGAGCGGGCGGCGAACGTGGCCCACTACGTGAACATCGACGGCTCGCAGGCCGACGCGCTTCCCGGCGGCGTGCCGACCCTGGCGGTCTGGGCCGGCCGCGGCACGCCGGGTCGGAGGATCCTCGGGGCGCTCAACGTGACCCTCCCGAACCAGACTCACGTCGAGTCGGCAACGTCGGCCGAGGCGTTCGCCGAGTACTACAAGTTCTTCACGGGGAGGGCGCCCGCGCACGACATAGTCCCGCAGGCGGGCCAGATCACGATCGCGGGGCGGGTGCTCGTCTTCCCGCTCAACAAGGGCGCGGCCGGCTCGAACCTCGCGGTCTGGGAGGTGGACGGCGGCACCGGTCGGCGCAGGGGGAGCGCACCGGTCGCGAGCGTCGCCCTCGGCGAGCCCGGTGACTGGGGTCCCGTCGAGGTCGTCGCGGGCAGGCACTACGAGTTCGAGGTCACGCGCCCGGGCGCCCCGGTGCACCACCACTACTACGAGCCCTTCGTGAGGAGCGACCACCTGGTCCGGCTGCTCGAGTCGGACGTGCTGGCCAACGGCGCGGAGCGCGGCCCGGGCCACTCGTCCGCCGTGATCCTCCGCTACAAGGAGCTCTGGGGCGACCAGCCCGGCCAGAACGACGTGCTCTCGATCAACGGGACCAACGTCTGCACCGAGGTGCTGTGCCCGGTCAGCAAGCGGGTGAACGCCTACTTCTTCTCCGACCGCAAGCTGGACGGTCAGAGCGACCTGAGCCAGCCCGACCCCGTCTACAACGCCCTTCCGTTCGTCACCGGGGTGGACTTCTTCGCCCCCGCCGCGATCCCGCCGGCCGGGAAGACAACGATCGCGATCAAGTCGCGCGGCGGCGGGCCCACCCGGGCGGTGAACATGCCGAACTTCCCGTCGATCACCGACGTCGCCAGCGTGCAGCTGAACGACTTCGAGCACACCGACACTGGCGCCCCGTGCCTGCGCCCGGCCTCGGTCGCCTTCAGGCTCCACCGCGTGAAGGGCACGCGGGTGGTCCGCGTGGAGGCGTTCGTGAACGGCAGGCGGAGGCTCGTGAGCCGCGGCCGCGACGTCAGGCGGATCGAGCTGCGGAAGCTGGCGCGGTCCGGCAGGCTGAAGGTCCGCATCGTCGCGACGCACAACACCGGCTCGAAGGTCGTGAGCACGCGTACCTGGAACGGCTGCGAGAAGGGCAAGCCGCGGGTGCGGGTCGTGCGTCGCTAGCTGCTCGAGCACGAGCGCGGGTCTGCACCAGCCCGACCGCCCAGCAGGTCGGACACCCGCGCCATGCGGCGACGCAGACGACGAGGAGCGCGAGGGCTGCGGGTGTTCCCGCGGCTGCCCCCGCCACGCCTGCCGCAAGCGCGAGCAGGCCAAGTGCGCCTCGGGCGTAGTGCAGCTTGGCCGACGTGCTCGCGAAGGGCATGGATCGCACGCTTTCTCTAGCGCTCCAGGGGGCCGACCGGATCACTCGCGCGAGGTGGTCAGGGGTGTGGACCGGACATAGTCTTGGCGCCACTGCCTTCAACGGAAGGGGGAGGAGATGGCCTCGATGGAGGTCAAGAACTTCGACTCGCCGGACGAGGTGCGCGAGTTCGAAGGCAATGGCAGGGCGGCCGTGGTCAGCATCGGCGGCCGGACCGTCGGCAGGGGGACGTTCGAGCCCGGTTGGCGGTGGTCGGAGAACGTGAAGCCGATCGCCGGGACGGACACGTGCGAGGTCTCGCACCTCGGCTACGTCCTCGCCGGACGGATGCGGGTCGAGATGGACGACGGGTCCGAGGCGGAATGCGGCCCCGGCGACGTCGTCGCGATCCCGCCGGGTCACGACGCGGAGGTCGTGGGCGACGAGCCCTGCGTCCTCGTCGACTTCGGCGAGTTCGGCGACTACGCGAAGCGGTAGACGGCAGGGGCGGCGGCGCGCCGTGACGGCCGCCGCTCGCCCAAGCCCGATCCGCCTAGGCTGGGGTCGTGGGGGAGGAGGCGACGCCGGCTGGAGACGAAGTGACGGGGCGCATCGTCGCCTTCCTGCGCGAAATCGGCTTTGACGTCTCGGCAGCGCCGATCAGTGGCAAGACCGTCCTTCCGGGCATCCTGATCAGGGGCGGCCGCCTGATCTTCGACCCCGACCGGCTCAGATGGCCCGGCGACCTGCTTCACGAAGCCGGGCACATCGCGGTCACGGATCCGGCGCTACGCCCCACGCTGGACGAGGTGCCGGACGACCCCGGTGAGGAGATGGCGGCGATCGCCTGGTCCTACGCCGCCACTGTCGCGATCGGCCTCGATCCCGCCTTCGTCTTCCACGCCGGCGCCTATGGCGGCGGACCAGAGCACGTGATCGAGCACTTCACCAACGGACGGGACGTCGGCGTGCCGCTGCTCCATGCGTGGGACATGAGCGGGCCGCGCCCGCACCGCGCCCTGTCGGCTGATGCCAGGCCATACCCGCACATGGACCGCTGGCTGCGCTGACGGTGCCGCCGGTTGACCCTCAGGCCCCCGAGAAGTCGGCTTCGGTCATCCCGTCGGGGTGACCGGATGGCCACTGCACGAGCTCGATCCGGTTTCCGTCCGGATCGGCGATCCATGCGGTCCGGAACTCGTCGGACCCGTCCGGTGACTTCGGCGGCTCATCAGGGTGGATGCCCGCGGCGGCCAGCTCGGCCACGACGGTGTCCATCGACTCGACCTTCACCACGAAGTGACTGAGACCGTTCCCGCCGATCGACGTGCCCGCGGAGGAGCGCGAAACGAGCTCGATGGTGACGAATGGATCGTCGGGCAGCTTGATCATGGTGAGATCACCGAGGGAGGTGGCGGGGACGCTTCCGACGACCTCGTAGCCCAGGGCCGCATAGAAGGCGAGCGACCGTTCCAGGTGGGCTACCCGAAGGCCGATGTGGAGGGTCCTCATGCGCCGCTGCGACTCTCGATCGCCTCGATCACGTGGAGGTCGTCACGCACGGCCCAGTGCTCGCTCAGGCGATCTCCGTCGATGGCGAAGACATGGACCTGCTGCCAGGCGATCCGGGCCCCGCTGGGCGGCCGGTCTCCGAGCCAGGGCATCCCACTGCCGATGTGCTTCCCGTGGAGGGTGACCCATACCGCGATCCGCTCGTCATCGAGGGTGCCCCAGCCGTGGAGCTCCGCCCGTCGCTCGTCGAAGCTCGCCTCGATCCATCGCCAGACCATGTCCCACGTCTGAGGACCGGTGCCGCCGCTGACGTGGTCGTGCAGGTCCGGGCTCATCATCGCCTGGAAGTCAGGCTCGCCGTCCGCGATCCAGCGGGCATACGCCTCCGCGACCTGTCCCGCTTCGAGCATCGGCACAGCGTCGCAGGTGCATCGACCTCGCGCGGTTCGAGCGCGAGATGGAGCTAGCCGGACTCGAACCGGCGACCTCCTGGGTGCGATCCAGGCGCTCTTCCGGTGTAGCGGCCGAGCAGGGACAGCGTGGCGGCGGGCATCACCACGAGCGCCGCGCCCGCGAGTCCGAACAGCGCCAGCGCTGAGCTATAGCCCCGCGCTTCGCTGCGGATGGTTGCCAAGCCGGGCCCAGGCGGGACCTTGCGAAGCAGAGCCAGCCCGACTCGAATGCAAATAGACCGACCTAGGATTCGCCCGTGGGTCAGCTTCACATCCCGGATGAGCTCCGCGACTTGCTTCGCGGATCTCCCTTCGAGTCACCGGTGTACCAGCTGAGCGGCGTGGCGGGGGACGTCCTCGCGGATAACGCTATGCCTTTCTTTCCTGGGTTCACGGCGCATGGAGCCGGACACGTCGAATCGGTGCTGCGCGCAGCGGTCGCACTGATTCCACCTGACGTACGAGAGGGCGACTTTCTCCGCGCGCCGGACGCCGCCGCACTCGTTTGCGCAACGGTCCTCCACGACTTGGGGATGCACCTCCGCGAGCGGGGCTTTGTTGACCTGGTGACGCCGGAGAGCTCATTCGGACCCATCTCATTCTTCGACTGCCAGCAGGGCGCACGAGCCGCGGACGAGCCTTGGTCAGATCTTTGGAAAGCGTTCCAGCACGAGGCGCGGCATTTCGGCCCGAGCCAGCTCGACGTCATCCTCGGTCCGGCCAACGCCGGCGTGCCGGAGGTCGCGTTCGCGAGTGAGCTGCAGCCCGAGGCGCTCACGTTGCCTGACCGGCTGCTGATCGGTGAGTTCCTTCGCCGCCACCACGCGCGACTGAGTCATGAGATCGCGCTCAACGGGTTCCCCGGTGCGGACGACGAGTTCCCAGCCGCGGCCGAGATCATGCCCTCCATCGGCGATCTGAGTGGTGCGATCGCGCGGTCCCACAATGAGGACCTCCGCCTGATGCGAGCTTACCTCGAGGACCTCGAGCCGGGAAACCACCGGCCCAAGGGAGTCCTCGCGCTCTATCTGATGGGTCTGCTTCGCATCGCCGACTTTCTCCAGATCGAAGCTGACCGAGCGCCACCCGTCCTCCTACGGCTGAAGGCCCCACAGAGCCGGGTGAGCATCGAGGAGTGGGGCAAGCACGGCGCTGTGGTGTCGGTCTCGTGGGACCACGACGACCCGTACGCGATCGCAGTTTCGGTCGCTTCGAACCACGCGCTGCGCACGCATCTCGCCCTAAAAGAGCTTCTCGACCGGCTTCAGGAGGAACTCGATCGCACCTCGGCGGTGTTGCGCGAAGCGTACAGCTCTACCCCTATGAGGGCACTGCGGCTGTACAGACAGCGCGTGGTGTCCAACATCGACCAGCCGAGCCTGCACAGGACGCTGCCCTACCTGCCGCGACGCGCGGCATTGCAGAGCGACCCGGACCTGTTTCGCCTGATGATCCGCGACCTCTACAGCCGTGAGTTCTACGTGGCGGGTCGGGAACTGGTGCAGAACGCGGCTGACGCCGTTCGAGCACGGCGGCGGTGGGAGCGCTCCCACGGACGGATCCCGGAGGACGACCTGCCGGAGATCGATACGGACATCGTCGTGACAATCGAAACGGAGAGCGATCCCGAGCAACTCGTATTGAGCGTCTGGGACCGCGGCATCGGAATGCTCCCGGACACGATCGTCAACTACTACTTGAGGGCGGGCGCGTCGTTCGGACCGGTCGCCTCTGAGTTCGAGGGGATGGACCCGGTAGACGCGGTCGGGGCGATGAAGGCCGGTCGATTCGGGATAGGGGCGTTCGCCGGCTTTCTCCTTGGACCAGAGGTACGAGTCACGACCCGGCACGCGGACTCGCCGCGGGCCGTTCGATTTCGGGCACTAATCGATGCGGAGATCGTCGAGATCGAGTGGACGTCGGCTCCGGTCGGAACTCGAGTTGAGATCCCTTTTCTGGCTTCGACGCTCAAGCCCGCGACCACTCCAGACTTCCTCCTCGAGGCGATTGCCGGTACGTATCGCCTTCAGGATCCGCCAGCGATCTTTCGCGGACCCGCCGGGCAGGTGGTCGAAGCGCCGGCAGATATTCCATCGCCCGGCCAGGCTGGGCTCCCAAGAGGGTGGTTCGAGGTCGCAACAGAGCGGATAGAGGGCGCGTACTGGCGCCTGCCGAGCGGTTTGCGCCGTGGCGACGAAGAGGAGAGTCGACCGATACCGGGCTGGTTGTCCAATGGCGACTTCGTCCATAACGGGATCCTCGTCGAGCGAGCGATTCAAGAGATGCCTGTCGGCGGCTACGACTGGAGTGACTGGAGACTCCCCTTGCACAAGCCGGCGGTCGCCGCTTTCGACCCGCGGCACACCGTCGGGCTCGCGCTACACAGGTTCGAGCTCATCGACGAGGCGTTGCCCTTCGAATCCGAGCTTCTGGGCTCAATCGGGTTGGACCTACTAGCTCATGCGCTGGTATGTGGACCACAGCTGCACCCGCTCATCGCGTACGAGCTGTTCGGCGCCGGCACGGGGCCAGCTTCGTCCATCCACGCAAGACATGGCTTCGTACCACCGATCTCGTCGTTGGTACCGCGAGCCGACTGGGAGTTCCAGCTTCTCGGCCTGACTGGCCTACGTGATCCGAGGCTGCCGAGCCTTGAGGGCTTCTTGAATGCCGATTCAGAGATCCCGTGGACGCCACTTACTTTCCGCGGCTTGGGCGGACCCCTTTCCAGCTCTCCGTGGCCGGCCGAAGAGCCAGTCAGAACAACGCTTCAAGGCGAGTTGGCGCGGGTCCTCGCCGCTGGTCTCGAACTCGGCCATTCGACGGGCGCGCGGCAAGCGTGCACAGTCGTCGTCGCGTCCGACGTGCCTTCAGAGGCGTGGGACGGGCAGACCGAGGGCACGGTTCGCAGGGACTTGCCGGTGTGGTCCTCGGACGGTCACTGGCAACACATCGGCCCGGTGCGGAAGCAACAAGGGACCCACATCTTCTTCGTCGGTCAGGAAGGGACCGCGCCGAGAGACGACGTGATCGAAGCGGCTCAAGAGTTGGCGAGGGACATCGGCCAGCAGTGGACTTGTCTCACTCTCCTGACCGATTTTGAACCGAACGAGACTGCGCAGTCGGTTGCTCGCGAATGGCCTACCTGCATCGACGATCTCATACCGACGGATGTGGAGTCGCGGGAAGCGCTGGCTGCGGCGATCGAGCGCGAGCACCCTGCCGTAAAGCCCCATTTGGCGTACTGGCGCACAGCCTCGTCGTCGGCTGACGACCCCTAGGAGATCCAGCGATGGAGCTAGCCGGACTCGAACCGGCGACCTCCTGGGTGCGATCCAGGCGCTCTTCCAGCTGAGCTATAGCCCCGTGCTTCGGCGACGATGGTAGTGCGTCGGAGGCGCCACGCCGCTCTCGGCGAATAGACGAAGGTGGAGGCGTGCCCGTAACGGGCACACTTACACAACCCCCGCGTGTTCTGACGACCAATGAGCTTCCGCCGGCGCCTGCTGCTGTTCTTCACGATCATCGTGGTCATCCCGATGTTCGCGGTGATGCTCGTGCTGTTCAGGCTCACCGAGGACAGCGAGACCGGCAAGGCCGACGCGTCGATCGCCCAGGGGCTCCGGACCTCCTTCTACTTCTTCGACAATGCGGTCGACGACGCGCGCCGCCTCCGCGACCGCATCGTCGGCGATCCCGAGCTGGCGAGTGCGCTCGAGGATCGCGACCGCCGCGCGATCTCCCGGCGCCTCAAGCAGCTCCGCGCGCGCTACCCGGGCGCGCTCGCGATAGCCGCCTACGGGCCCGACCGCGCTCCGCTCGGCCGCACGGGCTCGGAGCGGGCGGTCGCGTTCGCCGTCGCCAGCCCGTCCACCCGGAAGGGCGAGCGCCTCGGCTACGTAGGCGTCTCGACCACCGACGCGCCCGACCTCGCGCGGGACCTGAAGACCGTGACCGCGTTCGAGGTGCGCCTGATCGCCGGAGACGGCCGGGTGCTCTCCTCGACTCTCGGCGAGCGCGGTGCCGCGGAGGCCGAGTCCGGCGAGGTGACGATCGGGGGGCACGACTACCGCGGCCGCTTCGAGACGGAGCGCGTCCCGGCGGGCCAGGACGTCCGGGTCGGCCTGTTCGTCGACGAGTCCGACCTGCGCGACGCCATCGGCGACCAGCGCTGGCTGATCGCCGGGATCCTCGCGGCCTTCCTGGCCCTGGCGCTCGTCTCCTCGATCTTCGTCGTGCGGGCGCTCAACATGCAGATCGAGCAGTTCCTGGACGCGGCCCGGCGCCTGGCTCGCGGCGACTTCAGCAGCCCGGTGCCGGTGGAGGGCAGCGACGAGTTCGCCGCGCTGGGCCGCGAGTTCAACGCCATGTCGGCCCAGCTCGAGAGCAAGATCGAGGAGGTCGAGCGCAAGCGCTCGGAGCTCGAGGGCACGATCCGGCGGGTCGGCGACGCGTTCGCCACCGGGCTCGACCGCGAGGCGATGGTCAACCTGGTCGTGCGGACGGCGGTCGAGGCGTGCGAGGCGGAGCTCGGCCGCGCGCTGCCGATCGACGCCCGGCGGATGCACACCGCCCAGGTGGGGGAGACGGTGCCGGACCTGGAGGCGGCGCTCGAGGCGGCCGAGCGGCGCGCGTTCGCCGTCGGGACCAACGGCGAGACCGACTGGCTCGCCACGCTCGAGGGCGCCGACGATCCCCACCAGCACCAGCGCCCCGTCCGCGCCGAGGTGGGCGGCGTGCACGCGCTGGCGGCTCAGCTCGTCGCGCGGCTCGGCCGCGGCGGCGCGCAGGAGCAGGTCGGGGTGGTCTCGATCGCGCGCCACGGCCGTGCCTTCGACGACACCGAGTACGAGCTGTTCTCGTACCTCACCGGCCAGGCCGCCGTGTCGATCGAGAACGTCGACCTCCACGAGATCGTCCAGATGCAGGCGGTCACCGACGACCTCACCGGCCTCTTCAACGTCCGCCACTTCCACCACACGCTCGACGGCGAGATCGAGCGAAGCCGCCGCTTCGGCACCGACGTCGGCCTCGCGATGCTCGACATCGACGACTTCAAGCGGATCAACGACACCTTCGGCCACCAGCAGGGCGACCTCGTGCTGCTCGAGGTCGGCCGCGTGCTGCGCTCGCTCTCGCGCGACATCGACGAGCCCGCCCGCTACGGCGGCGAGGAGATGGCGGTGATCCTGCCCCAGACCGACCTGCACGGCGCCGAGCTGCTGGCCGAACGTATGCGCAGCGCGATCGAGGAGCTGCGCATCAACCGGCTCGACGGCGACGGCGTGCTGCGCGTGACCGCCAGCTTCGGGGTCGCCTCGCTGCCCACCTGCGCGAGCGACAAGGACGCCCTGATCGCCGAGGCGGACGCGGCTCTCTACCGGGCCAAGCGCGCCGGCAAGAACCGCGTGGCACGCGGCGAGCCGGTGACCGCCGAGGGCTGAGCGGACCGGGCACCGGCCGATCCGGCGCCTCGTTTAACCTCTGCCGCGATGGGAGTCCTCGACGACGCCATCCGCGAGCACCTGGAGCTCAAGCGCCGCCACGGTGCCACCGAGGACGAGATCGCGCGCAAGGAGGCCGAGGCGCTCGGTCCCGCTCGTCGCGGCCCGGCGGCCGCGGATCCGGCCGCCGCCGCTCCGGATGCCGCCGACCCGGGGGCCGCCGGGGGCTACGGAGCCGGCGACCCCGCGCCCGCCGGCGAGGTCTACGCCGAGGCCCCGCCCGCGGACGAGCCCTACGACGTGCTCGACTCGTCGGCCGTGCCCGCCCCGGGTCCCGACGAGGTGGAGGCCGCCACGGGCCCCTCGATGGCCGACGCGGCTGCGGCGATCGGCGAGGGCGTGCCCGCCGAGACGGTGCCCGAGCCCGACGTGCCGGTGGCGCACACCGAGCCGGTGCCCGCGGGCGGGGAGCCGGAGGTGCCGCCGGTCGAGCCGACGATCGACGTCCCGGCCGAGCCCGAGCCCCCGGCCGCCATCGAGCCCGCCACCGAGCCCGTCGAGGCCGCGCACCCGCCGGTGCACGACGTGGACCGCGACCCGCTCGAGCCTCCGCCGCCCGTCACGTCCCAGGGCACCGTCGAGTTCGACACCCTCGCCCACCGCGGCGAGGACGACGAGCCCGTCGGCTACGCAGGCGGCTCCGCGGAGGAGCCCGCCGGCTCCGCGGTGGAGCCCGCCGGCTCCGACGAGGACGTGCTCGAGGAGACGCCGGAGTTCCTGCGCGAGACGCCGGAGCACGACCGGCTCTGGTTCGAGCAGAAGCCTCCGCGCGACTTCGACCTGGACAACTAGCCGCACGCGAGCGCCGCCGCGAGCCGCCGCCGCGGGATGGCGCGAGCCGCGCGGCCTGGACACTTGTCCTAGGCCCGGGCCATTCGGCTTGTCCTGAGTCGCCGCAGGTCCGATTCATCGCGTACGACGGCATGGAGGGTTCCGTCGTTCGGTGCGGCAATAGCCGCTTGGTCAGGGGGTCGGCACGGCAGCCGGCCCCCTTTCCGCTTCTTGGGGCCGTTTACTCGGCGTGCACGTAGCCGCGCGTGGTGGCGGCCTCGAACACCCGCTCGATTCCCAGCTCGAACGCGGCCGGGCGCAGCGGCAGGTCCTTCTCCTTCGCCCGCTCGGACACCTCCCCGTAGGCGCGGCGCATGATCTTGGCGAGGCGCTCGTTCACCTCTTCCTCCTCCCAGCGGAAGTGCTGGAGGTTCTGCACCCACTCGAAGTAGGACACGATCACGCCGCCGGCGTTCGCCATCAGGTCGGGCACGACCATCACGCCCTTGTCGGCAAGCATCTCGTCGGCGGTCGGCGTGGTCGGGCTGTTGGCGCCCTCCACGAGCAGCTTGCAGTTGAGCTTGTCCGCGTTGTGCTTGTGGATCATGCCGCCGAGCGCCGCGGGGATGAACAGCTCGCACTCGACCTCGAGCAGCTCGTCCGGCGACATGGTGTCCGCGCCGTCGAAGTCGGGCAGCTCGCCGCCCTCCTCGGCGTGCTCGGCGAGCGCGTGGGCGTCGATCCCGTCCTCCGAGTGGATCGCGCCCGCCGCATCCGAGGCCGCGATCATCTTGCAGCCCATGTCCTGGAGGATCTTCGCGGCCCAGGAGCCGACGTTGCCGTAGCCCTGCACCACGAAGCGGGTCTCCTCCGGCTTCAGGCCGAGTTCCTTCGCGGCTTCCTCGTACATCAGGACGACGCCGCGGCCGGTCGCGGCCGCGCGGCCGAACGAGCCCTCGAGCGCTATCGGCTTGCCGGTCACGCACGCCGGCGTGTGCCCGTGGACCTTGCCGAACTCGTCCATCATCCACGCCATCGTCTGCGCGTCGGTGCCGACGTCCGGCGCCGGGATGTCGCGGTGCGGGCCGAGCAGCTTGTGCACCTTGGAGATGAACGAGCGGGCCACCTTCTCGCGCTCGTCGTCGGTCAGGTCGCCGCTCGGGCAGTTCACGCCGCCCTTCGCGCCGCCGAACGGGATGCCGGCGATCGCGGTCTTCCAGGTCATCAGCGCGGCCAGTGCGCGCACCTCGTCGAGGTCCACCTCCGGGTGGAAGCGCACGCCGCCCTTGTACGGCCCGCGCGCGCCGTTGTGCTGCACGCGGAAGCCGGAGTACACGTGGACCTTCCCGTCGCTCAGCCTGATCGGGATCTGCACCTGGACCTCGCGGTAGGAGGTCTTCAGGACCGTGGCGAGGTCCTCGGGGATCTCGAGCCGGTCGGCCGCGCCCTCGAAGTAGTGCGTCACGATCTCGTAGTTGGAGATCTCCGCGCGGCTGGTGGTCTCGGCCTCGTTGGCGGCGCGCGGCGACTTGTCGCGCTCGCCGTCGTGGTCGTGGTG
>DASVVS010000084.1:0-12399 GCA_036386455.1 Thermoleophilaceae bacterium
GGCATCTTCGCCGCTCCGCCGTAGGATCGCCGCCCCGATGGAGCCCGCGACCGAGTTCGACCGCCGCACCGCCGTGCGCCCGCTGGGCGGCGGCGCGTACGAGGCCGTGGTCGATCCGCGCTGGAACGTGGTGCGCGGGCCGCACGGCGGCTACATCGCCGCGATGATGCTGCGCGCGCTGAGCGAGGAGCTCGGCGATCCGGGGCGGGTGCCGCGGTCGCTCACGGTCTACTACCCGGCGGCGCCCGGGCCCGGGCCGGTCTCGATCCGCTGCGCGGTGGAGCGCTCCGGGCGCACGATGAGCACGGTCTCCGCGCGGCTCGAGCAGGAGGGGGCGCCGCAGTGCCTGGCGCTCGCCGCGTTCTCGGGGCCGTGGGAGTCCGGCGTGGAGTTCGACCACAGCGGGTTTCCGGACGACGTGCCGGGACCGGAGGAGACGACGACGCGGCTCGAGCGCGGCGACCTCGTGCCGCCGTTCACGCAGTACTTCGACTTCCGGCCGGTGGCCGGCCACGAGTGGTTCAGCGGAGCGGAGCGCGCGCTCAGCGGCGGCTGGATGCGGCTGCGGGAGCCCCACGCGCTGGATGCCCCGCTCGTGGCTGCGCTGGCCGATGCGTGGCCGCCGGCGATCTTCCCCGTCGCCCCGGGGCCGCTCGCGGCGCCGACCGTCGAGCTGACCGTGCACTTCCGCGGCGAGCTGCCGGCCGAGGGCGAGTGGGTGCTGGGCATGTTCGAGTCCCGCGTGGGCCACGCCGGCTTCTTCGAGGAGGACGGGACGCTCTGGACGCCCGGCGGGAGGCTGATCGCCCAGTCGCGCCAGCTCGCCCTGGGAATCGGGCCGCCGCCGGGCTGATCTCGGCCCCGCGCGATCGACCGGGGTGGATTCCGTCCCTATAGAGGACGGAACTGACCCCACCCGCCGATCGGGGCCGAGCTACGGCCGCTGGACGGCGGTCAGGCGGCGGAGGCCCAGGCCGAGGCCGAGCATGAGGAGGGCCGAGCCGCCCAGGAGGCCGAGCTGGAAGCCGGTGATGGGGAGACCGTCGCCGCGCGCGCCGGCGCAGCCGCCTGAGTTGCCGGAGCCGGAGCCGCCGGAGCCCGAGCCGGAGCCGGCCCCTTCACTGCCGCCGTTCCCGGAGCCCGAGCCATCGCCGGAGCCGGAGCCGGAGCCTCCGTCCGAACCGGAGCCGCTGCCGCTGTCAGAGCCGCCGCCGGAGCCATCGCCGGAGCCGGAGCCCGAGCCGGAGCCGGAGCCTTCACTGCCGCCGTTCCCGGAGCCCGAGCCATCGCCGGAGCCGGAGCCTCCGTCCGAACCGGAGCCGCTGCCGCTGTCGGAGCCGCCGCCGGAGCCCGAGCCACCGCTGGAGCCCGAGCCACCGCTGGAGCCGGAGCCACCCTCTTCCCCGCCGCCGTTCCCCGCGCCGGACCCGCCGCGGGAGCCGGAGGAGCCATCGCCAGGGCCAGCGCACTCGGCGGCGCGGCGCGTCGGCGTGCAGTCGTCGCCGACCTCCACCTCGATGCGGCCGCCGCGGTTCGAGTAGCCCTCCTGCGCCGGCGAAGCGCCCGCCCGCACGCGCCTCTCGCACTCCACGCCGGAGCCGGAGTCGCTGGAGCCGGAGCCGCCGCTGGAGCCGGAGCCGCGGTCGCCGGAGCCGCGGTCGCCGGAGTCGGAGCCGGAGCCGCTACTCGAGCCGGAGCCGCCATCCGAGCCGGAGCCGTCATCCGAGCCGGAGCCGCCGGAGCCGGAGCCGCCGCCGGAGCCGCCGGAGCCGGAGCCGCCGCCCGAGCCGGAGCCGCCGGAGCCGGAGCCGCCGCCGGAGCCGGAGCCGCCGCCATCGCCCGCGCCGCGCTCGCGTCTCCGCGAGCCCCCCGCAGGGCGCTCCTCGCCGGAGCCGCCCTCGCTTGAGCCCTCCCCCTCATCGCCGCCGCTCCCCGAGCCGGCACCTCCGTCCGACCCCGAGCCACCGCCGGAGCCGTCGCGGGCGGAGCCGTCCTCGCCGGGAGTGCCGGTGTCCTGCGCGACCTGGTCGGAGCCGCCGTCCTCGCCGCCCTCGAGGATCACGGCCGTCGCCACCGTGCCCGCTACGAGCAGGAGGAAGAGGAGCAGCGGGACGAGTGCGAAGCGGCGCCGCTTGCGGTCGCCGCCCGGCGGGGTCGCCGCGGAGCCGCCCGAAGCCGCCCCGCCCGAAGCCGCGCCGCCCGAGGCGGATCCGCCCGAAGCCGCGCCACCGGAAGCCGCGCCGCCGCCACCGGAAGCCGCGCCACCCGCCGCCGCGCCGCCACCGGCCGCCGCGCCGCCACCGGCCACCGCGCCGCCACCCGTCGCCGCGGCCAGCAACGCCGCGGCCACCCCCGCCGGCAGCGGCGGGAAGAGGGCGGCGAGGTCGCGCGGGCGCGACTCCAGGCCGGCCGCGAAGTCCGTGCACACGGGGCAGCGCTCCAGGTGCGCCTGGACCGAGCGGCGCCGCCGGAAGCGCCCGTCGCCCTTCGACATCGCGGCACGCACCTCGTCGCAGTGCGCGGTCCGCCCCTCGACGTTCGCCTGCATCGAGACGCGCGCCTTGAAGACCGTCTGCCGCGCGGCGTTCGCCGAGATGTCGAGCGCGGCGCCGAGCTCCTCGTAGTCGAGCCCGCTCAGCTCGCGCAGCACCAGGGCCGAGCGCTGGCGCTGCGGCAGCGAGCGCAGGTCGGCCACGAGCTCGGTCAGCCGCTCGCGCGCCGCGGCGTCCACGTCCGCTCCCGCCGCCGCCACGCCCACGGCCTCCTCGAGATCCCCCAGGGGCCGCCGCCCGCGCAGCACCGAGATCGACTCGTTGCGCGCGATCCGGTAGAGCCACGGCCGCACCGCGATCTCGCGCGTCTCGCCGCGCAGCGCCCGGTAGGCCTTGAGCATCGCGTTCTGCAACGCGTCGCGTGCCTCCTCGGGGTTCCCGAGGATCGACAGGCAGTAGCGGTAGAGCGGGTCCTGCAGGCGCTCGAACAGCGCCGCGAACGCCTTGTCGTCACCGCCGGCCGCCGCCGCGCCCAGCTCGTCTTCGGACAGCCGCCGCAGCGGCGTGAACCGGCCGCGCCGGCCCTCGCTATCGCTCATGTGTGGCTCTCCGTCGCCGTGCCGATCGGGCCTGATCCGTCAGGCTTTCGCTGGAAGACGCGCGGAACCTGCTCGCACCCGCCCCTTCACCCTAACCCGGCTCGCCCGGGTTCGCCAGCGCCTAGTGCTGGCTGATGACGCGGTCGATCAGGCCGTACTCCAGTGCCTCGTCCGGCGTGAAGTAGCGGTCGCGGTCCATGTCCTGGTGCACCTTGTCGATGTCCTGGCCGCTGTGGTTCGCGTAGATCTGGTCGAGCCGCCGGCGCAGGTCGAGGATCTCGCGGGCGTGGATCTCGATGTCGGCCGACTGGCCCTGGTAGCCGCCCGACGGCTGGTGGATCAGGATCCGGCTGTTGGGGAGCGCGAAGCGCTTGCCCGGCGCCCCGCCGCAGAGCAGCAGCGAGCCCATCGACATCGCCATGCCGAAGCAGATCGTGACGACGTCGGGCTTGATGAACTGCATCGTGTCGTAGATCGCGAGGCCGGCGTACACGGAGCCGCCCGGCGAGTTGATGTAGAGCGACACGTCCTTGTCCGGGTCGTCGGACTCCAGGTGGAGGAGCTGGGCCACGATCAGGTTGGCGATCTGGTCGTCGACCTGGTCGCCCAGGAACACGATCCGCTCGTTGAGCAGTCGCGAGTAGATGTCGAACGAGCGCTCGCCGCGCGAAGTCTGCTCTACGACCATCGGGACCAGCGGCATCTCAGACCTCCGTTAGGTGCTTCCTGAATCGGGCCCCCCGCAAGGGGCGGCCGAGTCTATCCACGCCCGGTACGGTTCCTGGGATGGTCGAGGCAGCGGGGACGTTCGAGCTGGCCGGCGAGCTGACGGTCAACCGGCTCGGCTTCGGCGCCATGCGCATCACCGGCGAGGGCGTCTGGGGCGAACCGCCGGACCGCGAGGTCGCGAAGCGCGTGCTGCGCCGCGCGGTCGAGCTGGGAGTCGACTTCGTGGACACCGCCGACTCGTACGGCCCGGAGGTCTCCGAGAACCTGATCGCGGAGGAGCTGCATCCCTACGAGGGGATCACGATCGCCACCAAGGGCGGGTTCGAGCGCTCCGGCCCCGGCAAGTGGCACATCAACGGCCGCCCCGAGCACCTGCGCTCCGCGTGCGAGGCCAGCCTGAGGCGCCTGAACGCCGAGCGCATCGACCTCTACCAGCTCCACAGGCGCGACCCGAAGGTCCCGTTCGAGGAGTCGCTCGGGACCCTGACCGAGCTGCGCCAGGAGGGCAAGATCCGTCTCATCGGCCTGTCCGAGGTGTCCGTGGAGGACCTCGAGACCGCCCTCGAGGTGACGCCGGTCGCCACGGTCCAGAACCGCTACAACGTCGTCGACCGCGCCAGCGAGGACGTGCTCGACGAGTGCGAGCGGCGCGGCATCGGCTTCATGCCGTGGTTCCCGCTCGCCACGGGGAAGCTCGCCCAGCCCGGCGGCCCGCTGGACGACGCGGCCCGGCGACACGACGCCGCCCCGTCGCAGATCGCGCTCGCCTGGCTGCTCGCGCGCTCGCCGGTCATGCTGCCGATCCCCGGCACCGGCTCGGTCGAGCACCTCGAGGAGAACTGCGCGGCGGCCCCGATCGAGCTCGACGCCGACGAGGTGGAGCGGATCGGAGGGGCGGCCGGATGACCGCGGTAGCCGAGCTCGACCTGCCGAAGCTCACCTACCAGGACGCCGAGCTGACCGGCCCGCGCTTCCAGACGGAGATGCGCGAGCTGCGCGAGCAGTCGTGGCTCGCGCGCGTGGACCCGGTCGGCTACGCCGTGCTCGACCGCGACGCCGCCGCCCACTTCCTGCGCAGCCGCAGCCTGACCTTCCCGGGACGGCGCATGCTCGAGGTGCAGGGCGTCACGTCGGGGCCGCTGTACGAGCGTTTCAAGGGCAACCTGCTGGATCTCGACGGCGACGACCACCGCCGCCTGCGCAAGCTCGTGCAGCCCGCGTTCACGCCGCCGGCGGCCGACCGTCACCGCCCGGTGATGCGCGCCCTGCTCGAGGCGCTGTACGGCGCAGCCGCCGCGACCGGCGGGCGCTGCGACGCCGTGGAGGCCTTCGCCCAGCCCTACCCCGCGATGATGATCGCGCACGTGATGGGCGCCCCGCTCGAGGACGCCGGCCGCCTGCACGAGTGGGCCAACTACATCCAGCAGCAGTTCGACCCGATCAAGGTCTCCACCCAGCTCGACCGGATCGAGGCGGCGGCGCTCGAGTTCCAGGATTACACCTGGGAGCTGCTCCGCGCCCGCCAGGGCGACCCGGGCGACGACCTCATCTCCGAGCTGATCGCCGCCGAGGAGGAGGGTGACCGGCTGACGGAGGAGGAGTGCGTGCACCTCGTGAGCGCGGTGCTCGTGGGCGGCGTCGACACGACGCAGAGCCAGCTCGGCCACGGGCTGCTGCTTTTCGCCCGCCACCCGGACCAGTGGCGGATGCTCGCGGACGACCCGTCGCTCGCCCCCCAGGCGGTCGAGGAGGTGCTGCGCTTCGAGCCGATCACGCCGTTCACCGCCCGCATCACGCTCGAGGACGTCGAGTACCGCGGCGTGACCTTCCCGAAGGACACGGTCGTGATCGCCGCCGCGGTCACCGCCAACCGCGACCCCGAGGCCTACGCGGACCCCGAGTCGTTCGACATCACCGCCGACCGCGACCGGTCGAAGCCGCTCACCTTCGGCGCCGGCCCCCACTTCTGCCTGGGCGCCGCCCTCGCGCGCGCCGAGCTGCAGGAGGCGTTCGCCTTCCTCGCGCCGCGCATGCGCGACCTCGAGCTCGCCGGGGAGCCGGCCTACGACACCCCGTTCGGGGTGTACGGCATGAAGAGCCTGCCGATCCGCTGGACTCCTTGAGAGCGCGCGCGCCGAAGGCGCGGCCGCGCCGGAGGATGGGGCGGTCCGCGGCGCCGCGGGGGGCTGCGGCGCCGCGAACCTTGGTTACTGCGAGGCGCTCCTTGGATACCCGGGCTCAAATCTCCTCAACCGCCCCCCGTGCGGGGGTATTGGTTTCAGCCCTGCTAATCGCGCTATTTGCGGGATCTGACGACGCCTCGGCCGGCTTTCGGACGCAGCTCGAGCGCGCCGGGCTCGCGAACGTCCGCGACCACGCCCCGGCCGTGCAGGTCGACCTCCGCTACGCGGGGGAGGACAACTTCACGGGCGAGCGGCTGCCGGGCTACTGCGTGGCCGAGCCGTTCCTGAGGGTGCGCGCCGCGCGGGCGCTGGCGCGCGCCGAGCGCAGGCTGAACGCCGACGGGCTCGGGCTGCGGATCCTCGACGCCTACCGTCCCGCCCGCGCCAGCCGCGCGATGGTCCGCTGGGCGCGGAGCTCGGGCAACGAGCACCTGCTGAACGGCTGGATCGCGGCGCGGAGCAACCACAACCGCGGCGCCGCGGTGGACGCCACGCTCGTGCGAACCGAGAGCGGCCGCGCGCTCGGCATGGGCACCGCGTACGACGCGTTCTCGTCCCGCTCCGCCACGACAGCCGTCGGCGGCAAGCCGCTGCGCAACCGCCTACGGCTCAGGCGCGCGCTGGAGGCGGAGGGCTTCCGCAACTACCGCCGCGAGTGGTGGCACTACGACTTCCCGTCCGAGCTCGGCGCGGCCCGGCGGGACATCGCGCTCGGCTGCTGAGCGGGCGCTACGCGCGCCGAGCGGGCGCTAGCCGTTCTCGATCTGGCGGCCGCGCTCGCGGACCGCTTCCTCGATCCGGTCGCAGACGGCGGGGTGATCGCGCCGCATCTGGTGGAACGCGGAGCGCGTCATCACGACGGCGGTCATGGGCGTGGTGGCCACGACGGTGGCGTTGCGCCGGGCGTCGCCCGACAGCGCCTGCTCGCCGAAGAAGTCGCCGGCGCTCAGCTCGGCCACGACGTCGTCGCCGTGGCGCACCTCGGCCTCGCCGTCCGCGATCGCGAAGAACTCGTGCCCGAAGTCGCCCTCGTCTGTGAGCTGCTCGCCCTCGCGGACGTCCACCTCGTCGGTCACCCGCCCCAGCGCCTCGAGCTCGTGCCGCCCGAGGTCGGCGAACAGCGGGATCTCGGTGAGCCGAGCTGGGTCCACGTCAGCGCAATCCTGCCAGCTTCAGGTGGCGCAGGAGCTCCGCCCGGTCACCGCCGACCGCGCGCGTGGCGAGTGCGACGAAGCGGACCTTGCCGGCCTTGGTGCCGTAGACGATGCGGGTGCCGCCCCGGAGGCGCTTCGCGTAGAGGTTGGAGCCGATCGCGGAGGCCCTCCCGCGCAGGCTCCCGGCGGGGCTGCCGCGGCCGATCTTGTCGTAGCGGTGCCTGGGCGCGGTGCTCGCGACGAGCCCCACGCGCTCGGCCTTCGTGAACACGGCGATCACGTTGCCCTTGCGGTCGCCCTTGTCGCCGACGCACCACCTGAACACGCGCCCGTTGCGCGTGAGCGGCTGGTTGGCGGAGCGCAGCACGCCCTCGGGGCTGTTGCCCAGGCGCACGCGGCCGAGCTCGTCGCCGCGCTTGGCGAAGCCCTCGTGCGCGGAGCGGCATCCGGGGCCGCGGATCCTGTTGGCGCGCTCCCAGGTCTGGAGGTAGGCCTCCGCGCCCATGGCGAGGTCGTCCACGATCTGCTGGCCCGCGAGCTTGCGCAGGTCCTCGACCCAGTCCGGGTAGAGCCCGTAGTGCGCGGTCCCGTCGGCGTTCACGTCCCAGACGCGCTCGCCCCAGCGCTGCTTGTCCAGCGTGACCTTCCCGTCGAACGACTTGAACGGGTACTCGACCTTGTTCGGAGCGTCCGCGCCGCGCGGGGCGCCCTGGGTGCCGAAGCCGTTCATGTCCGCGCCGTAGCCGATCCCGAAGCGGAACTTCGAGTTGCGCATCGTCCGGAGCTTCTGCCACTGCTTCACGAAGCTGGCCGAGCCGCCCGCGTACGGCGCGTTGAACCCGCCTGCGTTGAAGATCCGCGGGTAGGCGTCGTCGGTGCTCCAGCTGTGGCTCGACGCGACGCCGGAGTAGTCGAGCGACTCGGTGAGCGACAGCGCCTGGCGCCGGCCGAGCACGCTCATGTGGTCCGGGTCGAAGATGATCCCGCGCCTCACGAGCTCGCGGATCGTGAAGTCGCCGAGGTCGCTCAGGCCGCGCTTGTTGCACTGCGGTCCCGCGCCGTAGACCGGCACCTGGCCGGGCGGCAGGTAGACCTCGAAGAGCTGGAGCAGCGCGTCGGTGTTGTGCTCCGGAACCTGGGTCGCGGGCACGCGGTCGGAGTTCTGGTCCTCGCAGTCGCGGAAGTCGAAGAAGTTGCCCGTCTCCTTCTTGTTGCCGACCGTCGTGACGAGGCCCTGCGAGCCGGCGTCGCCCGCCACGCCCACGAGCGCGTTGTCGAACTTGTTGGTCAGCTCCATCTGCCGCACGCCCGCGCTGTCGAGCTCGTTCAGCCAGTCGTTGATCGTCTTCTTGTCGCACTCGGGCTGGTCGTTGTAGACGCCGCAGTCGAACGGCTTCGAGGTCTCGAGCCCGAGCACCACGGCGAGCTTGCCCTGGTTGATGATCCGCCGTGCCTGGAACGGGTCCTTCACGATCCGGAACCAGCCCTTGCCCGGCCCGCCGCTCTGTGCGTCGATGTAGTTCTCGAGCTCGCGGATGCGCTGGAGCTCGATCCGGATCGTGTTCATCTCGTGGCACGGGTTGCGCTTGAGCGGGTAGACGTCGCAGAGCGCCTCGTTGTCCACGAGCAGGTTCACGAACAGGCGCAGGCCGCCGCGCCAGGCCCGCTCCATCCCCTTCCAGTAGATCTGCTCGTGCGTGAAGGAGTCGTAGGCGGGCCAGTCGTTGAACGTGGGCCAGCCGGTCGTGTCGTGCGGCGCGAACGGGTTGCCGTGCGAGAGCAGGCCCTCGGCCTGGCCGCCCGGCGCGCCGACGCCGTTCGGCTCGTGGTCGGGGCAGTCGACCATCGCGTACTGCACGCCGTAGGGGTGCCACGGGCGGCCGCAGCGGATGCTGCCGCCGATGAACTCGAAGGCCATCATGTGGAGGTGGGCGTCCACGAACCCGCGCGCCTCGCCGTACGGGGTGGCGCCGGTCGACGGTCCGCCGGACGCGTTCACATCCGCCTCCGGGTAGGTGGCGCAGCCCTGGGCCGGGACGAGGCTGAACGCGGACTCGCCGGCGCCGACCACGACCTCGCCCGCGGGCGTCACGCCGAGCTTGCGGGCGCCGTTCGTGAAGGTGAAGGCCCCTTCGCTCCCCTCGACCGTCCAGTCGGCGGCCTCGCTCGCCCCGCTGGCCGTCTCGGCACGGTTGGCGCCCGCGGCCAGGTAGTCGCCGTCCTTGCCGTAGAGCAGGTACTTGCCGAGGGCCGTGGCCTGGAGGCGGAACGGCTCGGCCGAGCCGGCGTCGGCGGCCGTGGCCGCGTACCCGCCGCTCGCCTCGGCCACGAACTTGCCGAGCGAGTTCGACTTGAGCGCGTAGCAGCCGTGGACGATCGAGTAGCGGTCCTGGCCCTGCGCGTGCGCGGCGGGCGCGCCCGCGAGCGCGATGACTAGCCCGGCCGCAATGGCCAGGCGGACGATCGCCGCGGCTGATCCTCTCCGAGTTCGCAAGCCCCTCGCGGCTGATGCTACCCGCGAGGGACTCTGCGGGCGCCGCCCGCGCGGATTCGCGCGCGGCGCCCCACGTGGCTAGTTGACGCCGTCGGGATCCTGCCCGCGGATCCACTCGCGCAGCGTGGTGTCGGCCACGCGGGCGTAGACGCCGGGCTTGCCGGGGCGCGCGCAGCCGTCGCCGAAGCTCGTGGAGCCGACCACGCGCAGGCCGTCACCCGCGTGGCCGAACAGCGGGCCGCCCGAGTCGCCCTGGCAGGTGTCGATCCCGCCCTCGGCGTAGCCGGCGCAGACCATCGTCTTCGGGTCGAAGTCCGAGTACGCGCTACCGCAGTACTCGTCGGTCAGGATCGGCACGTCGGCCTCCTGGAGCGTGTCCGGCCCAGCGGTGCCGCCGTCCTCGAGCACGCCCCAGCCCGCGACGCTCGCGATGCTGCCGGCCGACCAGATCGAGCGCTCACCCGCGCCGGCGACCCTCACCGGCGGCTTCGTGGAGTTGCGCGCGAGCTTGAGGATCGAGATGTCGTAGCCCTTCGTGGCCAGGTAGTTGAGGTGGCCGACCACGCTGCGGACCGGGACGCTCTCGCCGTCGCCGTCGCGGTAGCTGCCGACCCTCACCTGGATCGACTGCGCGGGCCACGTGACCGGCGTGCCCACCGTGCCGAGGTCGATCGACGAGCAGTGGCCCGCCGTGAGGACCGTGTCGGGGGAGATGAGCGTGCCGGTGCAGTTCCAGGCCAGGTAGCTGACCTGGGCGACCGCCGGGTACTCGCCCGGTTCGGCGTCGTTGCCGCCGACGACGGCGTAGGACGGCGTGGCGGCGGCCGCCAGCGCGGCGGTCGCGAGGGCGAGTACGAGCAGCGGTCTGCGGATCAAGGTCTTCTCTCCCGGTCGGACAGAGGGGTATGGGGCCAGAGCGCGCCGTGCCCCTGCCGGAGAGGGCGCGCTCCTCGGCTATTACCCGTGCGCGGAGGATCTCGAACGCGCCAGCCGCGAGGGCGGACAGGCGGGGGTGGAACGACTGCGGGCCGGAGCGCCCCCGCTCCGGCCCGCAGGCCCTTCCCGACTGTCGCCCGTCCAGGTCTAGACGACCTGCGCGGACTGGCCGTTCTGGCCGTTGGCACCGCCGGCGCCACCCGCGCCGCCGCTGCCGGTCGAGATCGAGGAATCGATCACGGTGGCCGCCGAGGCGCCGCCGCGGTAGATGCCGATGCTCGGGCCGCCGGCACCGCCGCCGCCGGCGCCGCCGTTGCCGCCGCGGCCACCGTTGCCGCCGGTACCGCCGCGCCCGACGTCGTTGAGGTCGCGGTCGCCGCCGAGGCCACCGGCACCGCCGTTGCCCCCGTTGCCCCCGTTGCCGCCGTTCCCGCCGTTGCCGCCGTTGCCCGACTGGACCGTCGAGTTGCCGATCACGGCGACCGTCGAGTTGTGGAGGTAGACGCCGAACGAGCCGCCGCCCGCGCCGCCGCCGGTGCCACCCGCACCGCCGCCGCCGCCGGCACCGCCGCCGCCACCGCCGTTGCCCTGGCCGTCGTCGCAGAAGAAGCCGTCGTCGGCTGCTCCGCCGCCGCCGCCTCCGCCGCCACCACCGGCGCCGCCGGTCGAGCCGCCCGTGCCGCTGCGGCCCACGTACTCGACGTTGCTCGAGCTGAGGGTGTTCGAGCCACCCGAGCCGGAGCCGCCGGTCGAGCCGTTGCCGCCGGCTCCGCCGTTGCGGCCGTCGTCGCCCGTGCAGTCGCCGCCGGCGCCACCGGCACCACCGGCACCGCCGTTCGGGCCGCCGCCGGAGGCGCCACTCACGCCACCACCGCTGCCGTCGCTCGAGCCGCCGCGGCCGCCCGTGCCGCCGTTGAAGCCGGGGCCGACGCCGCCGGCGCCACCGGGCGCACCCGGGCCGTCGTTGTCGTTGTCGCCGTTGGACCCGCGGGCGCCATTGGCACCCGTACCGCCGCTACCGCCCGCCGAGCCGAACACGCCGGGGCCGCCGGGGCCCGCGATCGCGTTCGAGCGCTGGAGGGTGAACGACGAGCCGTTGATCGCCCGCACGCCGTAGGCCGTGAAGAACAGCCCGCGGGTGCCGCTCGCGGTCACCAGCTGCAGGACCACGCCGGTGTCGCCGTCGAGCAGGATCGCCTGCGGCGAGCCCGTGATCGTGGTGATCGTGGACCCGGAGCGGCTCCCGAAGTCGTTCGAGTAGCCGCCATAGATCCCGACGTCGTCGGCCCCGTTCACGCCACCGCCCTCGGCGTAGCTGCCGCCGGCCACGAGCACGTCGTCACGGACCGGATCCGCGGCCGCGGTGTTCACCGCCGCCTGGACCGTCCGCTTCGGCGCGAGGCGCGTGCCGGGGTTGGCGTCGTTGCCGGAGAGCGACACGAACACGCTGCGGGCGGCGTCGCCGTCGATCCCGTCGCAGTTCGTGTCGGCGAACTCCAGGTCCGGCCTGTCGGTCGCACCCGGGTGCACGGCGGCGTCGGTCGGAGCGCAGTCGCCCGCGTCCGGCGTGCCGTCGTTGTCGTCGTCGGCGTCGCAGGCGTTGCCCTGACCGTCGCCGTCGGCGTCCGCCTGGTCGTTGTTGGCGACCGTCGAGCAGTTGTCGAAGCCGTCCACGACGCTGTCGTTGTCGTCGTCGTCGTCGCAGACGTCGCCGTTCTCGTCACCGTCGTTGTTGGCCTGGCCGGGGTTCGCCTCGAAGACGCAGTTGTCGCCGCCGTCCGCGACGGTGTCGTTGTCGTCGTCGGGGTCGCA
>DASVVS010000085.1:0-7155 GCA_036386455.1 Thermoleophilaceae bacterium
ACCCGAACGACTCGACGCCGTCGAAGATCCGCTCGCCGGAGCCGAGCAGGACCGGCGCGACGTCGAGCGTGAGCTCGTCGACGACGCCGGCGATCAGGGCCTGGCGCACGGTCGAGGCGCCGCCCGCGATGTCCACTCCGCGCTCGCCGGCCGCCTCGCGCGCCTGCGCGTAGGCGGCGTCGAAGCCGCCGGTGACGAAGTGGAAGGTCGTCCCGCCCTCCATCTCGATCGGCTCGCGAGCGTGATGGGTGAGCACGAACACCGGCGCGTGGTAGGGCGGCTCGGGACCCCACCAGCCGCGCCAGTCCTCGTCCCACTCGCCGCGGACCGGCCCGAACATGTTCCGCCCCATGACGTAGGCGCCGCGCGGGCGCATGAGCCAGCCGGCCGCCGTCGCGTCGGCGTCGTTGGCGCGCTCGTCGCCGAGATGCCAGAGATGGAGCTCGCGCCCGCCCTTGCCGAGCGGAGTCTCGCGGGTCTGGTCGGGCCCGGCGACGAAGCCGTCGAGGCAAGCAGTGGCAGCACCAATTGACCGCAATCCACCGAGGAGCGATGAATCCATGCGAGCCGGCAGGTCTCTACCGGCATGACCGACCGAAAAGTGGTTCTCACGATGGTGATGTCCCTCGACGGTTTCGTCACCAGCCCCGACGGGACTCACGAATGGATGTTCGAGTTCTTCGGCGACGATTCGGGCGAGTGGAACCGCCGCGCGCTCGATGCGGCCGGCGTCCACGCCATGGGGCGCCGCAGCTACGAGATCATGGGGCCGCACTGGGCGGCGTCCGAGGGGCCGATCGCGACCGCGATGAACGAGAAGCCAAAGGCCGTCTTCTCACGCACTCTGGAGAGGGCGGACTGGGGACCGGCCGAGATCTTCGCGGATCCTGAGGCGGGGATCGCTGAGCTGAAGGCTCGGGACGACGACGGGACGGTGCTGGTCCACGGCGGCCCCGGCTTCGCCAAGTCGCTGACCCGGCTGGGCCTCGTCGACGAGTACCAGCTCACCACGGTACCGATCGCGATCGGTGCGGGCCGCAGCCCATTCGCCGAGCTGAGCGAGCACCTGAAGCTCGACGTCGTCGAGGAGGCACGCTTCAAGAGCGGAGCCCTCGCCCAGATCCTGGTGCCGAAGCAATGACAATCGCAACCAACTCGGAGAGGACGCCTATGTCGGACACCACCTGCCACATGTCGATCTCGCTCGACGGCTTCGTCGCCGGGCCCGACCAGACCCGCGAGACTCCGCTCGGCAAGGGCGGGCGCGAGCTCCATCTCTGGCATCTCGGAGACGAGCGCGCCAACGACGCCGACGCGACGGCGGCCGGCTGGCTCATGCGCCCGCGCGGCGCCTACGTCATGGGGCGGAACATGTTCGGGCCGGTCCGCGGCGAGTGGGACGAGGACTGGCGTGGCTGGTGGGGTCCCGAGCCGCCCTACCACGCGCCGGTGTTCGTGCTCACCCATCACGTTCGAGAGCCGATCGAGATGGAGGGCGGGACGACCTTCCACTTCGTCACCGGCGGCTTCGACGCCGCCTATGCGCAGGCGCGCGAGACGGCCGGCGAGCGCGGCGTGGACATCGCGGGCGGCGCCTCGACCGTGCGCCAGGCCCTGATCGCCGGCGTCGTCGACGAGCTCACGCTCGACGTCGCGCCGGTCCTGCTCGGCTCCGGCGAGCGGATCTTCGACGGCGTCGAGTCGTTCGGGTTCGAGCCCGTCGAGGTCCTGCACTCGCCGCTGGCCACGCACATCCGCTACCGCCCTGACGCTCAGGCGGCCGCGGCGGCCGGCTCGGGCGCGGCACCAGGCACGCCCGGGCTCGGGGCGCGCTCGCTCCACACGGCCCGCAGCGCCAGCGACGCGGCCGCCCACGCGAGGAAGCCGCCGGCCGCCGCGAGCAGGAAGAGCGGGCGCGCTCCAAGCAGAGCGGCGGCGCCGCCCGCCAGCACGAAGGCTCCGCCGAACGCGAACGAGACGAGCGAGCTCCTGAGCCCGAAGACGCGGCCCATGACCTCGTCGGGGAGGGTGGACTGCAGGAGCAGCCGCTCGTGCACGACCGCCAGTCCGTTCCCGACGCCGAGCAGGGTGAACGCCGGCAGCGCCACGAGGAAGCCGGGCGCGAGGCCGCACAGGAGCAGCCCGGCCGCGACCGCCAGGAGCCCCATGAGGTAGCGCCGCTTGAGCACCGCGAGCGCGCCGCCGCCGGCGCCCAGGAGCGTGCCGCCTGCGACCCCCACGCCCATGGCGGTAACGAGGATCGAGAACTCGGTGTCGGACGCTCCGAGCTCCTCACGCGCGAGGAGCAGCTCGCCGACGTTGACCATGCCCAGGAACGCCACGCACGTGACCGACGAGAAGAGCAGCGTCAGCGTGCCGGGCGCCTCTCGCGCGGCCGCGAGGCCCGCGCGCACGGATCCGAGGAGCGGCCTGCGCTCCCTCTTGCGCGTGCGCTCGCTCGGGAACGGCAGCGACGCCAGCACGGCGGCCGACGCCACGAACGTGATGGCGTTCACCAGCAGCACCGCGGTCGGCTCGGCGGTGACGAACGCGAGCCCGGCCACGACCGGGCCGACCACGTAGCCGAGCTCCTCGATCGTCCCGTACAGCGAGGTGGCGGCGGGGAAGCGCTCGCGCGAGGCGAGGCCCGGCAGCGCGGCCATGATGGCCGGGTTGAACATCGCCGTGCCGGTGCCGGCGAGCAGCGCGAGCGCGAAGGTGGCGGCGAACCCGTCGACCAGGACGAGGCCGAGGAAGGCGGAGGCGCGTATGACGTCGGCGATGACCAGCAGGCGCTTGCGCGACCAGCGGTCGGCGGCCGCGCCGAAGATCGGGCCGAGCAGCATCGCCGGCAGGAACTCCGCGAGCAGGATCGCGGTGATGGCCCACGGCGAGCGGAAGCGGTCGTAGGCGAGCAGCAGGATCGCGACGTAGCCGGCGCCGTTGCCGAGCGACGACTGCAGGTGCACGAGGAAGAAGCGGCGGATGCTCCGCTCGGCCTTTAGAAGTTCGAGGATCGCCTTCATTCGGTGGTGACGATGCGCGTGGGCCTCCGCACGGCGGGGCCCCCTGCCGACCCGTGATCCGGTGGGCAGGGGGCAACCGCGTTGCGATTAGGTCCAGCTGGCGCGCATGCGAGTCCCTTTCGGTCGTGCGGGGGCCAGCGCATCGCGCATGTCAAAGCACCACGCCCCCCGCCGATTGCCAGACGCTTTCGACCCTACGTCCGGTCCCCGGGGATGCAAACGGGTCGCGCGGAGGACGGCCCGAATCGTGGCTACGGCTGGATCAGCCCGCGCCTGATCGCGTAGCGCGTGAGCTCCACGCGGTCGCGCAGCCCGAGCTTGGCGAGGATGTGCGCGCGGTGATGGTCCACCGTGCGGCGGCTGATCACCAGCGCCTGCGCGATCTGGTCGCTCGTGAACGCCTCGGCGATCAGCTTCAGCACCTGGAGCTCGCGCGGGGTCAGCGGGTCGGGCGGCCCCTCGTCCGAATCGGGGAGCCGCGCGGGCGGATCGCGGCTCATCGCGGCGCGGCAGGCCGCCGCGAGCTCGGCGGCGGCGACGGTCTTGACGACGTATCCGGCAGCCCCCGCGCGCAGCGACTCGGAGCGGTATCGCTCCGAGTCGTGTACCGACAGCATCAGGACCCGCACCTCCGGCACCCGCCGGCGCAGCTCGGCGGCGACCTGGATCCCGGTCAGCCGCGGCATCGCCACGTCCAGGATCGCGAGGTCGATCCCGCCCCCGAGCCCTATGCGCAGCGCCTCCGCGCCGTCACCGGCCTCGGCGGCCACGACCATGCCGGGCTCGTCATCCAGGAGCGCGCGGAGCCCACGCCGGACGACGGGATGGTCGTCGGCGAGGAGTATCCGTATGCAGATGGGTACTTGTACCGATTGACTGTGCCAACGCGCCAGCTCTAGCGTCCGACCATCGACACGCGGAACGCGCTTCCGCCGAGGGAAGGACTCGCTATGACCTCGCACCTGCGACGCAACGCCGTCGCCTATCTCGCCCTGTTCGTGGCGCTCACGAGCACGTCCGTGGCGGCCGTCTCGCTGCCACGCAACAGCGTCAGCTCGCCGCAGATCCGCGACGGCCAGGTCAAGCGCGCGGACGTGGCGCGCAACGCGATCGTCTCGAACCGTGTGGCCGACGGCTCGCTCCGCGCAAGCGACTTCGCGCGCGGCCAGCTGCCGGCGGGGCCGGCGGGGCCGATCGGGCCGGTGGGACCGCAGGGACCGGCCGGGCCGCAGGGGCCGCAGGGAATCCAGGGGCCGCCCGGGCCGATCGACGACTCGCGCTACGTCAACGAGGGGCAGGCGGGCAGCGTCACGCCCGCGATGATCGCCGACCGCACGCGGTCGATGTCGATCCCGCTCACGTCGTTCCTCGAGTGCGACTCCACGGCCGCGGCGATCGACTTCACGAGCGGCAACGACCGGCGGCCGGACTTCGTGGCCACCGGCAACAACAACGGCGACGGCTACGGGCTCAACTTCGACGCCGTCGCCGGCACGGAGGACCAGTTCTTCGACGTCTGCGCGCAGTTCGCGATGCCGGAGGACTGGGTGTCCGGCGGCAGGTTCCAGATCACCGCGAGCGCGGGCTCCACGCCGGGCGGCCAGGAGGAGCGGATCCGCTGCCGGCTGAACCCCGGCAGCGCGGGCACCGGCCAGGTGCCGATCAGCACCCAGCCGGGCCGGCGGGCGTATGTCTGCCAGCCGCCGCTGCCCGTCCTCTCGCGCGAGTCGGCGCTCGTCGCGGATCTCGCGATCTCCACCGACACGGCCATGGACGACCCGATCCACGTCCTGGCGGTGGACTTCCTATACGAAGCGGACGGCTAGGCCGCGAGCCGATCGGGCAGCTCGAACCTGCCGAACGCGCCGTGCACCCGCCGCTCGTCCGCGGGCAGCTCCGGGTAGCGCGCGTACAGCTCGTTGCGCTCCTCCTCGGTGGTGCGCACGATGAACGCGGTCACGTCGAGGATCTCGCGGCCGCGGAAGCTCAGCACGTTGAGCGCGAAGGGCAGGTACGCGCCCTCGCTCTCGTCCCAGGCGTAGAAGCCGAGTGCGGGCTGGCCGTTCGCGCGGACGAAGACCGTCTTCCACTTCCAGTCGCCGCTCATCGGCGACAGCTCGGCCCAGATCCGGATGCCCTCGCGCGTCGAGTACCAGCTGGCGAGCGGAGGCATCGTGAACGTCGCGTCGTCGGCCAGCATCGAGACGAACTGCTCCACGTCGTTGCGCTCCCACGCGTCCACGTAGCGGTCCACGATCTGGCGCAGCTCGTCGTCGCCCATCTGGCGCAGCGTCTCCTGCTGCGACTGCTCGGGCACGCGCTCGTCCACGGCCACCCGCGCTCGCTGCAGCGCGCTGTTGACGGACGCCACGCTCGTGTCGAGCTGCTCGGCCACCTCCTTGGCGGAGAAGCCGAGGACCTCGCGCAGGATCAGCGCCGCGCGCTGGTTGGGCGGCAGGTGCTGGAGCGCGGCCACGAACGCCAGCTCCACGCCCTCGCGCTGCTCGTAGCGCGCCTCGGGCGCGGCGCGGCCGTCCTCGACGCCGAGCATCTCGTCCGGGTACGGCTCGAGCCAGACGTTCTCGGTCACGGGCTGGCCGGGCGCCTCGTGCGGGTCGGAGGCGGGGCCGTAGTCGACCGGCAGCACGCGCTTGGGCCGCTTGGCGATGTGGTTGAGGCAGGTGTTCGTGGCGATCGTGTAGAGCCACGAGCGCAGCGAGCTGCGGCCCTCGAAGCGGTCCATCGCGCGCCAGGCCCGGAGCATCGCCTCCTGCAGGGCGTCCTCGGCGTCGTAGACCGAGCCGAGCATCCGGTAGCAGTGCGCGTGCAGCTCGCCGCGGAAGGGGGTGACGACCTGCTCGAAGGCGGTCTCGTCGCCCTCTCCGGCGCGCGCGATGAGCTGCTGGGTCGCGGTGGTCATCGTCGTTCACATTAGACCGGCGCGGGCGCGGAGAGTAATCGCAGCGATTAGTTCCGGCCCCGGAGGGGGTCTGAATGAGTGTGAAGAGGCCCGTCGTGCATCTGGAGCTCCACACCGCCGACCTGGAGGGCGCGCAGGCGTTCTACACGTCGCTGTGCGGCTGGCGGGCCGAGCGCGTGGAGACCCGCGCCGGCTCCTACCACGCCGTCGCGCTTGGAGACGGCGGCGGGTTGGGCGGCGGGATGGTCGAGTGCCCGACCGAGCGCGCGCTCTGGCTGCCGTACGTGGAGGTGCCGGAGATCGCGAGCGCGACCGAGCGCGCACGCGCCCAGGGTGCGCGCGTGATGCTCGAGCCGCGCGAGGGCCCGGCCGGCTTCCGGAGCGTCGTGGCGACGCCCGCCGGCGGGGAGATCGCCCTCTGGCAGCAGAAGCGATGAGTCTGGACCGCCGGTCGGGTCTCTACTTTCGAACCCGACAGATGGAGACGAGTTCGATGACACCGACCACCGACCGCTCGCGCTGGACCGCGCTCTACGTGCTCTGCGTGGGCATGCTCATGATCGTCCTCGACGCCACGATCGTGAACGTGGCGCTGCCCACGATCCAGGACGACCTGGGCTTCTCGCAGTCGAGCCTCGCGTGGGTCATCAACGCCTACCTGATCGCCTT
Organism: Thermoleophilaceae bacterium; assembly: GCA_036386455.1. GTDB lineage: Bacteria > Actinomycetota > Thermoleophilia > Solirubrobacterales > Thermoleophilaceae > AC-37. The sequence goes on from DASVVS010000085.1 coordinate 6,616, forward strand.
CGGCGGCCTGCTGCTCCTGGCCGGCCGGATCGGCGACCTCGTCTCGCGGCGCGGCGTGTTCCTCGCCGGGCTCGGAGTGTTCACCGTGGCCTCGCTCGCCTGCGGGCTCGCGCAGACGCAGGAGATGCTGGTCGTCGCCCGCTTCGTGCAGGGCGTCGGCGGCGCGATGGCGTCGGCCGTGATCCTCGGGATGATCGTGACGATGTTCCCGGAGCCGCGGGAGCAGGCCAAGGCGATCGGCGTGTACAGCTTCGTCGCATCCGCGGGCGCGTCGGCCGGGCTGCTCGCCGGCGGGGTCCTGACCGAGGCGATCAACTGGCACTGGATCTTCTTCGTGAACATCCCAATCGGTATCGCGGCGGCCGTCCTGGCCCTGCGGCTGCTCGACAGGGACGAGGGCATCGGCTTCGGTGAGGGGGTGGACATTCCGGGCGCGGTCCTGATCACGAGCTCCCTGTTGCTCGGCGTCTACACGATCGTCAAACCGGCGGCCGACTACGGCTGGGGTTCGGGTCGCACGCTCGGGCTCGGGGCCGTCTC
>DASVVS010000086.1:0-9301 GCA_036386455.1 Thermoleophilaceae bacterium
TACGCGCGCAACTCGGACCCGCGCCGGGCAGAGATCCTGAGCCTGCTTGCGCACGAGTACTTCCGCGTGGAGCGGCTGAAGGAGGCCGGCCGCGCCGTGCGCGACTGGATCCGGGCCGAGCCGGACATGCCGGCCGCCTACCGCCTGGCCGCCGCGATCTACGCGGCGATGGGCGCGCACGACCTCGAGGCCGACATGGAGCGCGAGGCCCACGCGGCCGAGCGCAAGCTGCGCCGCGGGCGCTCGGAGCGGCTGGCGGCCTAGGCGGAGTCCGCGCCCGCTTCGGCGCCGTCCTCGGCGCCGTCGAGCAGCGCGTTCAGCCGTTCCTCGTCGATCACCTCGACGCCCAGCTTCTCGGCCTTCGCGAGCTTCGAGCCGGGCTCGGCGCCGGCCACCACGAAGGTCGTCTTCTTCGAGACCGAGCCGGTGACCTTGCCGCCGGCGGCCTCGATCAGCTCGGTCGCCTTCTCGCGCGAGATGTTGGGCAGCGTGCCGGTCAGGACGAAGGTCTTGCCCACCAGCGGGCCCTCCGTGCCCGGGATCGGCCCCTCCTCCTCCATCTTCAGGCCGTGGTCGCGGAGCCTGCGCACCAGCTCCTGGGTCCGCTCCTCGTCGAGCGTCTGCCGGATCGTGTCGGCCAGCACGTCGCCGATGCCCGGCGTCTCGACGATCTGCTCGGTCGTGGCGTCCATCAGGGCGTCCATGGACCTGAACCGGCCGGCGAGGTTCCTCGCGTTCACCGAGCCGATCCCGGGGATGCCCAGCGCGAAGAGCACGCGGAAGAACGGCACCTGCTTCGACCCCTCGATCGCGTCGAGGAGGTTCTGGGCCGAGATCTCGCCGAACCCCTCCAGCTCCAGGAGCCGGTCCTTCTCGAGCTCGTAGATGTCGGCGACGTTGGCGATCAGGCCGTCGGCCAGGAAGCGCTGGGCCTGCTTCTCGCCGAACCCGTCGATGTCCATCGCGCCCCGGGAGACGAAGTGCTTGATCGACTGGAAGAGCTGCCCCGGGCACGACGCCCGGTTCGGGCAGATCGTGAAGACGGCGTCCTCCGGCTTCACCGTCGGGGTCCCGCACGCGGGGCATTCGGACGGCGGCTCCGGCACCGGGCCTCGCTTCGCCTTCTGCGCCTTCGGCGTGGGCGAGACGACCTGCGGGATCACGTCGCCCGCGCGCATGACGATCACCTCGTCGCCGTCGCGCACGTCCTTGCGGCGCAGGTCCTCCTCGTTGTGGAGCGTGGCGAGCCTGACCGTCACGCCCGAGACCTGCACCGGCTCGAGGTTGGCGAACGGGACCATGTGCCCGGTGCGCCCGACGTTCCACATGACCGCCCGCAGGGTGGTGGTGGCGGTCATCGGCGCGAACTTCCAGGCGATCGCGCCGCGTGGCTCGCGCCCCACCACGCCAAGCCGGCGCTGCAGCGCCAGCTCGTCCACCTTCACGACCACTCCGTCGATCTCGTAGTCGAGCGACTCGCGGTCGCTCTCCCAGCGCCGGCACTCGGCCACGAGCGACTCGAGGTCCTCGTGCACCTCCGTGTCGGGCGCGACCTTGAAGCCGCGGTCGCGCAGCCACTGGAGCGACTCGCTGTGGCGCTCGAACTCGATCCCCCGGGTCGCGCCGATGCCGTAGCACCACATCGACAGCGGGCGGGCGGCGGCGATCGCGGGGTCGAGCTGGCGGATCGAGCCGGCGGCCGAGTTGCGCGGGTTGGCGAAGGTGGGCTCCCCCGCCTCGGCGCGCTGCTCGTTGAGGCGCGCGAAGGCCGAGCGCGGCAGGTAGACCTCGCCGCGCACCTCCAGGAGCGGCGGCGGGTCGGCGCCGTCGGCGCCGCGATCGATCCGCAGCGGGATCTCCTTGATCGTGCGCAGGTTCTGGGTCACGTCCTCGCCTATCTCGCCGTCGCCGCGCGTGGCGCCTCGCACGAACAGGCCGTCCTCGTAGACGAGCGAGATCGCCAGGCCGTCGATCTTCGGCTCGGTGCCGTAGGTGATCTCCGGCGCGTCCTCGCCGGCGAGCTTGCGCACGCGCGCGTCCCAGGCCCGCAGCTCCTCCTCGTTGCGCGCGTTGGCGAGCGAGAGCATCGGCTGGAGGTGCGTGACCGGCTCGAACTTGTCGAGCGGCTTCGCGCCCACCCGCTGGGTCGGCGAGTCGGGCGTGCGCAGTTCCGGGTGCTCGGCCTCGATGTCGCGCAGCTCGTTGAGCAGCGCGTCGTACTCGTCGTCGCCGACCTCCGGCTCGTCGAGGACATAGTAGCGGTGGTTGTGGTGCTCGATGACGCGCCGCAGCTCGGCCGCGCGCTGCTCGGCGTCCGTGGCCGCGGCCCTACTCAACCTCTTGGGCGGCCGGAGCGATCAGCCTGTCGAGGTCGAACCCGGACAGCGCCTCGATCCCGGACCGGTCGGTCAGGTCGAAGTGGAGCGGGGTGACCGCGATCAGGCCCTCGGACAGCGCCGCGAAGTCCGTGCCCTCCTCCTCGTGGTGGCCGGGCCGCTCACCGTAGATCCGGTAGCGCTTGCGCCCGTCCTCGTCCTCGTCGACCAGCTCCATCTTGTCGCGGTAGATGCGCTTGCCCAGGCGGCAGACGCGCGCGCCCTTGGCGTCGCCACCCGGCGCGTTGATGTTGAGGAGCGTGCCCTCGGGCACCGGCACGTCCTCGAGCTCCTCCACGAGCCGCGCCACGAACGCGGCGCCCTCCGAGAAGTCGAAGCGCAGGCCGGCGCGGAAGTCCATCTCGCCGCCGAGCGACTGCTGCGAGGCGGCGAGCGCGGGGATGCCCAGCACCACGCCCTCCAGCGCCGCCGCGACCGTGCCCGAGTAGGTGATGTCGTCGCCGAGGTTGGTGCCGTGGTTGATGCCGGAGACGATCAGCTCCGGCATGTCCACCAGGCCGAGCACGGCGAAGCGCACGCAGTCCACCGGGGTGCCGTCGGTGGCGAAGCCCCTGGTGCCGTCCTCGAACTCGATCTCCTCGACCCAGAGCGGCGAGCGCGTGGTGATGCTGCGCGCCGTGGCGCTGCGGTTGGAGTTGGGCGCGATCACCGACAGCTCGATGCCGGGAATGCCGAGCAGAGCCTTCCGGAGGGCGTTGATCCCGGTGGCCTGGATGCCGTCGTCGTTGGTGAGGAGGACCTTCATGGGCGCTCCGTCCGAGGATATGCAACGGCCTCGAGGTACAGGCCGTGCGGCGGAGCGGTGTCGGTGTTCTCGCTACGCGGGCGGCCCTCCAGGAGCCCGGCGAACCAGTCGAGCTCGCGGCGCCCGCTCGCCACCGCCAGCATCGAGCCCACCATGGTGCGGACCATGTGGCGCATGAACGTGTCCGCCTCGATCCAGAAGGCGAGCACGCCGCCGGGCTCGTCCAGCCACTCCGCGCGGGCGATGGCGCGCTCGAAGCGCACGTGGTAGGTGTCGGTCGGCGTGAAGGCCGTGAAGTCGTGCGTGCCCGGCAGCAGCGCGGCGCAGCGGCCGAGCAGCTCGCGGTCGAGGGGGTGCGGCCAGTGCAGCGCGCGGCCGCGCTCGAACGGGCTCCCGAAGCGGCGCGCCTCCACGCGGTAGCGGTAGGTGCGCGAGAGGGCGTCGCGGCGGGCGTCGAAGCCGCCGGGCGCCGGCTCGCTCTCGAGAACCCGCACGTCGGGTGGCAGCACGCCGTTGATCGACCCCGCCGCGGCCGGCTCCCCGTCGTGCGAGGCCACCTGACCGCGCGCGTGCACGCCGGTGTCGGTCCGCCCGGCGACGGTCAGCCGCGTGGGCTCGCCCCGCACTCGCTCCAGGCCGTCCTCCAGCACCTCCTGCACGGTGCGCCGTCCCGGCTGGCGGGCCCAGCCGCTGAAGCCGCCGCCGTCGTACTCGATGAGGAGCCGGGCGCTCAGCGCTTCCGCGCGACCACGACGGAGTAGGCCGCATCGATCGCGACGGCGCCGCCCTCGCCGCGATTGAACTCGTCCACCAGCGCGAGCAGGTCGGCGAGCAGGTCGCCGCGCTTCTCCTTGGGCACGCTCGACGGCCGCGGCGAGGACTTCTGGAAGAACTCGGCCATGGCCTCGCCCGATTCGAACCGCCACGGCACGGCCGCGGGCTCGACCGCGATCTCCGCGGCGTAGGGGCCGAACCGCTCGCGCACGACCTCCTCTACGCCCCAGAGCGACGGCGACGGCACGCCCTCCGGCGCGGGTCCACGGTACCTGTCCAGGACCTCGAAGAAGCGCGCCTGGAAGCCGTCCGGACGCCAGCTGGCCATCGCGACCGTCCCGCGGGGCCGCACCACGCGGAACAGCTCGGCCGCCACGCGCTCGGGCCGCGGAGCGAACATCGCGCCGAAGACGGAGGTGACGGCATCGAACTCCGCCTCGGCGAACGGCAGGTTCTCGGCGTCGGCCTCGACCCACTCGACGCCGAGCCCCTCGGACGCCGTCCGGGCGCGCCCCTGCTCCACCTGGAGCGGAGCGAAGTCGGAGGCGACCGCCTCCGCGCCGGCCCGCACCGCCTCGACGGCGGCGTTGCCGTCGCCGGCGGCGACGTCGAGCACCCGCATGCCCGGCCCGATCCCCGCCGCCCGCACGAGCTCCACGGCCGCCGGGCGCAGGCGCTCGCTCAGCGGCGCGTAGGAGTTCTCGCCCCAGGTCGCGCGGGCGTCCGCCTTGAGCTGGTCGAGCGGGTCGGCCGTCAGACCAGCTCGAGGTAGACCATCTCGGTCGCGTCCGAATGGCGCGGGCCGAGCTTGAGGATGCGCGTGTAGCCGCCCTCGCGGTCGGCGTAGCGCGGCGCGATCTCCTCGAACAGCTTGTAGACGACGAACTTGTCCTGGCCGAGCGCCGCCAGCGCCTGCCGGCGAGCGTGGAGATCGCCGCGCTTGGCGAGCGTGATCAGCTTCTCGACCTCGGGCGCGACGGCCTTGGCCTTCGCCTCGGTCGTCTTGATGCGCTCGTGGTTGAACACCTCGCGCGAGAGGTTCATGAAGAGCGCCTTGCGATGCGAGGCGCTCCTCGAGAGCTTGTTTCGTGTGCGCTGGTGGCGCATGGCGAGCGACAGACTAGCCGCGGGCTAGCCCGGACGGAGGTCGAGGCCCCGCGACTTCAGCGTCTCGATGACCTCCTCGATCGACTTGCGACCGAAGTTGGGGATCGCGTTCAGCTCGGACTCCGACTTCTGGAGCAGGTCGCCGACGGTCTGGATGCCGGCTCGCTTCAGGCAGTTGTACGAGCGCACGCCCAGCTCGAGCTCCTCGATCAGGATGTCGTCCATCCCGTCGGGGGAGCGACCGCCGCCGCCACCGGCGCCGGCGATTCCCACCGGGCCGCCGACGTCACCGAGGTCCGGCCCGTAGCCGTCGCCGAGACCGGCGGCCTGCAGCGCCTCGAGCCGGTCGGCGTCGGTGAAGATCGCCAGGCTCTTGATGAGGATCTCGGCCGCCTCGCGCAGCGCCGCCTGCGGCGCCACCGAACCGTCGGTCTCGATGTCGAGCGTGAGCTTGTCGTAGTCGGTCCGCTGGCCCACGCGCGCGGCCTCCACCTGGTAGGCGACGCGCTTGACCGGCGAGAAGATCGAGTCGATCGGGATCACGCCGATCGGCTGGTCCGGGCTCTTGTTCTCCTCGGCCGGCGAGTAGCCGCGGCCGCGACCGATCGTCAGGTACATCTCGAGCTTGGTCTTCTTCTCGAGCGTGGCGATGTGGGTGTCGCCGTTCAGCAACTCGACGCCCGAGGGCAGGTCGATGTCGCCGGCGGTCACCTCGCCCGGGCCGGTCGCGACCAGCGGGACCTCGATCTCCGAGGCCTCCGAGTGCATCCGGCAGACGATCTCCTTGAGGTTCAGGACGATGTCGGTCACGTCCTCCTTGACGCCCGGGATCGTGGAGAACTCGTGGGCGACGCCCTCGATCCGCACGCTCGTGACGGCGGCGCCGGCGAGCGAGGAGAGCAGCACGCGACGCAGCGAGTTGCCGAACGTGTAGCCGAAGCCGCGGTCCAGCGGCTCGATGGTGAAGCTGCCGCGGTTCTCCTGGACCTTCTCCGCGGAGATCTGTGGGGTCTGGAACTCGAGCATCAGGGTGTGTTTCCTTCGTTTCGGGTCCGGCGGCCGGCGCACGACGCGGCGCCGCCGCTGGGGGTCACTTCGAGTAGAGCTCGACGATGAGCTGCTCCTGCACCGGCGTGTCGATCTCCGACCGCTCGGGGTGGCGCAGCACCTTCGCCGTGAGTCCGTCGTGGTCCGCCTGGAGCCAGGCCGGTACGGCCGAGGTGAGCTCCGTGGCGTCCCTGATCGTCGGCGTCGCCTTCGACGTGGCCTTGATGGCGATCACGTCGTTCTCTCGCACCTGGTACGAGGGGACGTTGACGCGACGACCGTTGATGGTCCAGTGGCCGTGCAGGATGAGCTGGCGGGCCTGGCGGCGGGATGCCGCGAAGCCGAGCCGCACGAGCACGTTGTCGAAGCGGGTCTCGAGCAGGCGCAGCAGGTTCTCGCCGGTGACGCCCGGCTGCCGGCTGGCCTTCGAGTAGTAGTTGCGGAACTGCTTCTCCAGCACGCCGTAGTAGCGGCGAGCCTTCTGCTTCTCACGCAGCTGGAGCCGGTACTCGGACTGCTTCATCCGGATCCGGCCGTGCTCGCCCGGCGGGTACTGGCGCCGCTCGACGCCGCACTTGTCGGTCAGGCAGCGCTCGCCCTTCAGGAAGAGCTTGGTGCCCTCGCGGCGGCACTGCTTGCACTGGGCCTCCGTGTTGCGAGCCACTAGACGCGCCTCCTCTTGCGGGGGCGGCAGCCGTTGTGGGCCTGCGGCGTGACGTCGCGGATGCCGGTCACCTCGAGGCCCGCGGCCTGAAGTGAGCGGATCGCGGTCTCGCGGCCGGAGCCCGGGCCCTTCACGAAGACCTCGACCTTCTCGAGGCCCTGCTCCATGCCCTTGCGGGCGGCGGAGTCGGCGGTCACCTGGGCGGCGAACGGAGTGGACTTCCGGGAGCCCTTGAAGCCGGCACCGCCGGCGGACTCCCACGCGATCACGTTCCCCTCCCTGTCGGTAAGGGAGACGATCGTGTTGTTGAAGCTTGTCTTGATGTGCGCCTGGCCGAACGGGATGTTCTTGCGGACCTTGCGGCGCCCGCCCCTCCGACCTCCCGCACCACGCTGCTGAGCCATTACTTCTTCACCTTCTTCTTGCCGGCGACCGACATCCGCTTCGGACCCTTGCGCGTGCGCGCGTTGGTCTTCGTGCGTTGCCCGTCGACCGGGAGGCCGCGCCGGTGGCGCAGCCCGCGGTAGGCGCCGATCTCCATCAGGCGCTTGACGTTCTGGGAGCGCTCGCGGCGGAGGTCGCCCTCGACGGTCAGGTTGCCGTCGATGATGTCGCGGAGCTTGCGGACCTCGTCGTCGGTGAGGTCCCTGACCTTCGTGTCACCGTTCACGCCGGCCTGCTCCAGCACCTGCTTGGAGGTCGACTCGCCCACCCCGTAGATGTAGGTGAGGCCGATCTCGATCCGCTTGTTGAGCGGGATGTTGACTCCGGAGATACGCGCCATCAGCCCTGCCTCTGCTTGTGACGCGGGTTCTGGCAGATGACGAGGACGGCGCCGTGACGCCGGATGATCTTGCACTTCTCGCACATGGGCTTGACAGACGCTCGGACCTTCACGGGTGCCGAATACCTACCTATTCATTGAAGAGAACCGGCATAGAACCCAGGAGTCGGCTCGGTGCCGCGAACAGCCCCGGAAGATTAGCAGCGAGAGACCATCTCGCTTGTTGGCGCGTTGGCGCTATCAGGCCGCTCCGGCTGCCGCCGGGGCGCCCTTCTCGGCCTCGGCCAGGTGCCACGGCGTCATGATCCGCGGGCCCTCGGCCGTGATCGCCACGGTGTGCTCGAAGTGGGCCGCCAGCGAGCCGTCCTGCGAGTAGACGGACCAGTTGTCCTCGCCGACCCGGATCGGCGGCGTGCCGACGTTCACCATCGGCTCGATCGCCAGGACCATGCCCTCGCTCAGGAGCGGGCCGCTGCCGGGGTTGCCGAAGTTCGGGATCTGCGGGTCCTCGTGCATGTCGCGCCCGATCCCGTGTCCCACGAGAGCCCGGATCACGCCGAAGCCGTCGGCCTCCACGCGCTGCTGGATCGCGTGCGAGACGTCGCCCAGCCGGTTGCCGGGGCGGCACTGCTCGATGCCGGCGAACAGCGCCTCGCGCGTGCAGGTGAGGAGCTGCTTGGCCACCGGCGTGACGTTGCCCACCGGGACGGTGATGGCCGCGTCGGCCACCCAGCCGTCGAGGATCACGCCCACGTCGATCGAGAGGATGTCGCCGCGGGTGAGCTCGTAGCGGCCCGGGATGCCGTGGACGACCATCGAGTTGGGCGACGCGCAGATCGAGCCCGGGAAGCCCCGGTAGCCGAGGAACGCCGGCTCGGCGCCCTGCGAGCGGATGAACCGCTCTGCGGCCTCGTCGAGCTCGCCCGTGGTCACGCCGGCGCGCGTCTTGCCCTTGAGCATCGTCAGCGTGCGGGCGAGCACCTGGCCCGCGGCGGCGATCTTCTCGAGCTCCTCCGGTGACTTGCGGATGATCATCCGGAAACCAGCGTACACCGCGAACGCCGCGGCGAAGCCGCGGCTTCGCCGGCCCTAGAGCTCATCCTCCAGCCGCAGCGTGGCGACGGCGGCGCGGATGTGGTCGTGGACCTCGGTGGCCTTGCGCGTGCCGTCGAAGCGGCGCAGCAGCCCGGAGGTCTCGTAGTGCTCCGCGAGTGGCGAGGTCTGCTCGTGGTAGACCTCGAGCCGCTTCTTCACGGTCTCCGGCTTGTCGTCGTCGCGCTGCACGAGCCGGGAGCCGTCCTGGTCGCAGACGTCCTCGCGCTTCGGCGGGTCGAACTCCACGTGGTAGAGGTGCTGGTTCTTCACGCAGATCCGGCGTCCGGAGAGGCGGCGGATGACCTCCTCGTCGGGCGCGTCGATCAGCAGCGCGGCCGTCAGGCGGCGCCCGCGGCGCTCGAGCGCGCCCTCCAGCACCTGCGCCTGCTTGAGGTTGCGGGGGAAGCCGTCGAGCAGGAAGCCGTCCTCGGCCTCGGGCTTGTCGATCCGCTCCATGATGACCTTGCAGATCAGCTCGTCCGGCACGAGGTCGCCCGCGTCCATGAAGGCCTTGGCCTCCTTGCCGACAGGCGTCTCCTCCTTGACCGCGGCGCGCAGGATGTCGCCGGTCGCGTAGTAGGGCAGGTCGAAGTCCTCGACCAGGCGCTGGGCCTGCGTGCCCTTGCCCGCCCCCGGCGGTCCGAGCAGGATGAGGTTGAGCTGCCCCATGCGGCGCGCAAGGCTACCGC
>DASVVS010000087.1:0-65693 GCA_036386455.1 Thermoleophilaceae bacterium
CGACGCCCTCGGGCGTCGGCATCTCCGCGCACGCGAGCGGGCCGGAGGACGGGCCGCCGGTCGTCGCCCTCCACGGCGTGATGCAGACCTACGACTCGGTCCTGAAGGACACGATGCTCGTGAAGGCGGGCCTCCGCGTGATCGCCTACGACGCGCGCGGGCACGGCGGATCGGAGTCGCCCGGCGACCGGACGCAGTACGGCTACGACCGCCTGGTCGAGGACCTCGTCGCGGTCATGGACGCGTTCGGCGCCTCGCCGGCCGTGCTCGTGGGGGTGTCGATGGGGGCCCTCACCGCGATGCGGCTCGCGGTCGAGCAGCCGGAGCGCGTGGCCGGCCTCGTGGCCGTGACCCCCGCCTACGACCCCGCGAAGGAGCTGGGCTGCATGGCCCACGCCGAGCGCGTGGCCGACGCCCTGCGCGCCCGCGACGTGGACGCGCTCATGGAGGCCGAGCCCGTCCGCGTGGCCGATCCGGAGGACAACGACGCGTTGCGCAGCTTCGCGCGCCGCACCGCCGAGCGGACCGTCGAGGTGCACCGGGACGCCGACGCCGCCGCCGAGGCCCTGCTGGCGATCCTGCGCGCGCGGCCGTTCGAGACGTTCGAGCCGCTCGCGGCGATCCAGGCGCCCACGGTGGTGGTCGGGAGCCGCGACGTGTTCGACCTGAACCACCCGCTCCACATCGCGCGCGCGTACGCGGATGCGATCCCCGGCAGCCGCTTCGTCTGCGAGGACGACGAGGGCAGCCTGCCGATCGCCTGGCGCGGCCGCGAGGTGGCGAAGATCGTGCTCGACGTCGCCCGCGGAGCGGGTTTTGACTCCGCCTCCGCGCCCCTGGGACGATCGCACCGGTGACGGCCTCCACTGGCAGCGACCGGCGAACGGTCCTGGTGACGGGCGCATCCGGCGTGATCGGCGGAGCGCTTCTCCAGGAGCTGGACGGCTGGGACGTCATCGGCCTCGTCCACAGCGGCCGGCTTGCCCGCGAGGACGCGGAGTCGGTGAAGGCCGACGTGACCCAGCCACGCTTCGGACTCACGGAGGAGCACTTCCGCGAGCTGGCCGCCCGCACCGACGTGATCGTGCACTCCGCCGGCCTCGTGACGTTCGGCCTGGAGGAGGAGCGCTACCGCGCGATCAACGTCGAGGGGACCAAGCACCTGCTCGAGCTGGCCGTCCTCGCCGACGCGCCGGTCCACCACGTCGGCACCGCGTTCGTGAAGTCGTTCTCGCCCGACGCGCGGATCAAGCTGGAGCGGTCGAACGCCGTCTGGGGCTACGTCGCGTCGAAGGTCGAGTCAGACCGCATCTTCGCCGAGAGCGGCGTGCCCCACACGGTCTACCGCCCGCCGAACCTGATCGGCGACTCGCGCACCGGCGAGATGGCGCGCGACCAGTTCGTCACGCAGATCAGCTTCGACGCGCTGCGCGGCCGCTTCCCGTTCCTGCCGGCCCGTCCGGGCGAGCGCTTCGACATGGCGCCCCAGGACCTGTGCGGCAAGGCCATCGCGGCGTGCGTCGAGGCCGACGACATCGGCTCCGAGTACTGGATCACCTACGGGGAGAAGTCCCCGACCGTCGAGGAGCTGCTCGACGTGGGGGTGCAGTTCGCCGCGGGGCTCGGGCTGGCGGCCAAGATGCCGAAGCTGGTCGACCCCGACGACCCCGAGGCGCTCGAGGCGGAGCTGTCCAAGCTCAACAAGGCCGGGCGCTACATGTACGGGCGGCTGCTCGAGCTGACCGACGCCATGAGCGCCGGCGGCACCTTCCCCTCGTCGCTGGACCTGCTGGCCGAGCGCTACTCGGTGCCGATCCCGGACCTCCGCGAGGCGATCACGCGCGGGCTCGAGCACATGGCGAAGACGAAGAAGCTGCCGGTGCCGGCGTGACGACCGCAGCTCGGGCCGCGACCGGCGCCGTCGACGAGCCGCTGGAGATCCGCGGCCTGCTCGACTGGATGGACGCCCCGCGCGCGGGGGTCGGCATCCGCTTCGCCGACGAGGAGGACGGCTGGCGCCTGTACGAGTACTCCGAGCTGGCGGCGCTGTCGGCCGGGACCGCGCAGCAGATCGCCGCCGAACGCCACCGTCCCGACGGGCCGGTCGTGATCGTCACGCACACGAGCCCGCAGTTCTTCTCGGCGTTCGCCGGCTCGCTGATGGCCGGCAACACGCCCAGCCCGCTCGCGCTCAACGCGTTCGTGCGCGACCGCAACGGCTACATCGAGTACGCGGCCAGCATCATGCGGGCGGCCGATCCCGCCCTGGTCCTCGTGGAGGAGGGCCTCGAGGACATGCTCACCGAGGCCGTGCGCAGGGCCGGCATCGCGGCCGGCGTGGCGCGCATCGAGCCCACGGAGGCGCGCCCGTTCGTGCCGGCGCCCGAGGAGCGGGCCGAGCTGGCCCTGCTGCAGTTCACCTCCGGCTCGTCCGGGACGCCGCGCGGCGTGCGCGTGACCTGGGACAACCTCGAGTCGAACATCGCGATGATCCTCCGCTGGGTCGGGGTCACCCCGAGCGACTCGATCGCGACCTGGCTTCCGCTCTACCACGACATGGGCCTCGTGGGCTGCCTGCTCTCGCCGATGGTCCACCAGAACGACATCTGGGTCATGCGCCCGGACCAGTTCATCCGCGACCCGCTGCGCTGGATCGACTGCTTCGGCCGGCGCGGCGCGAGCATCACCGCCGCCCCCAACTTCGGCTTCGGCTACGCGGCCAAGCGGCTCCGCGAGGAGGACCTCGAGGGCATGGATTTCTCCGGCTGGCGCTGCGCGATCCTCGGCGCCGAGCGCAACGACCCCGAGGTGCTGGGCCGCTTCGCCGCGCGGCTCGAGCCGTACGGCTTCAAGCGCGAGACGTACGCGCCCGCGTACGGGCTCGCCGAGGGCACGCTGCAGGTGTCGGGCGTGCCGATGAGCTCCGTCGCGCGCGTCGTGAAGCCCGACTGGAAGGCGACCGGCCACGACGGCGCCGTGGTGGTCGAGGACGAGGCGCGGCTCGGCGAGCTCGATCGCATCGGCAACGGCGACGGCTGGCTCGTGAGCTGCGGCCCCGTGAACGCGGAGATCGACTGCACCGTCGTGGACGACGAGCAGCGGCCGGTGGGCGACGGGGTCGTGGGCGAGATCTCGCTCGCCGGGCCCAGCATCGCCGACGGCTACCACGGCGAGGCCGCGGGGCCGCGCACGACCCGCTTCGAGGGCGAGCGCGTGTACACGGGCGACGCCGGCTTCCTGCTCGACGGCGAGCTCTACGTGCTCGGCCGTCTCGGCGACAGCCTCAAGGTCCGCGGGCGCCAGGTCTTCGTCGAGGACCTGGAGGCGCGCGCCGCGACCTTCGGCGTGCAGAAGGGCAAGTGCGTGATCCTCGCCGGGGACGACAACGGCAGGAACGTGCTCGCCGCACTCGTCGAGGATCTGCCGGGGCCGTGGGTGCACCGGATCGCGGGGATGCTCCAGCGGACCGGGAAGACCGCCACGCGCGTGGTCGTGATCGCCGGCGAGCGTGGCGCGATCGAGCGGACCTCGAGCGGCAAGCCGCGCCGGCGCGTGATGTGGCGCCAGTTCATCGACGGCACGCTGCCCGGCACCGTCGTGCACGACAGCGCGGCCGCCAAGCCGTGACCTAGTTCACACCGCCGGTCCGGGCCTCCGGTTAGATTGCCCGCGCGAACGATCGGGGGGCTCAGTAGGCGATGCAGCGCACGATGGACAGGCTGTCGGACTTCGTCGAGAGGCGGCGGCGGCTCGTGGCGCTCGCCTGGCTGGTGCTGCTGATCGCGGCGATGCCGTTCGCGGCGATGCAGACCGAGCACCTGACGAGCGGCGGCTTCTCGTCGCCCGGGTCCGGGTCCGCCAACGTGGACCGCGCGATACCGAGCTTCCCCGGCGTGGAGCGCGAGGGCCTCGCCGCGCTGCTGGCGCTCGACCGCGAGGCGGACCGCGGCGACGTGGATGCGGCGATCGCGCGCGTGCGCGAGGAGGTGCGCGCCAGCGAGCGGGTCGAGCTGCTGGGCGGCGGCGGCGAGCCGCGGATCCAGCGTGCCGGCGACGTCCGTGCCGTGATGGTCCCGCTGCGGGTCGGCGGCTCGCGCAACGAGGTGGCCGACGCCGTCGTGGACCTCCGCAAGGAGCTGAAGGACGGCGCGAGCCCGAACGTCGAGATTCAGCTGATCGGTCAGGAGGCGCTCTGGGCCGGCATGCAGGACGTCACGAAGGAGGACCTGGCGTCGGCCGAGTTCACCGGCTTCCCGGTGGTCCTGCTGATCCTGCTGGCGGTGTTCGGCTCGCTGGCCGCCGCCGTGCTGCCGCTCGCGCTCGGCTTCGCGGCGGTGATGCTGACCGGCGCCGAGATCTGGCTGCTCTCGCAGCAGACCGACATGTCGGTGTTCGTGACCAACACCGCGTCGATGATCGGGATCGGCGTGGCCGTGGACTACTCGCTGTTCGTGCTCGCCCGCTACCGCGAGGAGATCCACAGGGGCGCGTCGCCCGAGGAGGCACGCCGGATATCGATGCGCACCTCCGGCATCGCCGTGGCCTTCTCCGGTGTCACCGTGATCGTCTCGCTGGCCGGGCTGTTCCTCGTGAACTCGCAGACCATGCGCTCGATGGCGCTCGGGGCGATCGTCGTCGTCGCGGTCTCGATCCTCGGTGCGCTCACGCTGCTGCCGGCCCTGATGCGGATGCTCGGGGCGCGCGCGTACTCGCGCAGCCGCACCGCCACGCTCACCGGTCTGGTCGTCCGCGCGCAGCGCAGCATGGGCCGCCGCCGCGGCCGCTCCGACCCCGCCCGCGGATCGTTCTGGGAGCGCTGGACGCGGCGCGTCATGCGCCGTCCAGGCCTCGCCGCCCTGGCGAGCGCCCTCGTGATGCTCGCCATCGCTTACCCGGCGCTGTCGCTCGAGTCGGGCAACGGGGCGCTCGCCCAGTTCCCCGAGGAGAACGAGACGCGGATCGCCGCCGAGCGCGCCGCCGAGTTGATGGGCGAGGGGGCGGGGGGCCCGACGCTCGTGATGGCGCGCTTCGAGGAGGGCAAGGCCGGCGATTCGCGCAACGAGGCCGCCGTCGAGCGCTTCGTGAAGCGCACCCGGCGCGACGAGGCCGTCGCCGCGGTCGGCGCGCCGGTCGTATCGCGCGACGGGACCGCCGTGCTCGTGAAGGTGACCCCGCGCCCGCACTTCGAGAGCGACGCGGCCGAGGCCCTGCTCGCGCGCCTGCGCTCCGGCGCCAATCCGCTGCGCGACGTCGCACGCGTGGACGTCGGCGGCGCTACCGCCTTCAACCGCGACTTCGTCGACCTGCTCTCGGGGTCGCTCTGGAAGATCCTCCTGTTCGTGCTCGCGTTCAGCTACGTCGTGCTGCTCGTGCTGCTGCGGTCGGTCCTGCTCCCGCTCAAAGCCGTGCTCATGAACCTGCTGTCGGTGGCGGCCGCCTACGGCGTGCTC
The DNA here is from genome assembly GCA_036386455.1 of Thermoleophilaceae bacterium. Taxonomy (GTDB): domain Bacteria; phylum Actinomycetota; class Thermoleophilia; order Solirubrobacterales; family Thermoleophilaceae; genus AC-37. Next base: position 5,451 of record DASVVS010000087.1, read on the forward strand.
GTGGTGGTGTTCCAGTGGGGCTGGATGGACGGCTTCCTCGGGTTCGAGAGCCTCGGCTACGTCCAGGCGCTCACGCCCGCGTTCCTGCTCGCGGTCGTGTTCGGGCTCTCGATGGACTACGAGGTGTTCCTGCTCACGCGGATCCGCGAGCGCTACCAGGCGACCGGCGACACGCAGAGGGCGGTCGCGGAGGGCCTGGCCGGCAGCGCGCGCACGATCTCGAGCGCGGCGGCGATCATGGTCGCCGTCTTCGCGGTCTTCGCCCTGACCGGCGTCCCGTCGATCAAGGAGATCGGACTCGGGCTGTCGGTGGCGATCGCGCTCGACGCGACGCTCGTGCGGCTCGTGCTCGTGCCCGCGACCATGGAGATCATGGGCAAGTGGAACTGGTGGCTGCCGAAGTGGCTCGACCGGATCCTGCCGCACACGGACTTCGAGGCGGGCGGCGAGCCCTCCGCGGCTAGCGGCCGAACAGCTTCCCCATCCGCAGCAACAGCTTGACGCTGCCGCGCGGGCGGATCTTGCCGGTCGCGATGGCCACGCGCGGGTCGCGGCGGCGGGCGATCACGTCGGTCCAGTCCTCCAGGCGGCAGCGCAGCACCAGGTCGGCGTTCTCGAGCCGGCCCTGCTTCGCCTCGGTGTTGCCGTTGTCGATGCGGATGAACCACGGCTCGGCGTCCGAGAAGTCCCACGCGATCGTGGCGCCGCCGTTCGGCGTCGCGCTCGTGTCGATCGAGCGCTTCATCAGGTCGAACAGCAGGCCGATCTTCTCCGGGTCCTTGTGCGGAGGGCCGGTCTTCTCGCCTATGTAGCCGGCCTCGAGCAGCGCGATCGCCCGCTCCGCCCGCTCGCGCGCGGTCATGTCCTGCGGGATCGGCGGCGGCCCGGGCAGCTCCTCGATCGGCATCCCGGCCGCGCGCAGCTTCTGGTCGAGCGAGGCCATTCCCTGCTCGTAGACCTCCTCGATCGTCGATCCGAAGACCTCGGTGTAGCGGCGGTCCCAGTTCGGCGGGACGAACACGGCTGTGATGAACGGGATGACCTCGCGCAGGAGGTCGGAGACGGCGTCCGCGCACTCGGGGTCCTGCTTGTAAAGGTCCGACAGGCACTTCACGCCGAAGCCGATGTGCCGCTGCTCGTCGCGCGAGACGTTCGTCATCCCCTCGAGGAAGCCGGGCAGCACGCCGCGCTCCTCGCAGTAGCCCTGGATGAAGTGCTGGCCGGGCTGCGCGAGCGTGGCCTCGACGAGGAAGTGGTACATGAAGATGCTGCGCGCGAAGTTCGGGATCGAGCGGTCGCGGCGCAGCTCGTCGGCGACCTTGTCGAGCTTCGCGAAGGTCTTGCGGAAGCCCCAGGAGAGCTCCGGCCGGGTGGCCTCGAGCGTGCTGGCGGTCGTCCCGTCGCCGCGGCCCGCGACCTCGCGCATGAAGCGGTCGAAGAAGACCGAGTGGCGCGCCTCGTCGACCTGCTGGGTCGTCAGGAAGTACACCTGCTCCTCGCGCGGGGCGGCGTCGATGTAGGGCGAGAGGTTGTCGGTCACCGAGTCCTCGCCGTGGAAGAACATCGAGTAGTTCCACAGCGCGGCGCGGCGCTCCAGGTCTCCGAAGGTCTCCTGCCAGTCGGTGCGGTCACGGGCGAAGTCGATGTCCCAGGCGCTCCAGTTGCCCTTCTCCCAGCGGCGGTAGAGGTCCTCGTACGAGACGTGGTCGATCGCCTGCCTGGGGGCCTCCGCTGTAGCCACTGTGGTCGTCCTCCCTGCTGAAAAGTTGGCCGGGCGGCCAGTCTAATCCGTTAGGCTGGCGGCGTGCGTTTGGCCCCCGTGCTCGGCGCGGTCGCTGTCGCGGCGGCGCTGCCGGCGGCGCCCGCGGGCTCGGGCGAGCGCGAGACGGCCCACGACGTGGCGGTCGCGATCGCGCGCGACGGGCCGCGGCCGGCGGCGGGGGCCGCCGAGCGGCGGGCTCACATCGCCATGCGCGAGCGCTTCGCAGCGGCCGGGCTGGCGATCGAGGTGCAGCGGTTCGGCGTGCGCGGGCGCGGCCGCTCGCGGAACGTGATCGGCGTGCTCGAGACGCCGCGCACGTGCCTGCGGATCGTGATGGCCCACACCGACACGACGCCGAACGCGCCGGGCGCCAACGACAACGCCTCGGGTCTCGGCGTGCTCGCCGAGCTGGCGCCGCGGCTGCGCGGGCTCGACCCGGGCTGCGACGTCTGGCTCGTCGCGACCGGCGCGGAGGAGCGGATCTACACGGGCTCGCCGGACCACCTCGGGGCGCTCGCGCTGGCGCGAATGGTCAAGCGCCGCGGGCTGGCCGGGCGCCTGCGCTACGCCCTGTCGCTCGACGAGGTCGGCCGCGACCGCCCGTTCTGGGTCCGCTCGCCGGCCGGCGCCACGCGCGCGCGGGTGGAGCGCGAGCTGCTGTCGGCCGCGCGGACCGAGCGGGTCGCCGTCGCCTGGGTCCGCGACGACGGCACGGGCAACTCGGACCACCGCGAGTTCGAGCTGCTCGGGATGCGCGGGATGAAGCTGGGCGTGGGCCGCGACGGCGAGCCGTGCCGCCACTCGCCCTGCGACCGGGCCGGCCGCCTCAAGCCGTCGTCGCTGCGCGCGGCGCGGCTGGTGGTGGAGCGGGCGCTGCGGAAGCGCTAGCGGGGCGGGCGGGGCGGCTTCGCCTACCCCAGCTTCGGGCTCGTCCAGGGCGCCGCCAGCCGCTCGCTCAGCAGCGCCGGCAGCTCGTCGGCCGGGTAGCGCGTCTGGTCGAGCGAGTCGCGGTCGCGCAGCGTGACCGTGCCGTCCTCCATCGTCTGGTGGTCGACGGTCACGCCCCACGGCGTGCCGATCTCGTCCTGGCGGCGGTAGCGCTTGCCGATCGACCCGCCCGAGTCGTACTCGGCGGGCATCCGCCTGCGCAGCTCCTCGTAGATCTCGCGGGCGCGCTCGGGCTGGCCGTCCTTGTTCACGAGCGGCAGCACGGCGACCTTCACGGGCGCGAGGCGCGGGTGGAGCCGCAGCACCACGCGCTCACGGCCCTCGACCTCCTCCTCGTCGTAGGCGTCGACCATGAAGGCCAGCGTGGCGCGGTCGGCGCCGGCGGCCGGCTCGATCACGTGCGGGATGTAGCGGTCGCCGGTGGCGGAGTCCACGTAGTCGAGCTTCTCGCCCGAGTGCTCCATGTGCTGGGTCAGGTCGAAGTTGCCGCGGTTGGCTATGCCCTCGAGCTCGGACCAGCCGATCGGGAAGAGGTACTCCACGTCGGCGGTCGCGCTCGAGTAGTGCGAGAGCTCGTCGGCCTCGTGGTCGCGCAGGCGCAGGTGGTCGGGGCGGATGCCCAGCTCCTCGTACCACGCGCGGCGCGTCTCGCGCCAGGTGTCGTACCAGCGGCCGGCGTCGTCGGGCGGGACGAAGAACTCCATCTCCATCTGCTCGAACTCGCGCGTGCGGAAGACGAAGTTTCCAGGCGTTATCTCGTTGCGGAACGACTTGCCGACCTGCGCGATCCCGAACGGCGGGCGCTTGCGCGAGAACTGGAGGACGTTCTTGAAGTTCACGAAGATGCCCTGGGCCGTCTCCGGGCGCAGGTAGATCGCGTTGCCCTCCTCCTCGACGGGGCCCATGTGGGTCCTGAACATGAGGTTGAAGTTGCGCGGCTCGGACAGCTCGCCGCCGCACTCGGGGCAGCTCAGCTCGCCCTCCGGCTGCGCCTCGCGCAGGTGATCCTCGCGCCAGCGCTTCTTGCACTCGCCGAGGCACTGCACGAGCGGGTCGGTGAACCCTTCCAGGTGGCCGGAGGCCTCCCAAGTCCTCGGGTGCATGAGGATGGCCGCGTCGAGGGCGACGATGTCGTCGCGCTCGTGGACCATCGCGCGCCACCACTCCGACTTCACGTTGGTCTTCAGGAGGACGCCGTAGTGGCCGTAGTCGTAGGTCGACGCCAGGCCGCCGTAGATCTCCGACGACTGGAAGATGAAGCCGCGCCGCTTGCAGAGCGCGACGATCTTGTCCATCGTGACCTTGTCCTGGGCTGCGTCCGGCACCGCGGGAACCCTAGAGGACGCGCCGGAGGCCCCATCTGGGCGCGATGACGCTCGCGATATCCCCGCAAACAGGGCATTTTTGGAAGAGGCGATTCGCGGAGAGCTCGTATATGGTGGAAATCGGGTCGCCGCCGATGGTGAGCATCGCCTACAAAGCCACTAGCCACGTGACCGCCTGGGTCGTGTGGCACTGCCTCGGGGTCTCGCTCCTCGACGATCTCGACGTGCCGCGCCCGCCGGGCGCGGAGCAGCCCTTCACGCAGGCTGTCTAGAGCGGCGCCCCGCGCGTCAATAGACTCGGCGCCGCGATGCCGCTCTACGACTACCGCTGCGAGAACGGGCACACCTTCGAGGTGATGCAGCGGATGAGCGCGGACCCGATCACGGTCTGCCAGGAATGCGGGGCGCCCGTGCAGCGCGTGCTCCACGCGCCGGCGGTCCACTTCAAGGGCTCCGGCTTCTACACGACCGACTACGGGCGCAAGAAGTCGGGCGCGGGGTCCAGCTCCTCGGACGACTCCGGCTCGTCGTCGTCCTCTTCCTCCTCGGAGTCGAAGAAGAGCGACTCGAAGTCCGACTCGGGCTCGTCCACCAAGTCCGAGTCGAAGTCCTCGTCCTCCTCGGACTAGCCCCCGGTCAGCTCCTCCACGGCTTCCGCGCGCGCCTCGCGCGTGACGCGCAGCGACCCGTCGCCGTTGACCGCGTCGAAGTCGAGCACCTTGCTCTCGCCGCTGCCGCCGGTGAGCAGGTCCGTGAACAGCGCGAGCAGGCCGGGGCCCTTCATGTCCGTGCGGAGCGCGCGCGGCGCCTCCCACGAGATCCACGGGGCGCGGACGAACGAGCTCGGCCAGTTCTTCGGGTGCACCAGCCGGCTGCGCATGCCCGCGAGCACCTGCTGCTGGCGCCGGGCGCGGGCGCGGTCGTCCTCGTTCGGCGCGCACCTGTTCTTGCGCACGCGCGCGAAGCGGAGCGCCTCGCGGCCGCTGAGGTGGTGCTCGCCCTTGCTCAGCCGGACGCGCTTGTCGCCGAAGCGGTCGGACTTGAGGCAGTTGTCGAGCGTGACGTCGACGCCGCCGAGCGCGTCGATCAGCTCCGGGAAGTTCGAGAAGTCCACCTCGATCACGTGGTTGATCTCGAGCCCGTTGCCCATGAACTCCTCGACGGTCTCGATCTGGAGCGCGGCCCCGCCGAACGCGTAGGCGGCGTTGATGCGGCCCTGGCCGTTTCCGGGGATGTTCGCGAACGAGTCGCGCAGGATCGACAGCTTGCGGACGCTGCCGACGCCGACGTGGAGCAGCATGATGCTGTCGGCGCGCGAGGGCGCGCCGCGGGCGCCGGGCTCCTTCGTGCCCTTCGGCCGCTGATCCGATCCGAGCACGAGCACCGTGCTGCCGGTGATGAGGCTGCCACCGCCGGACAGCGCGTTCTCGGTGCGGTTCGAGACGCCCTCCTGCGTCTGGGCGCTGACCATGAAGACGACGAAGCTGAACAGGAGCCAGGCGGCCGCGCCCAGCAGCGCGTAGCGGAGAGCGCGGCGCCAGAGCGGCTTGCCGTGGGCCGGCGCGCCGGGCAGGCCGGGCGGGCGGTCGCCGCGGCCGCGCCGGCGGCGCAGCGGGCTCTCGCCGCCCCCCGGCCGGTCGCTGCGCAGGCGGTCGAGCAGGCCGCGGCGGGAGCGGTAGACCTTGTACTGCGGCGGTCCCGGCGGTCCCGGCGACGGGGGCGGTTGCGGCGGTCCCTGGGGTGGCGGAGGACCGCCGGGGGCGTCGTGGGGCATGGCACGTGTATACACAGCGGCCATGTCGGCGGCGCGCGTGATCGGGATCGACGCGGGAGGCACGAAGCTCCTCGGCGGCGTCGTGGACGGCTCCCTCGGCGTCCGCGAGCGCGTGCACCGGTTCTGGCGCGGCGAGGATCGCGACGAGACGCTCGACGTGTTCGCGGGCGCTGTCGCGGAGGCGCGGGCGGCGGCTCCGGACGTGGCCGGGGTCGGGTTCGGGGTCCCCTCGGTGGTGGATCAGGCCACCGGAACGTCGGAGTACAGCGTGCACCTGCCGCTCGAGGGCGTTCCGTTCCGCGACGTGATGGCCGAGCGGCTCGGGCTCCCGGTCTGGGTCGACAACGACGCCAACCTCGCGCTGCTCGCCGAGGCGCGGGCGGGCGCCGCGAGGGGAGCGCGGCACGCGCTGATGCTGACGCTCGGCACCGGGATCGGGGGCGGAATGCTGCTCGACGGCCGGCTCTACCGCGGCGCGCGCGGCGGCGGCGGGGAGCTCGGGCACGTGGTGATCGACGTGGACGGCCCGCCGTGCCAGGGCCGGTGCCCGAACCGCGGCTGCCTGGAGGCGCTGGCGTCGGGCAGGGCGATGGGGCGCGAGGGCGGCGTGGCGGCCGAGCGGGTGCCGGGGTCGGGCCTCGGGCGCGCTCTGGCCGCCGGACGCGAGATCACCGGGGCGCTCGTGACCGAGCTGGCGCACAGCGGCGACCCGGCGGCCGTCGAGGTGCTGGCGCTCGTGGGCCGGCGGCTCGGGGCGGGGCTGGCGTCGCTGGCGAACGCGTTCCAGCCCGAGGTGATCGTGGTCGGCGGCGGGGCGGTCGCGGCCGGCGAGCTGCTGCTCGGCCCGGCGCGCGAGGTGGCGGCGGCGACCGCGCTGCCTCCGTCGGCGGGTGTGCGGATCGTGGCCGCCGAGCTGGGGGAGGAGGCCGGGATGATCGGCGCGGGGATCCTGGCGCTCGAGCGGGGGGCGGTCTGATGGGCGGCCGGCTCGTGGTGTGCGCCACGCCGATCGGCAATCTCGAGGACGTGACCCTGCGCGTGCTCGCCGCGCTGCGCGAGGCCGACGTGGTCGCGTGCGAGGACACGCGCAAGACCGGCAAGCTGCTCGAGCGCTACGGGGTGAGCGCGCCGCTCGTCTCCTACCACGAGCACAACGAGGAGTCGCGGGCGGCGCAGCTCGTGGAGCGGATGCGGGCGGGGGAGACGGTGGCGCTGGTGTCGGACGCCGGCATGCCGCTGATCTCCGACCCCGGCTACGTGCTCGTGCGCGCGTGCGCGGCGGCCGGGCTGGTGGTGGAGGTGCTGCCGGGACCGTCGGCGCCGCTGGCGGCGCTCGTGGCCTCGGCGCTGCCCGCGGACTCGTGGCGTTTCGTCGGCTTTCTGCCGCGCAAGGCGGGACGGCTGCGCGAGGTCCTGGCCGAGCCGGGCGGGACGCTGGTGGCGTTCGAGTCCCCGCGGCGGCTCGCCGCGACGCTCGAGGTGCTGGCCGAGGTGGACCTGGAGCGCCAGGCCGCCGTGTGCCGCGAGCTGACGAAGGTGCACGAGGAGGTGGTCCGGGGAACCGCGGCCGAGCTGGCTGCGCGGTACCGCGACGAGGAGCCGCGCGGCGAGGTGGTGCTGGTGGTGGCGGGGGCGCCGGAGCCGGCGGCGGGGGAGGTCTCGGCGCGATCGCTCGACGCGCTTCGGGCGCTCGTCGAGGCCGGGGCCAAGCCGCGGCCCGCGGCGGGGGTCGTGGCGGGGCTGACGGGCGAGGGCGCGAACGCGCTGTACAAGGCGTTCCTCGCGCGTGACGACTGACCCCTCGCCCCGTTCGTAACGGGCGCTTCCGTTACAGCGGCGTTACAGATCGCACATCCGTGTTTCGGCCCCGGGCTCCGGCGGGGGAAGCGAGCTTACGGTCGGCCGCATGACCCGATCCGCCCTCGCCTCAGCCCTGTCCCTGCTCACCCTCCTCGCGCTCTCGATCGCGCCGGATGCCGGCGCGTCGCCCGGGTGGCGATGGCCCGTGGAGGGGGAGGTGCTCACGTCCTATCGCAACGGCGACGACCCCTACGCGCGCGGGCAGCACCGCGGGATCGACATCGCCGCTCCGCCTGGGACGCGCGTGGCCGCCGCGACGGCCGGCGTCGTGACGTTCGCGGGGATCGCCGGCGACTCCGGCGTGACGGTCTCTGTCCGGACGGCCGACGGGACCTTCGACACGTCGTACCTCCACCTGGCCGGGGCGTCCGTCCGCCGCGGCGAGCCGGTGAGCGCCGGCGACGCGATCGGGACGGTCGGCACCACCGGGCGGCGTTCGGCGGAGGAGCCCCACCTGCATTTCGGGGTGCGCGAGGCCGGCTCGCGCCACGGCTACCGCGACCCGCTGACGCTCCTGCCCCCGCCGGCGGCGCCGAGCGAGCGCCCGGCCTCCCCACGCCCCGTGCCGGTCGCGCTGCCGGAGCCGCTGGCGCCCACGACCGTCCCGGCCCCGCCCGTCACGGCCGCGCCCGCGCCCGCGCCCGCCCTCGCGCCGCTGCCCGCCCTCGCCGGCGCGATCTCGGCCACGGCGGCGGGACCGGCGGCGGCTGCGATACGAGCCGTGAGCGCAGGGCCGGTCCCAGCCGCCGGGCCGATCCTGGCTGCGGGGCGGGCTCTGGCCGCGGGACCGGCTCGGGCTCCGGCCGGCACGCCGGTCTCCGGTCAGGCGGTGCGCGCCCTCGCACCCGCGGCCGCTCCGGCTCCCGCCGCGGGCATCCGACCCCCGCGCGCGGCCGCGACCGCGACCGCAAGCGCCGAGCCTTCCACTCGCCGGTCGGCTTCGCCCTCCCGGGGCGCGCCGCACCCGGCACCGCCGCCGTCGCTCGGTGCTGCACCCGGCGCCTCCCAGGACGCAGCCGCGGTCCGTCCGGACGTGCGGCATCGCGCCGCCGCATCGGCGGCCGCGCCCGAAGTCCGCGCGCCGGGGCGAGGCGACAGCGCGTTCGACCTCGGCTGGCTTGCCGCCTGTGCCGGCCTGGTCGCGGCCGCAGGGCTCCTCGGCAGGCCTCGCGGTCCGTTCGGCTCGCTGCGGCGCGGCCGTGCGTTCGTAGCCGCAAGCTCGCGCTCCGGCGGGCCGGGTGCTCGCGCCCGGACGCACGCGTGACGCGATGAACCCGCCGGTAGCATCGCCGCGTGACCTACTACGTCACCACGCCGATCTATTACGTCAACGCCCAGCCGCACCTGGGCCACGCGTACACGACCATCGCGGCCGACGTGCTCGCGCGGCACATGCGCCAGCGCGGGGAGGAGGTCTTCTTCCTCACCGGGACGGACGAGCACGGCGAGCCGGTCGCACAGGCGGCGGAGCGCGAGGGCGTCGCGCCGCGCGAGCTGGCCGATCGCAACGCCGCGAAGTTCCAGCAGCTCGTCGGTCTCGTGAACGCGTCGAACGACTTCTTCATCCGCACGTCGGATCCGCGGCACGTGGAGCGCGTGCAGGAGGTGCTCCAGCGCGTGTACGACCGCGGCTACGTCTACTCGGGCGTCTACGAGGGCTGGTACTGCCCGCGCTGCGCGGACTTCAAGACGGAGGCCGAGCTCGCGGAGGGGAATCGCTGCCCGATCCACCTCATCGAGCTCACGCGCGAGCGCGAGGACAACTACTTCTTCAAGCTGTCGGAGTTCCAGGAGCCGCTGGAGCGCCTCTACGCGGAGCGGCCCGACTGGATCACCCCGAGGGTCCGTTACAACGAGGCGCTCTCGTTCATCAAGGGCGGCCTCCAGGACGTGTCGCTCACGCGCGGGAAGATCACCTGGGGCGTGCCTGTGCCGTGGGACGAAGGGCACGTCTTCTACGTCTGGTTCGACGCGCTCCTGAACTACTACACGGCGCTCTCGTTCGCGCGCGAGGGCGAGGACCTCACCGACCGGTTCTGGCCCGCGAGCGTCCACCTGATCGGGAAGGACATCCTCAAGTTCCACGCCGTCTTCTGGCCCGCGCTGCTCATGGCCGCGGGCATCGAGGTTCCCGAGCGGGAGTGCATCCACGGCTATCTGCTCATGGACGAGCACAAGATGTCCAAGTCGCTCGGCAACGTGATCGACCCCTTCGACGTGGCCGAGGTCTTCGGCGTCGATGCGCTGCGCTACTACCTGTTCGCCTCCGTCGGCTTCGGGCAGGACGGCAACATCTCGCCGGCGGATCTCGAGACGCGCTACACCAGCGAGCTGGCGAACGAGTACGGCAACCTGGCGTCGCGCACGATCGGGATGATCGGCCGCTTTCGCGACGGGGTCGTTCCCGACGCCGAGGCTCCGGCGGCCCTCGCGGACGACTACGCCGACCTCGCCGAGCGCGTGACGGGGCACTTCGACCGCGTCGAGCTGAGCCAGGCGCTCGGCGCGATCTGGGAGCTGATCCGCCGGGTCAACCAGTACGTGCAGGAGACAGAACCGTGGAAGCTGGCGAAGGACCCCGGCTCCGCAGCCGAGCTCGACGCGACGCTGTACGGCATCGCGGAAGGACTACGCGTGGCGTCCGTGCTCGTGCTTCCGTTCATGCCGGCGTCGGCGGAGCGCGTGCTGGGCGCGCTGGGCCACGCCGACGTGTCGCTCGACGTCGCGCGCATCGGCGCGCTCGGGGGCGGCACCCGGGTGGGCGAGCTCGCGCCGCTCTTCCCGCGGATCGAGCAGCCCCAGTCGGCGTGATCGACAGCCACTGCCACCTGGACAGCTGCTCGCCTCCCGACGACGAGCTCGTCGCCCGCGCGCGCCAGAGCGGGATACGGCGCATCGCGACGGTGGGCATGAACCCCGACTCGATCGAGCGAGCCCTCGCTGCTGCCCGCGCGCACGACGGGGTCTTCGCGATCGTCGGCCACCATCCCAACCAGGCCGACGACTTCGACGAGACGGCCCGCGCGGCGATCGACGCCGCCGCGGGCGACGAGCGCGCCGTGGCGATCGGCGAGACCGGCCTCGATTACTTCCGCGACTACGCCTCGCGCGATGCGCAGCGCGCGGCGTTCGAGGCGCAGATCGAGCTCGCGCGCCGGCACGGGCTCCCGCTGGTGATCCACACGCGCGCCGCGGAGGAGGACACCTTCGCGGTGCTGCGCGACCGGGCCGAGGGGGTCACCGTGGTCATGCACTGCTTCTCGGCGCCGAGCCGGCTCGACGAGTGCGTGGAGCGCGGCTACGTGTGCTCGTTCGCGGGCAACGTCACCTACCTGAAGGCCACCGACCTCCAGGCCGCGGCGCGCGACGTGCCGGCCGAGCTCCTGATGGTCGAGACCGATTCGCCCTACCTCGCGCCGCAACCCGTCCGCGGCAAGCCGAACGAGCCCGCGAACGTCGTCCAGACGGCGGAGTTCGTGGCGGAGTTGCGCGGCGTGCCGTACGAGGAGCTCGAGGCGACGGTGGAGGCTACCGCCGCACGCGTGTTCGGCTGGTGAGCGACGGTCTCCCGCGCCAGGCCAGCCTGCGCCGCCTGCGCGAGTTCGGGGTGCGCCCCAACCGGGAGCTCGGGCAGAACTTCCTGATCGACGACAACGTCCTCGGCGTCATCGGCCGCGCCGCCGAGCTCGACGGCGCGGACGTCGTGCTCGAGGTCGGCGGCGGCCTCGGCGTCCTCTCGGAGTACCTGGCTCCGCGCGTCGGGCACCTGCACGTGGTGGAGGTCGACGCCACCCTCGAGCCCGCCCTGCGCGACGCGCTCGGCCCGTACGGCAACACCACGCTGCACCTCGCCGACGCGGTCAGGCTCGACCTCGGCGCGCTGCGGCCGCCGCCGTCGAAGGTGGTGGCGAACCTGCCGTACGGGGTGGCCGCCACCGTGGTCCTTCGAGCCGTGGCCGAGCTGCCCGCGATGCGACTGTGCGTGGCGATGGTGCAGCGCGAGGTCGGCGAGCGGCTGGCCGCCCCGCCCGGGTCGAAGACCTACGGGGCTACCTCGGTGCTCGCCCAGCTCGCCTGCGAGGTGCGGGTGGAGCGGCGGGTGCCGGCGTCCGTGTTCCACCCGGCGCCGCGGGTCGAGTCCGCGATCGTCGTGCTGCGGCGGACGGCGGAGCCGCCCGCCCGGGCCGTGGCGGACCTGGTCCACGCGGCCTTCGCGCACCGGCGGAAGGCCCTGGCGGGATCGCTCGCGCTCGCGCCCGGCGCGCCGGAGGGGGTGCGCGAGCGAGCGCGCGAGGCGCTGGTCGCGCTGGGGCACCCCGCCGACGCGCGCGCGGAGCGCCTCGGGCCGGCCGACTTCCTCGCGCTGGCCGATGCGCTCGGGACGGCGAGCCCCCGATGATCGAGGAGACCGCCCCGGCCAAGCTCAACCTCGTCCTCCAGGTGGGGCGCGTACGCGCCGACGGCCTGCACGAGCTGGCGTCGCTGTTCGCCTCGCTCGAGCTGGCGGACGCCGTCGCGGTGGAGCGGGCGCCATCCCCGCCCGACGAGGTGATCGCGCCGGGCGTCGAGGGGCCGAACCTCGCCCAGGCGGCGATCGACGAGCTGCGCGCCGCGCTGGGCGGCGACCTGCCCCCGCTGCGCGTGGCGATCGAGAAGCGGATCCCGGTGGCCGCGGGCCTCGGCGGCGGAAGCGCCGACGCCGCCGCCGTCCTCCGCGCCGCCAACCGCCTGGCGGGCGACCCGCTCGGCGCCGCCGCCCTGCGCGAGCTCGGCGCGCGCATCGGCGCGGACGTCGCGAGCCAGATCGAGCCCCGCCACGCGCTCGTGACCGGCGCCGGCGAGCACGTGGAGCCCGTCGCGCTCGAACCGCTGCCGGTGGTCCTCGTCCCGGCCGCCACGGGCCTCTCCACGGCGGCGGTCTACGCCGAGGCCGACCGCATCGCCTCAACGCGCGACCGGCTCGACCCGGACGCGCTGCGCGAGCTCGCGGCACTCCCGGCCGCCGGCCTCGCCGCCCGGCTCGAGAACGACCTCGAGGCCGCCGCCGTGTCGCTGCGGCCGGAGCTCGAGGACACGCTCACCGCCGTCCGCGAATCCGGTGCCCTCGCCGCGCGCGTGACGGGCTCGGGCCCGACCGTGTTCGGGATCTACGCCGACGCGGCGGCCGCGGCGGCTGCCGGCGAGCGGCTCCCGGAGGCGATCGTCACGCGCCTCCGCGACCGCGCGCCATGAGCGCGTCGACCCGATGCGCCACAATCGTGGCCATGCCCGCCGACCTCTCGCCGCTCGAGGTGTCGCTCGGCCTCGCCGGCCTGATCGTCTTCATCTGCTGGATCACGTTCATCCTCGCGCCCGCCTGGGCGTCCTACGGGCGGTTGTGGGAGCGGGTCGCGGCGAGCTTCCTGACGCTGTTCATCCTGGCCTCGCTCCTGATGGTCGGGGTGCTGCTCGGCGCGGCCGTCGTCTGGACCTACGACACCTGGGCGTAGCCGCCCGCTCGCGCGCGGCGCGCCTAATCTTCTGCGCATGGCAGCACGGACGGAAAACCCCACCGGAAGCGCGTTCCTCGAGGCGTTCACCGACGTCTCGGCGGCCGTCGAGGCCGGTGCCGGGCTGCCCGAGGTCGCCCGCGCGACCGCCCGCGCGCTGAACGCCAGCGTGGCGGTGGTGGACAGCGCGAGCAGCGTCCTGGCGGTCGCGGCCCAGTCGCCCGACGACGAGCGGGCCGTGCTGTCCGGCGCGCCCGGCCGCGAGGTGCTGCCGCTGCGCGTGGCCGACTCGCCCGTCGGGGAGCTGCGCTACCGCCCGCGCGGCGAGCCGCCGCCGGCGGCGCTCGTCCGGATGGTCGGCACGCTGATCGCCCTCGAGGTCGAGCGCTCGCGCGGCCCGGAGCGCGCCAGCGAGGCCGCGGTGGCGAGCTTCGTCTGCGACCTCCTCGAGCGGCGCGTCACCGACCGCGACAACATCGTCGCGCGCGGGAAGGAGCTCGGCTCCGACCTCTCGGCCGGCGCCAGCGTGATCGTCGCCCGCGCGCACCCGCATCGCCCCGAGGAGGGCGACTGGCGCGCCCGCGTGCTCGCCATGGCGGAGCGCGCGGCGCGCGGCGTGGCGTCCGGAGCACTCGCGGCGCCGGTGCAGGTCGCGAGCTCGCGCAACGTGCACGCGCCCGTGGCGGCGGAGCTCGTGGTGGTCGTCCCGGCCGGCGACCCGCAGCTCGCGGGGCGCGTCGGCGAGTCGCTGCGGCGCGAGCTCGAGAGCAACCTCCAGTCGTTCTCGATCGTGATCGGGGTGAGCCGCCCGGCGGCGGATCCGGTCGACGTGCACCGCGCGGGGTTCGAGGCGCTGCTCGCGGCCAACGTCGCCGAGGCCCAGGGCGACATGGTGCTGTCGTTCGAGGCGACCGGCGCGTACCGGCTGCTGCTGCCGGCGATGAGCGACGACCCCGCCGAGCTCGAGCGCTTCCACGAGGAGACCGTCGCGCCGCTCCTCGCCTACGACGACCAGTACGAGACCGAGCTGGTGCGCACGCTCGAGACGTTCCTCGACGAGGACGGCAGCGTGGCCCGCACCTCCGAGAAGCTCTTCACCCATCGCCACACGATCCGCTACCGGCTGGAGCGCGTACGGGAGCTGACCGGGCTGGACGTCTCCTCGACCGACGGCCGCGAGCGGCTCGGCCTGGGCCTGAAGGCCATGCGGGTGCTGGGCATCATGCCCTCCCGCGGCCCGGCCCACGAGCCGGGTGCGGAGGCGGGCACCGTCCCGCGCGAGGGCGAGGACCGCCGCCGCTAGCGCCCACCGCAACACCCCGTGCAAGCCGTCCGGCACGGCTCCCACCATGACCGCATGCTCTACGCCGCACTCATCTGCTGCGACGAGGACTGCACCGACGTCTTCGAGGCCTACGGCTCGCTGGAGGAACTGGAGACGCTCGCCTGCGACTGCGGCTGCGCCCTGCAGGTCATCTCGATCTCGGAGGCCCCGCCCGACCTGGTGCCGGGCCGCGGCGTGGAGCTGATCCCCGTGGGGTGAGGCCTCCCGCGGTACCTCTCCGGCCGCGGCCGCCGGCCCATCTCTGCCGCGGCGGCTCCACCCCTTCTGCCCGGAGCCACTTCCGGACGGCGTTGTCGGAGACGCCGTACTTCCTCCCGGTACCCCGGAGCCGAGCGTTTCGACCTCGCAGAGCAGTTGCGCGACTGGCGGCCGCTCGACCTTGCGGCGCCCCGGTCGCGGTCCCGGGAGCGGCGGCGCGTGGAGGCCGCACGCTTTGGAGCAGTAGGCCTGTCGTGACGTACGAGCGCGGAAGCTCTTCCCACACCTGAGACAGGTGCGCGGCTCGATCATCCGGACGTTCCGACCGCAATGCGTCGGCAAGGCCGCGGCGCAGTTCGGGCAGACGATCCGCAGGTTCTCGATCCGGTTGTCGGACGACACCCCGTTGACGTGGTCGAGGATCAGTGCAATGGGCTTTCCCTTCCACAGCTCCCCCTGGCCGCATAGTTCGCACTCTCGTTGCTTCAAGCCCTCCGCGTACAGCCGGCGCTTGAGCGCGTGACGCGAGTAGCTCGAGTTCTCCACCAGAACCTCTTCGAGTGGACGCATTCGGCGGCGCATCGCCCGCCGTTTCGCTTCTGCCACGTCGAAGTGTGCGGTGGAGATGCCCCATAGCTCCGCGTACTTCCGCAGGATCGCGTGACCGCCGCCCGTCGGACACATTCCTAGCCGCCGGAGAGCCCCACTGAAGCTGAGCGACGCGGCGATGGCCTCCCGGGCCTCTGCCTCCGTGTAGGTGGGACCGCTCCGCGGCATGCGTCCGACCCTGACATGCCCACTGGATGGCGCCATTGGCACCGGGGGATGTAAACCACCCGTACGTCGCGCTCAAAGCGGGAGTTCGAGCTGGGGGGGGAGGAATCGAACCCCCATTCCGCGGACCAAAACCGCGTGTCTTTCCGTTAGACGACCCCCCAGGGACAGCCCCTGCGCGACGGTACCACCGCCCCGCGTTAGGCTGAGCCCGAGATGGCCGGCGAGCTGACCGTCCTCATCATGGCCGCGGGCCACGGCACCCGGATGCGCTCGTCGCTGCCGAAGGTGCTCCATCCCGTGTGTGGGCGCCCCATGGTCGAGTGGGTGATCGAGGCCGCGCGGCAGGCGGGGGCCGGTCGCGTCGTCTGCATAACCCGCCCCGGCGAGGGCGTCGACGAGCACCTGCAGGCGACCGGCGCCGAGGTCGAGATCGCCCCCCAGACGGAGGGCGAGGGCACCGGCTCCGCCGTCCTCGCCGCCCGGACCGCGATCGAGCGGGCCGGCACGGTGGTCGTCCTCTCCGGCGACCACCCCCTCGTCTCGCCCGAGCTGATCTCCGGCCTGGTGAGCGAGCACGAGGAGGCGGAGGCCGCGGCCACCCTCCTGACGACGGAGGAGCTCGACCCCGCCGGCTACGGCCGCGTGGTCCGAGGCGCGGACGGCGACGTGGAGCGCATCGTCGAGACCAAGCACGAGGGCGACGCCACCCCCGAGGAGCTGGCCATCCGCGAGATCAACATCGGCAGCTACGCCTTCGCGGCCTCGGATCTCCTGGAAGCGCTCGACCAGGTGGGCGAGGATCGCGGCGAGCGCTACCTGACGAACGTCTTCCCGGTCCTCCGCGAGGCCGGCCGGACCCTCGCCGCCCATCGCACGGAGGACGTCCGCTCGGCAATGGGCGTCAACACCCGCGCCGACCTCATCGGGATCGACGCGCTCGCCCGCCGCCAGCTCATCGAGCGCCACGCGACGAACGGCGTGGCCTTCACCGCGCCGGCCACGGTCGCGATCGACGCCACGGTCGAGATCGGGCAGGACACCACGATCGCCGCGGGCGTCACGCTCACCGGCACCACCAAGATCGGCGAGAACGCCACGATCGGCCCCCAGGCGACGATCGCCGACTCGCAGATCGGCCACGACGCGACCGTGCTGCACGCGGTCCTGACCGAGGCCGAGGTGGGCCCAGGCGCGACCGTCGGCCCGTTCGCCTACCTGAGGCCCGGCGCCCGCCTGGAGGAGAACGCGAAGGTGGGCACCTTCGTGGAGGTCAAGAACTCGACCATCGGCGCGGGAGCCAAGGTCCCGCACCTCTCCTACGTGGGCGACGCGGACATAGGCGAGGGGGCCAACCTCGGCGCCAGCTCGATCACCGCCAACTACGACGGCCGCGAGAAGCACCGCACGACGATCGGGAGAGGCGTGAGGACAGGCGTCCACACCTCGCTGGTCGCGCCTGTGGACGTCGGCGACGGGGCGTACACTGGGGCCGGCTCGGTGATCCGCAAGAACGTGCCCGGGGGAGCCCTGTCCTACTCCGACGCGAAGCAGCGGACCATCGAGGGATACAGCAAGCCTCCGGCCCAAGAGGAACGCCCCGAATGAGCGTCGACAGCCAGGTCGAGCCCGTGCCCAGCAACAGCATCCCGCACGGCTACGACAAGCGGCTCATGCTCGCGGCCGGCCGCGCCAGCCAGGAGCTCGGGCACAAGATCGCCGACAAGGTCGGGGTCACGCCGGTGGCTGCCGACCTCCGCACCTTCTCCGACGGCGAGGTCTACTGCCGCTACGAGGAGTCGATCCGCGGCGCCGACATCTTCATCGTCCAGTCGATCGCGGGGAACGAGTCCGAGGGCATGACCGTCAACGACGCGCTCATGGAGCTGCTCGTGATGGTCGACGCGGCCGTCGGCGCCTCGGCCCACCGCGTGATCGCGGTCAGCCCCTGGTACGGCTACTCGCGCCAGGACAAGAAGTCCGCCCCGCGCGAGCCGATCACCGCCCGCCTGATGGCTCGCTGCATGGAGGCCGCCGGCATCGACCGGCTGCTCACGATGGACCTCCACGCGGGCCAGCTCCAGGGCTTCTTCCAGAAGACCGTGGACCACATGACGGCGATGCCGATCCTCAGCCAGTACGTGAAGGACCAGCTCGGCGACACGGCCGACCTCGTGATCATCTCGCCCGACGCCGGCCGCGTGAAGCTGACCCGCAAGTTCGCCCAGAAGGTCGGCGCTCCCTACGCCCTGCTCGAGAAGGAGCGGCCCGCGCAGCAGGTGGCCGAGATCGGCTACGTGATCGGCGACGTGAAGGACAAGGTGGCGGTGATCGTCGACGACATCATCGACACCGGCGGCACCCTCTCCGCCGCGGCGCAGACCGTGCTCGACGAGGGCGCCTCCGCCGTGTACGCCGTGGCCACGCACGGGATCTTCTCCGGCAAGGCCTACGAGACGCTCGGCAACTCGCCGCTCAGCGGCATCGTCGTGACCGACACGGTCCCGCTGCGCAGCGGCGCGCCCGACAACATCCGCGTGCTCACCTGCACCGACATCCTCGCCGACTCGGTGAGGCGCATCTTCACCGACGACTCCGTGTCGGAGATCTTCGCCGGGGAGAACCAGCTCTTTTGAGCCTCTACGAGTTTCTCCTGACCATCCACATCCTGGCCGCGATCGCGTGGCTCGGCGGCTCGTGGATGCTGCTCGCCCTCGGCCTCTCGCTTCGCGGCGCGGGCGCGCAGCGCCGCGTCGACTTCACGCGCGCGACCGAGAAGGCGCCGAGCGCCATCTTCGCGGTCGCCGGGATCGTCGTGATCGCCGCCGGCTCGTGGCTCGTCAGCGAGGCCGGCTACGACTACTCCGACACGTGGGTCACCCTCGGCTACGTCGGCTGGTTGATCAGCTTCCTGTTCGGGGTCGCGTTCTACGGTCCGGAGGGCAAGCGCCGCGAGCGCGCGATCGAGTCGGAGGGGCTCGAGAGCTCCGTCGTCACCAAGAGCCTCAACCGCGTGCTCACCGTGGCCGCGATCGACTCGACCATCATCACGCTCGTCGTCATCGACATGACGACGAAGCCCGGCCTCTAGCCCGGCGGTCAGCAGAACACGGCGATCATCAAGCCCGGCGCCAGCTCGTCCTGGCGCGGTATCACGTACACCGCGTTCCCCTCGGTCCGGGCGGTCAGGTCCGGCTCGCCTCCGGCCCCCGGTCCCGAGAGCCGCGTGACCTACGCGACGCAGTTGTCGATGTTGCGGTCGAAGGTGACCTTCACCGCGTAGTCGATGTTCGTGTTGTCGATCTCCGCCTTGACCGCACCGCGGCCGTGGACGAGCTTCGTGTCCCTGTCCACCTCGGCCGTCAGCGGCACGGCCGATCCGCCGCCGAGCTTCACCGACTTCGTCCCGGACGGGCACTTCGCCTTCGAGTCGACGACGCGCAGCGCGCCCGTCTTCGTCGAGTAGCACCCCCGCACGGTGCCGTCTGTGCCCGGGATCGCGGCCACCGCCCAGCCGCCGGCCCCGAGTGCGGCGAACAGCGCCATCGTGGACACCACGTTCGCGTACCTCAGCCGCCTGCGTGCAGCTCCCAGCATCCCGCCCCCCGTCTGTTCGTGTGTATCCGGACTACGTACTGCGCGCCGCGAACTTCCGCACGCGCTTCTCCCCGCGCGACTCGAAGTACGCCCACTCCTCGCGCCCGAGCTCGGTGGCCGGCTCGTCGGCGAACCACCACTCGCGCCCGATCCGGTACCAGTTGCGCGTCGCCTCGAGCTGGCCCAGCACGGCCATCACGCCGGTCTCCATCCGCCGCCCCATCAGCTCGTTGGCGGGCACGTTCTCCCGTCGCATCAGGTCGTAGAACTCCGAGCGCGGGTCCGAGATCGCCGTGATCACCTTCATCACGTAGCGCGGGCTGATCCGCACGTCCTTGTCCTGCATGTACCAGCCGCCCACGGTGGTCACGTGCTCCATCAGCTTCTCGGCGTCGATCTTCTTCGGGTTGTTGAGGAAGCCGAGGTCGTGCAGGGCCACCCGCAGCCGCTCGGGGTCCTCGTCGAACACCGCCTCGAGCGCGGCGATCTCGAGCTCGATCTGCTCCTTGTCGAGCTGCTTGGTCATCCCGAAGTCGAGGAACGCGACCTTCCCGTCGTGCATGAGGATGTAGTTGCCGGGGTGGGCGTCGGCGTTGAAGTGCTGCAGGTGGTAGATCGACCCGAAGCAGAAGCGGTACACGATCTCGGCGAAGCGGTCCTTTTCCTCCTGCGGGCGCTCCTTGACCTCCTCGAAGCCGACGCCGTCGACCCACTCCGTCACGAGCACGCGCCGCCGCGACAGCCGCGTGATCACGTCCGGCACGTAGATGAACGGGTGCCCGCGGTACCCGCGCGCGAACGAGCGCTGGTTCTGCGCCTCGAACTCGTAGTCGAGCTCCTCGAGAACGCGCTCCTTCAGCTCCTCCGCGGCGGCCTTCGCGTCGAGCCCGGGGGCGAGCGCCTTCGCGAGCCGCAGGATCATCCCGGCGTTCTGCATGTCGGCCCGTACGGCCTCGGCCACGCCCGGGTACTGGATCTTGACCGCCACCTTGCGGCCGTCGGGAAGGACCGCGCGGTGCACCTGGCCGATCGAGGCCGCCGCGGTCGCCTCCTCGTCGAACTCCTCGAACAGGTCCTCGGGCGCATCGCCCTCCCACTCCTCCTCGAGCACCTTGCGGACCTTCTTCCACGGCATCGGCGGCGCCGAGCTGCGCAGCTCCCCGAGCTTCTCCTGGTACATCTCGGCGTATTCGGGCGGTAGGAACTCGGTGTCGATGAACGAGGCGAGCTGCCCGATCTTCATCGCGGCGCCCTTCATCGTCCCGAGCGCGTCCACCATCCGCTCGGCCGCCTCGAGGTGCCGCGCGTCCAGCTTCTCGTCCGCGGATTCCTTCGAGCGGACGAGGTTGGCGGCCCTCGTACCGGCGTAGCGGGCGCCCTGCGTGCCGATCACGCTGCCGACCTTCGCGGTCCGCTGCACGCGCCCGGTCGGGATCCTGCTGTCGTCGTCACCGCGAGCCATGCCGGGCGGGAGCGTACATCGACGGCTATCCTCAGCCGCCGCTATGGCAGAGAAGCGACCCACCCTCGCAGTCGAGGAGCGCCCGGAGACGGGCTCCCGCTCATCGCGCCGGCTTCGCCGCGAGGGTCTGATCCCGGGCGTCGTCTACGGCGGCACCGACGGCGGGTCCACCTCGGTGCGCATAAACGCGCGCGAGCTGCGCAGCGCGCTCCTGTCCAGCTCCGCGGTGATCGACGTCGCCGTCGGCGGCGGCAAGGCGCGGCCGGTGATCGTCAAGGACCAGCAGCTCCACCCCGTCCGCGACGAGATCGTGCACATCGACCTGCTCGAGGTCCGCCTCGACGAGAAGATCCAGACGACCGTCCCGCTCGAGCTCGAGGGCGCCGAGGAGGCGCCGGGCGCGAAGGAGGGCGGCGTGGTCGAGCACGTCACGCGCGAGCTCAACATCGAGTCGCTTCCCACGTCGATCCCCGAGCGGATCGTCGCGGACGTCTCGCACATGGAGGCGGCCGCCACGATGCACCTCTCCGAGCTGACCCCGCCCGAGGGCGTCGTGTTCCTCGACGACCCGGAGGAGACGATCGTCGCGACGGTCACGATCCCGACCGAGGTGACCGAGCCCGAGATCGAGGAGGAGACCGAGCTGGTCGGCGACGCCGCCGCGGCCGTGACCGGCGACGCCGCCGGCGAGGAGGGCGCCGCGCCCGCCGAGGGCGAGGGCGGAGGCGGCGGAGACTCCTGAGTCTCCTTCGCCGCGGCGGAGGCCGCGTCGACTGGCTCATCGTGGGCCTCGGGAACCCCGGGGCGAAGTACGAGGCGACTCGCCACAACGTCGGCTTCGAGGTCGCGAACCTGCTCGCGACGCGCTGGGAGCTCCCGCGCGCGAAGAAGAAGTACGCCGGCCTGTTCACCGACGGCCGCACGATGCCCGGCGGCCCGCGCGTGGGAGTGCTGCTGCCGCAGACCTACATGAACGAGGCGGGCAGCTCCGTAAGCCCCGCCCGCGGCGCGCTGGGCGTTGAGCTCGACCGCATCGTGGTCGTGCACGACGAGATCGACTTTCCGTTCGGGCGCATCGAGACGCGGCTCGGCGGCGGCACCGGCGGCCACAACGGGCTCAAGTCGCTGCGCGACGGCCTCGGCAGCCCGGACTTCCACCGCGTGCGGGTGGGGGTGGGGCGGCCCGACACGACCGACCCCGAGATCGTCAGCTCGTACGTGCTGGGCCGCTTCGTCGAGTCGCGCGACGAGGTGCGTGACCTGATCGAGCGCGCCGCGGGCGCCACCGAGCGGCTGATCCGCGAGCCCTAGGCTCGCTCGGTCCCCTCGTTGAGGATCGCGAGATAGCGGTCGTAGTAGTACACGCGTCCGCGCAAGCGACCAGTCGCCTCCTTCGCGATCCCTAATTGCTCGAGTCGACCGAGCGCAGTGGTGACCGTTGGCTCGGACAGGCCGGTCAGAGTGGCGGCGGCCGGAATGGTCGAGGCCAGGTAACGAATCAGCAGTTCGTGAACCGTGAGCGCCGATCCCGCGGCTCGCCCGAGACCTTGGATGCGGTGGCGATCCGCCTCGACCATCTCGACGATTCGCTGGGTTGTGTCCGTCGCGCTGGTGCTGACCTCGATGACGCCTCGGAGGAAGAACTCCGTCCATTCCTCCCATGTCCCGTGGGTGCGAACTCTCTGCAGGTGTTCGTAGTAGGCCGCCCGGTGTCGCTTCAGGTGCAGGCTGAGGTAGAGCAGCGGCCTCGTCAGGACCTTCTCCGCGTAGAGCAGGAGCGTTATCAGGAGGCGCCCGACACGTCCGTTCCCGTCGAGGAACGGGTGGATGGTCTCGAACTGAGCATGCGCTAAGGCCGCCTTCAGGAGGATCGGTGTTCGGTTCGGACGGTCGTTCAGGAACTCCTCCAGCGCCCCCATGGCGGCCAGGACTTCGTGCGGCGGCGGCGGAACGAAGATCGCGTCCCCCGGCCGGGTCCCCCCGATCCAGTTCTGGGTCCTCCTGAACTCGCCGGGATCCCGGCGTTCCCCGCGTCCGGATTGCAGCAGGTGAGCATGAACCTCTTTGATCAGCCGCAGGCTCATCGGCAACCCTTCGTCCAGGCGACTGATGCCGTGGTTCATCGCGGCCACGTAATTGGAGGTCTCCTGTACGTCACTGGCGGGTCCGGTCAGAGCGGCGCCCTGCTCGAACAGCACGAGGTCTGAGAGGGAGGACTGCGTGCCCTCGATCTGGGATGAGAGCACCGCTTCGCGGCGTACGTAGGTTCGAATGAACCGGTCGGGATCAGGAAGCAGAAGCGCGACGCCATCCAGTCGTCCCAGTGCCTGGTTGGCCTCATCGAGCATCGTTTGGAGGTGAGCGTCGATCTCGAGCGAGGGCTCTGGCGGGAGGGGGCGTGGCATAAACGCCCAAAACGGTTCGGGTCCTCCTTGCTGCTGGACGAAGCGTCCCGCCCGGGTCGATCCGGTCGGTGCGGGGGTTGTCGTATCTGCCGCCATTTGCTTAACGAAAGGTTGCTTCGGGAGCGGTAGAGCTTACTAAAGAAACAGGCTACATCTTTTGGTAAGCCCGCCTTCAGCCCAAGCTTCGTTGGGTACGGCGGCTCCTAGACTCGAACGGCCGGCCGCGCGCAGATCGCGGTCGCTCCGCATGCCCAGCTCGCTTCGCTCACTGCTCCCGTTCGCCCACGAGGACCCCGCCGTCGGGAGGCTCACCGCAGCGCTCGCGCCCGGCGCCAACGAGCGCGCCTTCGTGTCGCAGTCGATGCGGCCGTACCTGCTGGCCGCCGTCGCCGACGACGAGCCGGGCCGGCCGGCGCTGATCATCGCCGGCGACGACCGCGCCGCCCGCGACCTGGCCGCCGACCTGAAGACCTACCTGGCCCCCCGCCAGGTCCGGCTCTACCCCTCGCGCGGCGTCCAGTACGAGTCGCACCTGGCTCCGGCGCCCCACCTCGTGGGCCTCCGCGTCGCCGCCCTCGACGCCCTGCTCGACGAGACGGCCGGCGACGCCGCCGTGGTGGTCGCCTCGGCCGGCGCGCTCGCCGAGAAGGTCCCCGACCCCGAGCTGCGCCCGCACGGCTTCACGATCGAGAAGGGCGGCCTGCTCGACCTCGACGAGGCCGCCGCGGCCCTGGCCGCGGCCGGCTACGAGCGCGTGGACCAGGTCGAGGAGCGCGGCCAGTTCGCGATCCGCGGCGACATCCTCGACGTCTACCCCGCCACCGAGGAGCGCGCGGTCCGCTGCGAGCTCTTCGACGTGGAGGTCGAGCGCCTCACGTTCTTCAGCACCTTCACCCAGCGCAGCCTCGAGGAGGCCGAGCGGGTCGAGATCGCGCCCGCCGCCGAGATCGGCCCCGAGCACCGCGAGCTGGCGGAGATGGCCGTGGGCGAGGATGACCGCCCGGACATCGCCGAGCTGCTGCCCGTCGACCGCTTCGTGGAGTTCCTCTCGCTCGTGCCGGAGGGCGCGCTGGTGGCCATAGCGGCCGAGGAGGAGATCGAGCCGGCGCTCCGCGACCTCTGGCACGACGTCACGATCAGCTTCCACGACCAGGACGCCCACCACCTCTACGTGGACCCGACGGAGGCCCTGAACGAGCGCGCGGCGCTCCGGCTGAGCAGCCTGTCGAGCGACCAGCCGCACGAGTTCCGCGCCCAGGCGGCCGACACGGGCGCCAAGAACCTCCGCGAGGCCGAGCCCCAGCTGGAGAAGCTGGTGCGCTCGGGCTACCGCACGGTGGTCGCCTGGGCCCGTCAGGGCGAGGCGGAGCGGGCCGCCTACAACCTCGCGCGCGTGAGGGCGAACTTCATGAACGGCGCGGTCCCGATCGGCGAGCCCGGCCTGACCTTCGCGGCGGCGAACCTCAGGGAGGGCTTCCTCAACCCGCAGATCAAGCTGGCCGTCCTGCCCGAGCACCGCCTGCTGCGGCGCAAGCGCGGCGAGCGCCGCGCGGGCCGCACGACCGGGGCCGGCGCCATCGCCAGCTTCACCGACCTGCGCGCCGGCGACGCCGTCGTGCACGAGGACCACGGCATCGCCCTCTTCACCGGCTTCGAGACGAAGACGGTCGGCGGCGTCACGCGCGACTACCTGGAGCTCGAGTACAGGGGCGGCGACCGCGTCTTCGTGCCGAGCGACCAGCTCTACAAGATCAGCCGCTACGTCGGCGCCGAGGCCGACGATCCGCCGCTCTCCAAGCTCGGCGGCAAGCAGTGGGAGCAGATGAAGATGCGCGCCCGCCGCGCGGCCGAGGCGCTGGCGGGCGAGCTGATCAACCTGTACGCGGAGCGCCGCCGCCGCGCCGGGTACGGGTTCCCGCAGGACGACGAGTGGCAGATCCAGTTCGAGAACGCCTTCCCGTACCAGGAGACGCCCGACCAGCTCGAGGCGATCGAGCAGGTGAAGGCCGACATGGAGGAGGCGCGGCCGATGGACCGGCTGATCTGCGGCGACGTCGGCTACGGCAAGACCGAGGTGGCCCTGCGCGCAGCCTTCAAGGCCGCGGGCGACGGCAAGCAGGTGATGTTCCTCGTGCCCACGACCGTGCTCGCCCAGCAGCACTTCGGCACCTTCAGCGAACGCCTGCGCGACTACCCGTTCACGATCGAGATGGCGTCGCGCTTCCGCTCGGGCAAGGAGACGAGCGAGGCGGTCAAGGGCTTCCAGGAGGGCAAGGTCGACATCCTGATCGGGACCCACCGCCTGCTCTCGCGCGACGTGCGCCCGCACGACCTGGGCCTGCTGATCGTGGACGAGGAGCAGCGCTTCGGGGTCAAGCAGAAGGACCTGCTGCGCCAGCTCCGCCTGCGCGTGGACGTCCTGTCGCTGTCGGCCACCCCGATCCCGCGCACGCTTCAGATGTCGCTCGCCGGCCTGCGCGACATCAGCGTGATCGAGACCCCGCCCGAGGGCCGCCGCGCCGTGCGCACCTACGTCGGCGAGTACGACGAGGCGCTCGTGCGCGAGGGCATCGACCGCGAGGTCGCCCGCGGCGGGCAGGTCTTCTACCTGCACAACCGCGTCGAGTCGATCGACGAGGCCGCCGAGCACGTGCGGGCGATGTGCCCGGACGCGCGCGTGCGCGTGGCCCATGGCCAGATGGGGGAGGGCGAGCTGGAGAAGGTGATGCTCGAGTTCCTGCGCGGCGGCGCGGACGTGCTCGTCTGCACCACGATCGTCGAGTCCGGCCTCGACATCCCCACCGCCAACACGCTGATCGTGGACCGCGCCGACCAGCTCGGCCTGGCCCAGCTCTACCAGATCCGCGGCCGCGTGGGCCGCTCCCGCGAGCGCGCCTACGCGTACCTGCTCTATCCGAGCTCGGCCGCGCTCACCGAGCAGGCCGCCGCCCGGCTCGCGACCCTCTCCGACTACACCGAGCTCGGCTCGGGCTTCAAGATCGCGATGCGCGACCTCGAGATCCGCGGCGCGGGCAACCTGCTCGGCGGTGAGCAGTCCGGCCACGTGGCGGCGGTGGGATTCGAGCTCTACATGGGCATGCTCGACCAGGCGGTCGGCGCGCTCGAGGGGGACGCGAGCGAGGAGGCGCCCGAGCCGGTCCGCGTGGACGTGCCGGTCGACGCCTACGTGCCCGGCGACTACGTCCCCTACGAGGCGGCGAAGATCGAGGTGCACCGGCGCGTGGCGGGCGCCCGCGAGGTGGCCGAGCTGGTCGTGCTGCGCGACGAGCTGGAGGACCGCTTCGGCCCCGTCCCGGAGCCGCTCGACAACCTCATAAAGCTCCAGGACGCGCGCATCAAGCTCGGCCGGGCGGGGGCGCGGGACGTCGGCTTCGCCGGCGGCAAGCTGCGCGTCTCGCCGGTCGACCTCGACTCGAAGGCGGTGCGGGAGCTGCGCGCCGAGCTGCCCGAGGCGGTCTACGAATCGGGCCGCAGCACGATCTCCCTGCGCATGCCGCAGGAGCCCGCGGAGCGCTTCGCGGCGCTCGTCACCGCGTCGGAGGCCATCCTCCGGGTCGCCTCCAACCCCCGAACGGAGTAGCGCGCTTCCGCTAGGATCGCCTCCGCGCGCCGGTGGGGGAGGCTCTTGCGCTGCCCGGCCTTAGGCGCGCTTGAACCCGGCCCATTTGACTCCTCACATGCCCAAGACCCTCCGTTTCTCAGTTCTTCTCGCGGCGTTCGCCGCCATCGCCGCCATCGCCACCGGCTGCGGGAACGACGTTCCCTCCGGCGCCGTGGCCAAGGTCGGCGACAACCAGATCAAGAAGGCCGCCTTCGACCACTGGCTCCAGGCCGCCGCGCGCCAGCAGTCGCAGGGCCAGCCCGGCCAGGCGGCCGCGCCGGTCACGGTGCCGGACCCACCCGACTTCCCGAAGTGCATCGCCGCCAAGAAGAAGGCCGTCCCGCAGCAGCAGGGCGCCGCGCCCACGCCGGACGCCCAGCTCAAGGACCAGTGCAAGCAGGAGTACGACGGTCTCAAGGAGCAGACGATGCAGTTCCTGATCTCCGCCGAGTGGCTCCAGCAGGAGGCCAAGAAGCGGAAGGTCGACGCCACCCCGCAGGAGGTCCAGAAGACCTTCGAGGAGCAGAAGAAGCAGGCGTTCCCGAAGGAGAAGGACTACCAGGAGTTCCTCAAGACCTCCGGCCGCACCCAGGAGGACCTGCTCTTCCAGGTGAAGCTGTCGGTGCTCACCAACCAGCTCCAGCAGAAGGTCGTCGAGGGCAAGGGCGAGCCGAAGCCCGACGAGATCGAGAAGTACTACAACGAGAACAAGGAGCGCTTCTCGACGCCCGAGAGCCGCGACCTGCTCGTGGTGCTCACCAAGACGGAGGGCGACGCGAAGAAGGCGAAGGCCGAGCTCGACGGCGGAGCCGCCTGGAAGGACGTCGTCAAGAAGTACTCGGAGGACACGGCCTCCAAGTCCCAGGGCGGCAAGCTCCCCGGCGTGACCAAGGGAACCCAGGAGAAGGCGTTCGACGACGCGATCTTCGGCGCCAAGCAGGGTGAGACCCAGGGCCCGGTCAAGACCCAGTTCGGCTTCTACGTCTTCGAGGTGACGAAGGTCACCGCCGCCACGCAGCAGACGCTCCAGCAGGCCACCGAGACGATCAAGAACCTGCTCAAGTCGCAGTCGCAGCAGGAGGCGCTGAACGACTTCGTCAAGGACTTCCAGAAGCGCTGGCGCGACGAGACCGTCTGCGACGAGGCCTACGAGACGAGCCAGTGCAAGAACGGCCCGAAGCCTCCGGACGAGCAGCAGCAGCAGACGCAGAACCAGCCGCAGGGCGCTCCGCCCACCAAGGACGGCGCCCAGGGGCCGGCGCCCGCGACGCCGCTTCCGGGCGGCGTACCCGGCCAGGTTCCGCAGGGCGCTCCCCCCGGGGCCGGCGGCGCACCGCCGCAGGGCGCTCCGCCGCAGGGTGCGCCCCCGCAGGGCGCGCCTCCGCAGGGCGCTCCGCCGCAGCAGGTCCCGCCGGGCGGCTAGCCACTCGGGTGGCGGAGCCCGCGCGCGACGAAGTACCGGCCTCCGAGGCGTCGGCCGCAGCCGCAACCGCGGTCAGGCGCCTCGACGAGGTCACCCGCCACCTGCGTGTGGAGTGCCCCTGGGACCGCGAGCAGGACGAGCGCTCGATCGTGCCGCACACCGTCGAGGAGGCCTACGAGCTGGCGGACGCCGCCCAGCGCGGTGACGACGCCAAGCTGCTCGACGAGCTCGGCGACGTGCTCTTCCAGGTCCACTTCCTCGCGCTGCTGCTCGAGGAGCGCGGCTCGGGCGGCCTGGCCGACGTGGCCGAGCACTGCCGGACCAAGCTGATCCGCCGCCACCCGCACGTGTTCGGCGACGTGGCGGTCGAGGGCGCCGCCGAGGTCCTGCGCAACTGGGACCAGATCAAGCAGGGGGAGGAGGGCCGCGAGGCCGGGATCTTCGGCGACGTGCCGGAGACGCTCCCCGGGCCGCTGTATGCCCGCAAGCTGCTGAGGCGGGCCGGCGGGGCCGGGCACGAATGGCCGGCCGAGGGGGCGCGCGAGCGGCTCGCCTCCGCGGCGGCGCGCGCGGCCGCCATGCCCGCGGGTGAGGGCACGGAGCCGGGAGCGATCATGGACGGCGGGCGCGACGAGCGCTTCGACGCGGTGGGCGAGCTCCTGCTCGCGGCCGTCGCGCTCGCGCGCGAGCTGAGGGTGGACCCGGAGCTGTCGCTGCGCGCGGCCGCCGAACGGATGAAGACCGAGATCACAGGAGGACGATGAGTCACATCGAGCAGATCCACGCGCGGCAGGTGCTGGACAGCCGCGGCAACCCGACCGTCGAGGTCGAGCTGACGCTGGACTCCGGAGCCGCCGGGCGCGCGATCGTGCCCTCCGGCGCCTCGACCGGCGAGTTCGAGGCCGTCGAGCTGCGCGACGGCGGCGACGCCTGGGCCGGCAAGGGCGTCTCGCGGGCGGTCGAGAACGTCAACGGCGAGCTGGCCGAGGCGCTGCGCGGCGCCGACGCCGCCGACCAGCAGGGCCTGGACGGTCGCATGATCGAGCTCGACGGCACCCCGAACAAGGGCCGGCTCGGCGCCAACGCGATCCTCGGCGTGTCGCTGGCGGCGGCCAAGGCGGCCGCGAGCGAGAACGGCCTGACGCTCTGGCGCTACCTCGGCGGCGACGCGGCCCGGATCCTCCCGGTCCCGATGATGAACGTGCTGAACGGCGGCGCGCACGCCGACAACAGCGTCGACTTCCAGGAGTTCATGATCGTGCCGGCGGGGGCGTCCTCGTTCTCGGAGGGGCTGCGCACGGGTGTCGAGGTCTTCCACGCGCTGAAGAAGGCGCTCCACGACCGGGGCCTCTCCACCGCGGTGGGCGACGAGGGCGGCTTCGCACCCGACCTCGACTCGAACGAGGCCGCGCTCGGGATGCTGACCGACGGCATCGAGGCCGCGGGCTACCGCCCCGGCGAGGACGTCTTCATCGCGCTCGACCCCGCCACGAGCGAGCTGCGCGACGGCGACGCCTACGACCTGACCCACGAGCAGCGGCGGCTCTCGTCGGAGGAGATGGCCGACTACTGGGCCGGCATAGCCTCGCGCTACCCGGTCGTCTCGATCGAGGACGGCATGGACGAGGAGGACTGGGACGGCTGGCGGGCGCTGACCGAGCGGATCGGCGACCGCGTGCAGCTCGTGGGCGACGACCTGTTCGTGACCAACACCGAGCGCCTGAAGCGCGGCATCGACTCGGACACGGCCAACTCCATCCTCATCAAGGTCAACCAGATCGGCACGCTGACGGAGACGCTCGCGGCGATCCGCATGGCCCACGAGGCCGGCTACACCGCCGTCATGTCGCACCGCTCGGGCGAGACCGAGGACGTGACGATCGCCGACCTCGCGGTCGCCACCGGCTGCGGCCAGATCAAGACCGGCGCTCCGTCGCGTTCGGACCGCGTGGCCAAGTACAACCAGCTCCTGCGGATCGAGGAGGCGCTGGGGGCGGACGGGGAGTACCCCGGCCGCAGCGTGTTCCAGAGCGGCGCGTGAGCCGCCGCCGGCGTCACTTCAGCCGCCGCAGGTGATCGACGGCCACGAGCTCGGGCTCGAGCTCCGTGCCGAGCCGGTACTCGCGATGGGTCGTGGCCGTCGTGATCTGCACGCGCACCCCGTCGCGCGCGGCGAGCATCACGAAGTCGACGGCGTCCGGCTCCTTGGCCACGACGGCCGCGAACAGGCGCGCCTCCCACGGGGAGAGCAGCATCAGGTGCCCGCCTGGCCGGAATCCGTGCGTGTCCACCGGATGAATTCAACCACGTTTCTATGCCACTCGTCATAATCAACCGAAATGCCATCTGACGCTCGCAGGCAGATGATCCGCAGCGCCGCGCACCTCTTCCGCCGGCACGGCTACAGCGGCACCGGATTTCGGGACGTGATCGCGCACAGCGGCGCGCCGCGGGGGTCGATCTACCACCACTTCCCCGGCGGCAAGGCCGAGCTGGCGGCCGAGACGGTGCGGCGCGTGGGCGAGCGCATCGGTTCCGATCTCGACCCGCTGGCCGAGCGGGGGGAGGCCCTGGAGATGCTCGCCCAGCTCGTGTCCCTGTGGCGGCAGACGCTGCTGGACAGCGACTTCCGCGCCGGGTGCCCGGTCCTCGCGGTGGCCATCGAGGATCACCCCGAGTCGCCGCAGCTGGCCCCGGCGGCGGCGGAGAGCTTCGCCCGGCTGATGCGGCCGCTGGGCGAGGCCGTGCGGCGCGCAGGGGCAAGCGACGAGCGCGCGGGGCGCCTGGCCGTGCTGATCTTCGCCAGCCTCGAGGGCGCGGTCGCCCTGTGCCGCGTCACGCGCGGCCTCGACCCGCTCGACGACGTCGAGGCCGAGCTCGAGCGAGCCGTGCGGGCCGCGATCGCGCAATAGCGCTGGCGGCGGCAGGACCGCCGGGCACGGCGGCGAACCTGCGCGGAATGGCCCGCGCCGCAGCCGCCACGACCTCTACGCCACGCCGCCGCCCGGCACCCGCCGGCCGCCGGGCGGGCGGCATCCGCTGGGAGCGCGTGGGCCGGTTCGCGCTGCTCGGCGTGCTCGGCATCATCGTGCTCCTCTACATCCCCCCGGTCACGCACTGGTTCCAGCAGCGCGGCACCGCGGAGCGAAGCGCGGAGCAGCTGCGCGACCTGGAGACCGAGCGGGCGCGGCTGCGCACCCGCCTGCGCGAGCTGAGCGGCCCCGGCGCGGTCGAGCGCGAGGCGCGCAAGCTGGGCATGACGCGGCGCGACGAGCGCCCGTACGTGGTCACTCCGTAGCGCGCCGGGCGGGCCCCGCCTCGCTACCTTCGGCGGCGTGTCCTACGCCCTCGAGAACGCGCTCTTCCAGTGGGAGGAGGCCGAGCGCCGCATCCGCGCCGCCGAGCCGGGCGACCGCGTCCGCTTCGAGCGCCTGGCCATGCGCGTGCTCGAGGGCCTGCGCCAGAAGCTCGGCTCCGAGTTCACGATCCAGGAGCTGAGCGACCTCTACGGCTCCGAGCCGGACTGGACGCATGACGCGATCCCGTCGCTGGCGGTCGATGCGGCCTTCGCCCGCTACGCGCGCGAGGCGTCGGACTTCGGCGGCGGCCGGCCGCGCTCGCCGTTCTAGGCGTCGAAGGCGTCCGGATCCGGCCCGGCGGGCTCGCCGCCGTCGCCGGAGGCCGCGTCGCCGGAGGCCGCGCCGCTGTCGCCGGCCGCGACGCCGTCGCCGGAGGGCGCGCCGGCGTCGGCCGCGTCCTCGCCGGAGTCCCCCGAGCTCTCGGGGGAGCCGTCGGCGCCCGCGCGGCGGATCACGATCTGGTCGCGCTCGACCGAGACCGTCACCGGCCGGTGGCCGGCCCAGTGCTCGGCGTAGACCGGGTCGTCCTGCACGGCGGGGTCGAGCCACAGGCCGTAGCCCTCCTCGCCGTGGTCGAAGGTTCCCTCGAGCGCGCGCTTGCGGCCGCCGCGCCGCGCGCGACCACCGCGCCGTCCGCGGCGCCGGCGCGGGCGTTCCTCGCCCGAGTCGTCGCCGTCCTTGTCCTCGCCCTCCTCGCCGTCCTCGTCCTCGTCGGTCTCCTCCGGCTCGGCGTCGAGGGCGGCGGCGATCAGGGCCTCGTCCTGCTCGCGCAGGTCCTGCTCCTCGTCGGCCACGGGCCCGCGGGCGCCGTCGCCGTTCTCGGGGTCGGCCTCGGGCGGGGCCAGCTCGTGCTCGCGCTTGAAGGCCACGAGGTCGCCGACGCTGACGTCCAGCTGGTGGGCGATCCAGGCATCGGTCCGGCCCTGCTGGACCCAGCTCCGGATCTGGTTCAGCTGCGGTTTGAGTGAGCGTCGCGCCACGGGCGCGGAACCCTACCAACGGCGCCTTCCGGGCCTCCTGCCCGTCGCTGCCGCCCCTGGTGAGACGCTCCTTGCGCGAGGCCTTACACTGGGCCCTTCGGGAAAGGATTCCTTGAGTAGCGACGGTCAACCAAAAGAGCGACCGGGTCGCCGGTTAGGGTTGCCAGGAGGCGCCATGCTGGTCCTGACGCGCAAAAGCAACCAGAGCATCATGATCGGCGACGACATCGAGGTGTCGGTGCTCGCGATCATGGGCGAGAAGGTCCGGATCGGTATCGAGGCCCCGCGCTCGGTCCCCGTCTTCCGCAAGGAGGTCTACCTCGAGATCCAGCAGGACTCGAGCAGCCCGGACGAGGATCGCAAGGCCGTCGACGAGGCGCTCGACAAGCTGAAGTCGAAGGACGCCTAGCCGAGCCAGAGGGCGAGCATCCTGAACATCACGACGGTCACGAGGACCGTGGTGCCCAGGATGGACAGCAGCAGGATGGCGAACCGCAGCGTGCCGCTGCGCTGAACCTGCTGATGGCGGCGCTGGCGCGAGCGCGCCGCGGCCTCGCGCCGCAGCCGCTCCCGCTGCGCGCGCTCGTCGGCGGTCTCCTCGTGGAAGGCCGCCTCGAACTGCGCCAGCGATTGCCGCATTCGCATGCCGAAAGCCTATCCCTCAGCGGTTTCCGATAAACCGGGAAGCGTCTTGCGCAGCGGCCGCGCGCCGCTCAGCCAAGCCGCCGGCCGAGCCCGCTAGGAGGCCCCCACCGCGGTCTCGGCGTCCTGGTAGACCCGCACGAAGCGGGCGTAGTTGTCGCCGATCTGCTGCGCGGCGGCGTCGCGGTCGAGCGATCCGTCGAGGAAGCCCTTGAGCGCGTCGCCCCAGATGCTGCGGCCGATCGCGAAGCCGACGAAGCCGTCGACCGGCGCGGCCTGCGTCAGCCAGTGGTCGACCTTCTCGTCGTTGGCCCCGCGGCCGAGCAGCACGCAGACGACGTTGTCGCGCCCGTCGCGGCGGGTCGTCTGAGCGAGCATCTCGCAGTCGGAGCGCTCGTCCACGCCCTCGATCTTCCAGATGTCCACGTCGCAGCCCGCGTCCTGGATCTCCTCGATCGCGCGGCGCATGAGCTCGGGGCGCAGCTCGGCGTCGTAGCGGTCGGTGTCGCCGCCGACCTGCTCGAGCTGGGCGTCCTCGGCCGGGACCAGCAGCTCGAAGAGGAACTTGCGGTCGTTCTCCTTGAGCCAGTCCGACAGCCGCTTGAGGCGCTCGAGCTGGCCCCTGTTCATCTCGGCGTCGCCGTCGGGGTTGTAGCGCACGAGCACCTTCGAGAAGTGGGGGTCGAAGTCGAGGATGTGCTGCCCGAAGTCGTCGCCGTACTCGAAGTCGAACTCGTTCTGCCCGCTCTTCTCGACCGGCATCGCGAGCTTGAAGCCGCGGCCCTTCGCGTCACCGGGGACGCTGCCGCCGAACTGCTCGTCCACCAGCGCGCCCGTCACGGCGGGGTCGATGTCGCCCTCGGCCGCCTTCAGCAGACCCTCGAAGATGAGGTGCTTGGCGTCGGTGATGGTCTCGCACTGCTCCGGGCTCGGCTGTCCCTCGATCCCGAACCACTTCTTGACGAACGACCCGCGGTGGTCGAACGCGAGGATGAACAGCTTGCCGTCGTAGCCCAGTGCCATGTGTCTTCGCTACCTGCCTTGGTCGAATTACGGCGCGGAGGATACCCCCGACCGGCAGCCCTCCGGTCCGACGCATACCATGCCGCCGGATGGAGCACCGGTTCACCGGCCCGAGCTACACGCTCGGGATCGAGGAGGAGCTCATGATCGTCAATTCAGAGACGCTCGAGCTCCAGAACGCGATCGAGACGATGCTCGAGGCGATGCCCCAGGCCGAGGGCCAGGTGAAGCCCGAGCTGATGGAGTCGGTCTGCGAGATCGCCACCTCGCCGTGCAAGAACACGCGCGAGGCGGGCGCCCAGCTCCGCGACCTACGGCGGCTCACGCAGCGCACCGCGGGCGAGAACGGGCTGGCGATCGGCGCGGCCGGCACGCACCCGTTCGCGATGTGGGAGGACCAGCGGATCGTGGCCCGGCCGCGCTACCGCGACCTCGTGGCGGCGCTGCGCTTCGTGGCCCGTCAGGAGCTGATCTTCGGCGTGCACGTGCACGTGGGCGTGGACGACCCCGACAAGGCGATCCACATCGCCAACGGGATGCGCGTGCACGTGCCGCTCCTGCTCGCGCTGTCGGCCAACTCGCCTTTCTGGCGAGCCGACCCGACCGGCCTGCTCTCCACCCGCACGCCGATCTTCCGCGCCTTCCCGCGCGTGGGCATCCCGCCGCGCTACGACGACTTCGAGGACTACTCGAGGCGCGTGGGCTTCATGGTCGAGAGCGGGGCGATCGAGGACTACACCTACCTCTGGTACGACGTCCGCCCGCACCCGAACTTCGGAACCGTCGAGATCCGGGTCATGGACGCGCAGACGCGGCTCGAGCACACGCTCGCGCTCGCGGCCCTCGTGCAGGCGCTCGTGAAGGAGCTGTCGGAGCACTTCGACTCGGGCCAGGAGTTGTCGAGCTACCCGTACGAGATGCTCGACGAGAACAAGTGGCTCGCCGCGCGGCACGGGCTCGACGGCGAGCTGGTGGACCTCCCGAGCAAGGACCGGGTCTCGACCAAGGAGCTCGTCCGCCGGGTGCTCGACCGGGTCCGCGGGCACGCCGAGGAGCTCGGCTCCGCCGACGACCTCGCCGGCATCGACGACCTGCTCCAGCGCGGCAACGGGGCCAGCCGCCAGGTGGTCGTCTACGAGGCCAACCACGATCTCCGCGAGGTGATGGGCGAGATCGTGGCCGCGACCGCCGCGTAGGGCGGCGGCCGGGCACCGGCCCGGGGGTATCCTCGGATTCGTGAGCGAGGCGGACCTCTTCGTCGTCTGCAAGAGCTGCGGGTCGGAGGTCAGCCCGTACGTGACAGAGTGCCCCTACTGCGGCAACCGCGTGCGCAAGCGGGCGCCGAAGATCGCGCGCGTCGAGGAGGACGAGCTGGCGCCGCGGAGGCGGCGGCGCGCCAAGCCGCCGAAGCTCCCGAAGCTGCGCTCGGACGAGATCCCGGGCATCGCCCCGGAGACGCGGCCGTACGCCACCGGCATCCTGATCGGCCTCTCGCTGCTCGTCACGCTCGTGCTCGCCACGGGCGAGGTCTTCCCCTACGACCTGGGCGGGATCGTCGCCCCGCTCGACGGCGAGTGGTGGCGGATAGCCGCCTACCCGTTCGTCTTCGACAACTTCGGCACCGAGTTCATCGCCCTCGTGACCGTGGGGATCTTCGGCACGCTGCTCGAGCGCCGCTTCGGCTGGTTCGCGGTGATCGCGCTGTTCCTGGTCTGCGCCGCGGCCGGCGGCGCGCTGACCGAGCTGCTCGAGGTCCGCCCGGCCCTGTCCGCCAACGGGGCGGCGCTGGGCCTCCTGGCCGCCTGGTTCGTCGACGACCGCCTGGCGGCTCGCCGCGGCGACGACCGCGGCAACGACCTGCTCGGCGTCCTCGTGATCTTCGTGGTGCTGATGCTTCTGCCACTGGCCGACGCGACTGTCTCGTGGGCGGCGGGCGTGGGCGGCCTGGCGGCCGGGGCGGCGCTGGGCGCCGTGATCAGCCCGCTACGACGCTGAACGGCACGATGGCAGCACTCATGGAGGCGGTTTCGTCCGCGCCGTCCTGCTTTAGGGTCGCTATGAGTACCCAGGGCAGGACAGTGACGATGGAATCAGCCCGAGACGCTGATCCCGCCGGGCTCCCCCTCCCGTAGGTGCCCGATGTGAGCACCGAGTCCCTCGCTGCCGCGCGGAGCCGCCACCAGCAGCCCGCCCGAGGTCATCGCGTCGCAGAGGAGCCAGCGCAGGTGCTCCGGCACGTCGTCCGCGAAGGAGACGTGCGGCTCCACCCACGCGCGGTTGCGCCGCGTGCCGCCGGCGATCGGGGGCTCCTCGCCGCGCAGCAGGTCGAGCACGCCGTCGATGGCCGGCACGGCGCTCGCGGAGACCTCCGCCGACACGCCGCTCCCCAGGCACAGCTCGTACAGGTGCCCGAGCAGGCCGAAGCCGGTGACGTCGGTGGCGGCCGAGGCGCCCGCGGCCAGCGCGGCGGCCGACGCGTCGCGGTTCAGCGTGGTCATCACGGAGACCACGGCGTCCAGGACCCCGTCCCCCCGTCCCCGCTTCAGAGCCGTCGTGGCGGCCCCGCCGCCCACGGGCTTCGATAGATACAGGGCGTGCCCGGCCGCGGCCGTGCTGTTGCGGAGGATGCGCGAGGGGTGGACGGTGCCGGTCACCGCGAGCCCGTACTTGGGCTCGCGGTCGTCGATCGAGTGCCCGCCCACGATCGGCATGCCCGCGGCCGCGGCCACGTCGGATCCGCCGCGCAGGATCTCCCGCAGGGGCTCGGGTCCGAGCTGCTCGAGCGAGTAGGCCACCAGGTTCAGCGCCATGACCGGCGTGCCGCCCATCGCGTACACGTCCGACAGCGCGTTCGTGGCGGCGATCCGTCCGAAGTCGTAGGGGTCGTCGACGATCGGGGTGAAGAAGTCCGTCGTCGAGATCAGCGCAAGCTCGTCGGAGAGCCTGTAGACGCCGGCGTCGTCGGCGTTCTCGCTGCCGACGAGGACGTTGGGGTCGTCGCTGCGCGGAAGCTGGGCGAGCAGCGGGTGGAGCGCGGCCGGGTCCAGCTTGCATGCGCATCCGGCGCCGTGGGAGAGCTCGGTCAGGCGAAGCACGGACGTATTATCCGCCGGGTGCCGGAGGAGCGCCCGATCGATCCCGCCGCGCTCGACGCGGCGGTCGAGGCGCTCAGCGATCCGGAGCGGTTCCGCGAGGCGGAGGCGCGCGTGAGCAGCGTGGCGCCGCAGCTCCAGCGGATCCTCGGCCAGGCGCTCCAGGAGGGCGGCTGGTTCGGCGAGGCCCACGAGGCCGAGCTGCTGAAGGCGGCCACGGATCCCGACCACGACGCCCGCCTGCGGGCGCTCAGGGTCCTGGTCGCCGAAGAGACCCGCATGGGGATGATGATCGGCGTGGCCGTGGGCTGGGAGCTGGCCCGCGAGCTGGACCAAGGACAACAGGAGGACTGACACATGGACATCCGCTTCCTAGGGCATGCGTGCTTCGAGCTGACCGACGGCGACACGCGCGTGCTGATCGACCCGTTCCTGACCGGCAACCCAAAGGCCGCGGTCGAGGCCGGCGACGTGGACCCGACCCACATCTTCCTCACGCACGGCCACGCCGACCACATCGGCGACACCGTCGACATCGCCAAGCGGACCGGTGCGCAGGTGATCGCCATCGTGGAGCTGGCGAACGAGCTGGGCGAGTCCGGCGTGGAGAACGTGGCCGACCCCAACATCGGCGGCACGGTCGAGTTCGACGGCGGCTGGGTCCGCCTCACGCCGGCCTGGCACACGGCGGTCTCCCCGAGCGGCACGCCGCACATGCCGGCCGGGCTCGTGATCAACCTGGGCGGGAAGACCGTCTACCACCTCGGCGACACCGCCCTCTTCTCGGACCTCGCGCTGCCGGGGAAGCGGGACGACATCGACGTCGCGCTCATGTGCATCGGCGGCCACTACACGATGGACCGCCACGACGGCGTGGCCGCCGCCGAGCTCGTGGGGGCGAAGCAGATCATCCCCTGCCACTACGACACGTTCCCGCCGATCGAGACCGACGCTCAGGCGTTCGCGTCGGAGGTGAAGGCCTCCGAGGTGGTGGTGCTCGACCCGGGTGGCACGCACTCGGTCTGAGCGTTAGACTGGCCAGCCAGCCAGTTCCGCGGCCGGCCCGCGGCCGCACAGGTGCCGACCCCAGGAGGAGACGTGAGCGAGACCGCAACCCAGCGCATGGACCGCGAGGACTTCCAGGCCACGGGCGATCCGGCGGTGCAGTCGGCGGCGGACGCGGGCGAGGCGAACCTCCTCTCGTACGAGCAGCTCTACCAGCTCTGGGAGCGCCAGCACTGGAGCGTCCACGCGATCGACTTCGGCCAGGATCGCGTGGACTGGTGGGAGAAGATCCCGGAGGAGGAGCGCTATCAGCGCATGTACGGGCTCTCCTCGTTCTTCATCGGGGAGCAGAAGGTCGCCGACGAGCTCGGGCCGATGATGCGCGCCGCGCCGACCGAGCAGATGCGCATCTTCCTCTGCACGCAGATCGCCGACGAGGCCCGGCACGTGGAGTTCTTCAACCGCTTCTACGACGAGGTGGGCGTGCTCGAGTCGGACGACCTGCACGACCGCCTCCGGGAGACGAGCGAGCACGTGAACCCGGAGTTCAACGTGCTCTTCGACGAGATGCTCGGCGGCCGCGTGGACCGTCTCGCCCAGAAGCCCGAGGACCTCGAGCTGCTGGTCGAGACCGTCACGCTCTACCACATGGTCATCGAGGGGATGCTGGCGCTGACCGGCCAGCACTTCATCCTCCAGTACAACGAGGACCTGGGGCTGCTGCCCGGCTTCTGCGAGGGCTTCAACAACGTGGCCCGGGACGAGCACCGGCACGTGGCCTTCGGCGCGCGCTTCCTGCGCGAGATGGCGGCCGCCGACACCAAGTACGCCGACGCGATCCAGCGCATGCTCGTGGAGGTCGCGCCGATCGCCGACGCCGTCCTCATGCCCAAGTGGTACGAGGAGGGGCAGGAGATCTTCGGCGTGACGATGGACGACACGCGCGACTTCGCGATCAAGGCGCTCGGCCGGCGCCTGAAGGTGATCGGGCTGCAGCCGGCTGCCGCCTGAGGGCGGCGCTCCGCGGAGGCGGCCGCTCCGCGAGGGCGGCGGTCTAGTTCCCGCTCGGCTCGCCGGCCGCCGGAGCCGCCTGCGGCGCCGGGCCGGTCACGCGCTCGCCGGGGGGCGAGCTGGGCGGCGGGGTCGAGCCGTTCCCGCTTCCGCTGCTGCTTCCGTCTCCAGAGCCGACGCTGCCGCTCGTGTCGTCGCCTGACGGCTCGCCCGGGTTCAGGACGATCGTCGAGCCGTCCTCCTGGGTGGCGGTGGGCGGAGGCGTGACGGTCGTGTCGGTGGCGGGCACCGTCGCCGTGACCGGCGGGGTGGCCGGGTCGGCCGCCGGAACGGTGGCGGTGACCGGCTCCGGCGTGGTGGTGGTGGGGGCGGCGGTCTCCTCGGCGGCGGGCGCGGGAACCTGCGCGACGGAGGCGACCGCGACCGGCTCGCGCTTGTCCACGGGGCTCGCGGCGACGGTCGGCTCGGCGGGCCGCGGCGCGACGGCCGCGACGGCGGCGGGCTGGTTGGAGCGCTCGGAGGCGTGGATCGCGACCTCGCGGACCTCGGCGGCCCCGGCGGTCACGATGGCGGCGGCGGCGATGCCGGCCGCGGCCTTGGAGGCGAGCCCGGCCATGCCGGCGGAGAGCGCGCTGCCCGCGGTGGCGCCGCCGGCCGTGGCGCCCGCGCCGCCGGCCGAGGCGGCGATCCCGCTGCCGGCGCCACTGCTCGAGGCGGCGCCCACGCCCAGCTTCGCGACGAACAGCTTGATCGCGACGACCGGCCCGATCGGGTAGACGGCGGCGAGCGCGCGGTTGGTGCGGCGCAGCTCGGCGCGGAAGGTGCGGCAGCGCTCGCAGCCCTTGAGATGGCGGCGGACCGGCGCGGAGGTGCGGGCGAGACCCTCGGCCACCTGGCCCAGCTCGAGGCGAACCTCGCCGCAGGACAGCAGGCGCGCCTCGGCGGCCTCGCCGAGCGAAACCCGAGCGCGCACGAGCAGCGACTTGACGCTCGGCACCGTGGTGTCCATCGCCTCGGCGATCTGCTCGTAGGAGAGGGCGTCGATCTCGCGGAGCAGGAGCGCGGTCTTCTGCGTCTCCGGAAGCTCCTGCACGTCGGCGACGATCTGGCGGAACTCCTCGCGCTTGTGGACGGTGTCGGCGGTGGTGGTGCCGCCGTCGCGCTCGAAGACGTCCATCGAGTCCTGGCCGGCCGCGGTGGGCCGGCGGAGGTGGTTTAGGCAGCGGTTGCGCGCGATGCGGTAGAGCCAGGGCCGCGCGTTGATCGGGCGCTCGTCGGCGAGCATCGCGTTGAACGCGGCGGTGAAGACCTCCTGCAGCACGTCCTCGGCGTCCTCGGTGGAGCCGAGCATGTGGCGACAGAACGCGAGCAGCCGCGACTGGTAGCGGTCGACCAGCGTCTCGAAGGCTGCCTGCTGACCCTTGCGGGTCATCGCGATCAGCTTCTCGTCGCCCTGGAGCCGCAGCAGGGGTGACCGCCCCGGGAGAACCGGGAGGCGAGACGTGTGCTGAAGAGCGCCTGCTTCCAAGGGAAGATTCGAGCCGTTACCCGGTCGTTTTGACACGCTAGCACCGGAGAAGTTGCGGATCCACACGCGGATCTTCCGGCCCGCATCGGCCGGAATCGGCACGTAGGCACTCGCGGCCGGCGACTTAGACTCAGTCCGCGGGCCCGGGTGATGGAACTGGTAGACAGCGGGGCCTTAAAAGCCCTTGCCCTCCGTGGGCGTGTGGGTTCGAATCCCACCCCGGGCACTCGCCGCCGCCGAGTCGCCGGCTCCCGCGGCGGGAGCGGGATCAGCTCGGCGGCCGGCGGCTAGTCGTCGTGGCCGGGGCGGTGCGGTCCGTCGCCGCCGGGAACGCGTCCCGACCTGCCCGCGGCCGGGCGCGCCTCGTAGCCGCCGCCCTCGGCCTCGCGCGGCCGGTCCTCGCGCCGCAGCTCGCGCTCCTCGGAGCCGCGCGGCTCGTGGCCCTTGCCACCGGAGCCGGAGCGGGAGTCGCCGCCGCCGGAGCCGGAGCCGCCGCCGGAGTCGCCGCCGGAGCCGGAGCCGGAGTCGTCGTCCTTCTTCCTGCCCCGCTCGGTCGGATCCGGGATCCCGGAGGTGTCGGGCGGGTTGTCCATCTTCTTGGTGTCGCGCGGGGGAAGGAACGGCTCGCGCTCGGTGGGCTTCATCCCGGCCTCGATCTGGCGGCCGCGCTCCAGCTCGGCGTTGAACTCGGCCCCGAGCAGCACGGCGATGTTCGAGATCCACAGCCAGACCAGGAACGAGATCACGCCGCCGAGCGCGCCGTAGGTCTTGTTGTAGGAGCCGAAGTTCGCGACGTAGAACGCGAACGCGACCGACGCCGCGACCCAGATCAGCACCGCGAAGATGCCGCCGGCGGTGATCCAGCGGAAGCCCGGCTGCTTGACGTTCGGCGCGGCCCAGTACAGCAGCGCGAACATGAGGCTCACGATCAGGAGCAGGACCGGCCACTTGGCGATGTTCCAGGCGGTCACCGCGCTGTCGCCGAGTCCGATCACGTTGCCGGCCTGCTCGGCGAGCCCGCCGGTGAAGACGACCGCGACGGCGCACACGAGCGTGCCGATCACGAGCGCCAGCGTCACGCCCACGCGCACGGGGAGGCTCTTCCAGATCGGGCGCCCCTCCTCGACCTCGTAGATCGCGTTCGACGCGCGCATGAACGCGGCGGTGTAGCCCGACGCCGACCAGAGCGCGCCCGCCAGGCCCGCGACGAATGCGAAGCCGGCGGTGCCCTGGCTGCTCTGCAGGTCCGTGACCGCGTTCGTGAAGATCTCCTGCGCCGGCCCGGGCGCCACCTTCCCGAGGTTGTCGATCAGCGGCTGCGTGGCCGATTCGCCGATCAGGCCGAGCAGCGACACGATCACGATCAGGGCCGGGAAGATCGCCAGCACCGCGTAGTAGGTCAGCGCCGCGGCCCAGTCGGTGAGGTTGTCCTCGCGGAACTCCTTGACCGTCCGCTTGGCCACCGCGACCCACGATCGCTTCCCGAGCTGGCCCGGATGATCTGGCGTGCTGGACTGTGTGCTCATGGCTTGAGGCATACCCGCGCGCTCGACGCGGTATACGTTTTAAGGCGCGTGAAACTTCTGTTCATCCCAATCAGCGTCAGCAGCGGCCTCCTCGCCGGGTTCCTCGGCAAGAAGGTCTTCGAGCAGCTCTGGGGCGTGATCGACGACCGCGAGCCCCCCGAGGCGGAGCACCGCTACGCCTCCTGGGGGAAGGTGCTGCTGGCCGCGGCGCTGCAGGGCGCGATCTTCCGCGGCACGCGGGCGCTCGTGGACCGCGGCTCGCGCAATGCGTTCGCGAACCTGACCGGCACATGGCCCGGTAAGGAACGCCCTGAGATCGAGTAGCTAAACGCAGCCTTAACACGCGTTCTCGCGGCAGCAACGAAACCGCCGCAAATTCACACCCGCATCCGGTAGATTTCCGCGCCCTGTAGCCCTACGCGGACCGGTGCCGAACCGGACCCCGCCGCGGGTGGGGAGGAGATCAGGGCACGGGAATGCGATCGGGTGCGAGCGTTGCAGGACGCATAGCCGCCATTGGGGCGGTCCTCGCCGCGATCGTGATCGTGGCCCTGCTCCTGTTCCGCGGGGGCGGCGGCTACACGGTCACGGCCGAGTTCCACAACGCCTCCCAGCTCGTGAACGGCAACCCGGTCCAGATCGGCGGCGCCCCGGTCGGCTCCGTGAAGAAGATCGATCTGACCGACGACAACCGCGCGACGGTCGAGCTCTCGCTCAAGGAGGACTTCGACGACCTCCCCGCCGAGACGCAGGCCGTGATCCGGCAGGCCTCCCAGTCCGGCATCGCCAACCGGTACGTCGAGCTGCAGCTGCCGCCCGCGAACAAGCGCTCCGGCAAGAAGATCGAAGACGGCGGCCGGATCCCGATCACCAAGACGACGACGCTCGTCGAGCTCGACCAGCTCTTCAACACGCTCGACCCCGACACGCGCACCGCGGTCTCCGACTTCTTCCGCAACTCCGCCAAGCAGTTCAAGGGCAAGGAGGAGCAGCAGCGCGAGCTCTACCGCTACCTCAACCCGGCCCTCTCCACGTCGAGCCGCCTGTTCAACGAGCTCAACCGCGACTCCCCCCTGCTCGCGCGCTTCCTGCAGGACAGCGAGGAGCTCGTGACCGCGCTCGCCGAGAAGCGCGACGACCTGTCGGCGCTGATCGGCAACGCCAACCGCACCTTCCGCGCGCTCG
Source organism: Thermoleophilaceae bacterium (assembly GCA_036386455.1). GTDB lineage: Bacteria > Actinomycetota > Thermoleophilia > Solirubrobacterales > Thermoleophilaceae > AC-37. Next base: position 48,786 of record DASVVS010000087.1, read on the forward strand.
GCGCCGAGCGCGCCGCGCTGGGCGAGTCGATCGCCCGGCTGCCCGACTTCATGCGCACGGCCAACACCACGTTCGTCAACCTGCGCGCCGCGCTCGGCGACGTGGACCCGCTCGTGCAGGCCTCGCGCCCCGCCGCCCGGGCGCTCGGCCCGTTCCTCGACGAGCTGCGCCCGCTGGCCGCCGACGCGCGGCCGACGATCCGCGACCTCAGCAACACCCTGCTGCGCCGCGGCGCCGACAACGACCTGCTGGACCTGCAGAAGACCTTCCCGGCGCTCGCGTCCGCCGCGCTCGACACCAAGGAGCGCCGCCCGGACTTCGGCAGCGGCCCGAAGGACGTCGGCGAGACCCGCGGCTCCTTCCCCACGACCGTCGACGCCCTCAACGACGCGGCGCCGATCATCGGCCTGGGCCGCCCGTACACGCCCGAGCTGATCGGCTGGTTCGACGACTTCTCGACCAGCGGCCCGTGGGACGCCGCCGGCGGCTTCTCGCGCGCGCAGATCGTCTTCAACGCCCTGAACGTCACGGGCCAGGTTCCGCAGCTGATCCCGCTGGGCGACCGGGGCAGCACCTTCGAGCAGTTCGCGCGCACCGGTCAGCACCGGCGCTGCCCGGGCTCGGGCGAGGAGGCCGCGGTCGACGGCTCCAACGTCTTCTCCGCGGCCGAGCAGCAGGCGCTCGACTGCACAGAGGAGGACCGATCCGTGGGGCCCAACCCGTGACCCGGCGCATCGTCACCGTCGTCACGCTGCTCGTCGTCTGCGCGATCGCGTTCGTGGGCACGGGTGCCGACGACGAGGCGAAGAAGGGGCACGAGCTGCGGATCGCGTTCGACAACGCCTTCGGCCTGACCGAGGGCGGCGACCTCCGCGTGGCCGGCGTGCGTGCGGGCGAGACCGCGAAGTTCGTGAACTCGCGCGGCAAGGAGTGCCAGAGCCCGCCCTCGACGGCGCAGCCGGTCCCGCGCAAGAACCCGCGCACGTGCGCGATCGTGATCGCGAAGATCACCGAGAAGGGCTTCGAGTCCTTCCGCAGCGACTCGCGCTGCGACATCCGCCAGCAGTCCCTGATCGGCGAGTACTACGTGGACTGCCAGCCGGGCTCGGCGCCCGAGGAGCTGCCGAGCGGCGGAGTGATCCCGGTCCAGCGCACCACCTCGACGGTGCCGCTCGACCTCGTCAACAACGTGATGCGGCGCCCCTACCGCGAGCGCTTCCGGCTGATCCTCGCCGAGCTCGGCACCGGCCTGGCCGGCCGCCCGGAGGAGCTGCGCGAGGTGCTGCGGCGCGCACACCCGGGCCTGCGCGAGACTCGCCGCGTGCTCCAGATCCTGGGCGACCAGCGCGACACCATCCGCGACTTCATCGAGGACTCCGACACCGTCGTCGCGGAGCTCGACGACAAGAAGGAGGAGGTCGCCCGCTTCATCCGCGAGGCCGGCGAGACCGCCGAGATCTCCGCTTCGCGGCGCGACAACATCGCCGCCGGCTTCCAGCGCCTGCCGGGCTTCCTGGGCGAGCTCCAGCCGACGATGGCTCGCCTCGGCGAGCTCACCGACGCGCAGACCCCGCTGCTGCGCGACCTCCAGACCGCCGCGCCGGCCCTCAACGAGTTCCTGACGCGCCTCGGGCCGTTCACCGAGGCGTCGCGGCCCGCGTTCCGCTCGCTCGGCGAGACCTCGGAGGCGGGCATCAGCGCGTTCCGCGAGAGCCGCGAGGAGATCGACGAGCTGCGCCGCCTGGCCGCCGCCGCGCCCGGTCTCGGCAAGCCGCTGCGCCAGTTCCTGCAGACCTCCGACGACCGCCGCCGCGCGGTCGACCGCGACCCGCGCGCCGAGGAGTCGGCTCCGGAGGCGCCGGACAAGAACTCGAACAAGCCGTCGGCGCGCCGCGGCTTCACGACGATGGAGTCGCTGCTCAACTACATCTACTGGCAGACGCTCGCGATCAACCAGTTCGACGAGTTCAGCCACATCCTGCGGACGGCGAACTTCATCACCGGCTGCACCACGGTGCAGAACGACCTGCGCGGGCCCGAGATGGGCGGCAGCGAGGCGCAGGTGGCGCTGCGCGAGAGCTGCAAGTCCTGGCTCGGCGACTACCAGCCCGGCATCCTCAACCCGGACCCGACGGATCCCGACGGCGGCCGCATCGGCTTCGGCCAGGGTGGCGGCCAGACGAGCGCCTCGACCCGCGTCCCGCGCAAGACGGTGCCCCAGAAGGAGGGCGAGCGCCGCAAGGCCGGTGAGCCGGCGGCACTTCCGCTCCCCGGCCAGTTCGACCCGTCGGTCCCGCACGTGACTCTCCCGCCCGCCGTCCAGGACCTCGTGAACGGCGTGCGCGGCGGCGACGCGCCCGCCCCGCGCGGCGGCCAGGGCGAGAGCGCCGAGCAACTCCTCGACTTCCTCCTGGCGCCATGACCCGCGGACGCACGACAGCCTCCATCGTCGCCAGCCCGGTCCTGATCGGAGCGGTCACCACGCTGATCGTGATCGTGGCCGTCTTCCTCGCCTACAACGCGAACCAGGGCCTCCCGTTCGTGCCGACCTACAACCTGCGCGCCGAGGTGACCGGCGCCGCCAACCTCGTGAAGGGCAACGACGTGCGCGTCGGCGGCTTCCGCGTCGGCGTGATCGACCAGATCGGCACCGGCACGAAGATGGTGGACGGGCAGCAGCGCTCGATCGCCGTGCTGCGCATGAAGCTCGACAAGAAGGTCGAGCCGCTCCCGAAGGACACGACGGTGCTGATCAGGTCGCGGTCGGCGCTCGGGCTCAAGTACGTCGAGCTGACGCTCGGAAAGAGCGGCGAGGACTACGTCGCCGGCGACACGATCCCGCTGGCGCAGTCGAAGGTCGCGGTCGAGTTCGACGACTTCCTCAACACGTTCGACTTCGAGACGCGGCAGAACCTGCAGGACTCGCTCACCGGGTTCGGCAACGCCTTCTCGGGCCGCGGGCAGGACATCAACACCGCGATCGCGAGCCTCGCGCCGTTCTTCCGCTACCTGCAGCCGGTCATGGCCAACCTGGCCGACCCGGAGACGCAGCTCGACGAGTTCTTCCGCCAGATCGGCCGCACGGCGGCCCAGGTCGCGCCGGTCGCCGAGGTCCAGGCACGCCTGTTCAGCGAGATGGCAGACACCTTCGCGGCGATCGGCCGGAACCCGGACGCGTTGCGCGCCACGATCGACCTCACGCCGCCCACGCTCGACGTGGCGGTGCGCAGCTTCCGCGCGCAGCGTCCGTTCCTGAGCGAGTTCGCCGACCTCTCGCGCCGCCTGCGCCCGGCCGCCCAGGCGCTGCCGGTCGCGCTGCCGCGACTCAACTCGGCCTTCCGCGTGGGCACGCCGATCATCCGGCGCACCCCGCAGCTCAACGAGGCGACCACGGGCGTGCTCGAGGCGCTCCAGGAGCTCGCCGAGAACCCGAACACGCTGCTCGGGCTGAAGGACCTGACGACGCTCGTGCGCTCCGCGGGCCCGCTGTTCACCTACGTGAACCCGTTCCAGAGCGTCTGCAACTACGCGACGTACTTCCTCACCGGCCTCGCCGGGCACCTCTCCGAGGGCACGCCCAACGGCACGGCCCAGCGGGTCCAGGTCAAGCTCGACACGAGCGAGGCTGACAACCGCTTCAGCGACAGCGGCCACGACCGCCCGCCGGACCTCCCCGCCAACGTCGACCCGACGGGCGCGAAGGACAACCTCGGCAACAGCCTCTACACCCTGCACGGCGCGCCGTACACCCCGGCGATCGACGCCCAGGGCAACGCCAACTGCATGGCCGGCAACTGGGGCTACGTCGACCGCTACCCGGGCTCCCAGGGCCGCTACCCGCCGCGCAACGGCGAGCCCGACCCGGGCACGGGCCTCTACAACAACTTCCAGCAGCAGCACGCCGGCGGCAGCCACGTGTTCATCGAGAACGACCCGCCGTACCTGCACGGCCCGACCTACACGGGCGTCCCGAGCCTGAGGGACGTGCCCTGATGGCGCGCAGCAAGCGACACCCGAGGGATCCGGGCATGACGCCGCTCAAGGCGGGCCTGCTCGCGGGCATCGTGCTGCTCGTCTTCACGTTCTTCGGCTACTCGCGCTACAACCCGTTCTCGGATCCGTACACGTTCACGGCGACCTTCGAGAGCGCGAACAACCTCCAGCCGAAGTCGCCGGTGCGCATCGCCGGCGTGGACGTCGGCAAGGTGATCGAGGTCAAGCCGCTGCCGGGCGACAAGGGCGCCGCGCGCGTGAAGATGGAGATCCAGAAGCGCGGGCTGCCGATCCACAAGGACGCCCAGCTCAAGATCCGCCCGCGGATCTTCCTCGAGGGCAACTTCTTCGTGGACCTCCAGCCCGGCACGCCGAACGCGGCGACGCTGAAGCACGGCGGCAACATCGGGATCCAGCAGACCGCCACGCCGGTCCAGTTCGGCGAGATCCTGACCGCGCTCCAGAGCGACACGCGCAGCGACCTGCAGACGTTCTTCAAGGAGTTCGCGACCGAGGGCCTCGGAAACGGCGGCGCGGAGGCCTACAACCGGATGCTCACCGACGCGCCCGAGGCCCTCCGCAACGTCTCGATCGCGAACGAGGCGACGCTCGGGGAGCGTCCCCACGACCTGTCGCGCCTGCTGCGCGGCCAGCAGCGCCTGTTCTCCCAACTCGTCGCGAACCCGGGCGCGCTCAAGGACCTGATCACGAACCTCAACCTCACCGCCGAGGCGTTCGGACGCAACGACGAGGCGCTCCGGGCCGCGGTCCCCGCGCTGCGCGACACGCTGAGGGTCGGCCAGCCGGCGCTCGTCTCGCTGAACAACGCGCTGCCCACGCTGCGGGTCTTCGCGCGTGAGGCGCTGCCGGGGGTCCGCTCGACCGCGCCGACCATCAACGCCTCGATGCCGTTCATCCGCCAGGCGCGGCTGCTCGTCAGGCCGCAGGAGCTGCGCGGCCTGGCCAGCGACCTGAGGAGGGCGATCCCCGACCTCGCGCGTGTGAACCGGGCCGCGATCCCGCTGCTCGACCAGCAGCGCGCGCTCAGCGCCTGCACCAGCAAGGTGCTCGTCCCGTTCGCCCGCGAGCCGATCCCGGATCCCGACTTCGCCGCGAAGTACCCCGACGCGACCAACCAGCCGTTCTACAAGCAGGCCCCGCGCTCGCTGGCCGGCCTCGCCGCCGAGAGCCGCGTGACCGACGCGATCGGCCCGATGTTCCACATCCAGTTCTCGAGCGGCCCGGCGAACGTCGTGATCCAGAACGAGGGCCAGAGCATCTTCGCCGGCACGGCGAACCCGCCCGAGGGCGTCCGGCCGATCCGCCCGGAGGGCCGCCCGAAGTTCCGCCCGGGCACACCGTGCGAGACGCAGGAGGCGCCGAACATGAACGCCGCCGGCGGCTCGCCCGACCAGGTCGTGCTCGCGAACGGCCAGGAGGTCCTCGGCGACATCATCCCGCTGCTGCCCAAGAGCGCCCAGGGCACCCCGACCGCCGAGCAGCAGCTCAAGTTCGAGTGGGTGCTCGAGGCCGCGCGCCTCCGGGCCAAGGGCATCCACCCGCCCGACCCGATGACGTTCTCGGCCAAGACCTACCCGAAGGAGCTCGCGAAGGCCGGGCTGGCGACCACGAAGAAGGGCAAGATCTACAAGAAGGGCGACGAGAAGGCGCGCGCCCAGGCCGAGGCGCAGGAAGCGGGGAGCGTCCGATGACCCGCGTGATCCGCAAGCACCTGCGCGACTTCCTGGCCGTGGGCGTCCTGATCCTGATCGCGATCGGGACCGCGGGCTACATCATCTCCCAGCAGGAGGCGCGGCCCTACTTCCCGTTCGTCGAGAAGAAGCCGTACGAGATCAAGGTCGAGTTCTCCGACGCCCAGGCCGTGATCCCGGGCCAGGGCCAGTCCGTCCGCGTCGCGGGCGTGCAGGTCGGCAAGATCGGCAAGGTCGAGCCGAAGAACGGCGTCGCGCTCGTGACGATGCAGCTCGAGCGCAAGAAGATCGAGAACGGCGAGCTGAAGGTCCTCTCCGACGCGACCGCGCAGCTCCGTCCGCGCACGGGCCTGAAGGACATGTTCATCGAGCTCGACCCGGGCGTCGACGGCGAGGAGCTGGACGAGAAGGCCACGCTCCCGGTCCAGAACTCGGAGCCGGACGTGGACCCCGACGAGTTCCTCTCGTCGCTCGACACCGACACCCGCTCGTACCTCCAGCTCCTGCTGAACGGCGCCGGCAAGGGCTTCGCGAACGGCGGCGGCCGCGACCTGAACGCGATCTTCAAGGCGCTCGAGCCGACCAACCGCGACCTGCGCCGCGTCACCTCCGCGATCGCCGAGCGCAAGACCGAGCTCAAGCGCCTCATCAACAACTACGGCGACCTGACCAACACGCTCGCCGACCGCGACAACGACGTGCGGCGCCTGATCTCCTCGTCGAACGAGACGCTCTCGGCGTTCGCGCAGGAGAACGACAACATCGCCGAGGCCGTGGCCCGGCTCCCCGGCGCGCTGCGCCAGACCGAGGACACGCTCAGCCGCCTCGGGCCGTTCACCGAGGTGCTGCGGCCCACGCTCGAGTCGCTGCGCCCGGCCTTCCGCCAGCTCGCGGTGGCCAACCGGCAGGTGCTCCCCTTCGTCCGCGAGGCCGAGCCGATCACGCGCACCAAGATCCGCCCGTTCGTCCAGATCGCGCGCCCCTACGTGCAGGACCTGCGCCCCGCGGCGCGCGGCCTGCGGACCGCCACGCCCGACCTCGAGCGCTCGCTGTTCGAGCTCAACCGCTTCTTCAACATGGCCGCGTACAACCCGAACGGCAGCGAGCCGGTGCCCGGCAACCTCGCCGCGGCCCGCGCCCGCGACGAGGGCTACCTGTTCTGGGTCGGCTGGCTCGCGCAGAACACGAACAACCTGTTCAGCACCTCCGACGCCCAGGGCCCGTTCCGGCGCGCGTACTTCGGCACGAGCTGTGACCTGATCCGCGCCGAGGTGGCGTCCGAGCCCGAGCTCGGCCCGCTGCTCGGCTTCACCGACCTGCTGGCCCCGACCGGCGTCTGCGGGGGAGGTGGCAACCCCTAGTGCCAAAGGAGACCCCCACCTTCGGAAAGATGGCCGCGATGGCCGTCTTCTCCCTGACCTGCTTCGGCCTGCTGCTGTTCCTGTGGCTGTCGTTCGGCGGCCCGATCCCGCTCAAGCCGAAGGCCTACGAGCTCGAGGTCGGCTTCCCCGAGGCCACGACGCTGGCCGAGGAGGCCGACGTGCGGATCTCCGGCGTGACCGTCGGCAACGTCAAGACGAAGGAGCTCGACAAGGGCGCCAGCCGGACGAAGGTCAAGCTCGCGATCGACCGCAAGTACGCGCCGCTTCCGGAGGACACCGAGGCGATCCTCCGCCAGAAGACGCTGCTGGGCGAGACCTACGTGGAGCTCACGCCGGGCACGAAGAGCGCGCGCAAGCTCGACGACGGCGGCAAGCTCGAGCACAGCCAGGTCGAGCCCACCGTGGAGCTCGACGAGATCCTGCGGATCTTCAGCCCGGAGACCCGTGACTCGTTCCGCGACTGGGCTCGCTCGGGGGCGCGGCAGATCGAGGGCCGCAGCCAGGACCTGAACTTCGCGCTCGCCAACCTCGCCGGCTTCGCCGAGGACGGCGCGGGCGTGCTCAGGGTGCTCGACGACCAGAAGGTCGCGCTCAAGCGCCTCGTGAAGAACACCGGCGTCGTGTTCAGCGCGCTCAACGAGCGCGACGGGCAGCTCCGCGACCTGATCGTGAACGCCGACCGCACCTTCTCGGCCACCGCCGAGCAGCAGGACAACCTCGCGCGGGTGTTCGAGATCTTCCCGACCTTCCTCGCCGAGTCGCAGCTCACGCTCGCGCGTCTCGAGGAGTTCTCGAACGAGACGCGGCCGCTCGTGCGCGAGCTCGGGCCGGTCGCCGACGACCTCGGCCCGACGGTGACCGACCTGAGCGTGCTCGGCCCGGACCTCGAGCGGCTCTTCCGCCGGCTCGAGCCGAACATCGACGCCGCGCCGAAGAACCTGCCGCAGGCCGAGCGCTTCCTGCGCGGGGCCAGCCCGCTGCTCACGGCCCTGCACCGCTTCCTGCCGGAGCTCAACCCGGTCTTGTCGTACGCGAACTTCCAGCAGGACCAGGTCGCGCACTTCTTCGTGAACGGCGGCGCCGCAACCCAGTACCGCCTGCCCGACATCCCGAGCGCCCCCGGCGTGCCGCGCTACATGCTCGGCTTCACCGGCGCGATCAACGAGAAGAGCCTGTCGTTCCAGATCGAGCGCCCGGAGTACGAGCGCGGCATCTCCTGGCCGGCGAACAACAACTACCGCCGCGCGGTCAAGACCGGCATCCCCGAGTCGTTCGACTGCAAGCCGGACCATCCGGACGGCGACGGCGTCACGCCCGGCAGCGTGGGCCGCCGCGATCCGGTCGACGGGGGCTCCACCGGCGGCGAGACGCTGCCGCCCTGCTTCGTGCAGCCGCCGTTCCTGTGGGACGGCAAGCAGTACCCGCGGCTCGAGCGCGGCAAGGCACCGATCGTGAAGGCGCCGTTCGGCCTCGAGGGCACCGTGCCCGCCGAGATCGAGGGCCGGCCGCGCTAGGCGACTCGCTGCACGGCGGCCGGCTCGTGGCGAGGCGGCTGCGGGCCGCGGGCGTGAGCAAGCTCTTCACGCTCTCCGGCGGCCACCTCTTCTCGATCTACGACGGCTGCCGGGAGGAGGGCATCGACATCGTCGACGTCCGCCACGAGCAGACGGCCGCGTTCGCCGCCGAGGGCTGGGCCAAGGCCACCCGCGAGCCGGGCGTCTGCGCGCTGACCGCCGGACCCGGGATCACCAACGGGATGAGCGCGCTCGCCTCCGCGCAGGCGAACTCCTCGCCGGTGGTCGCGCTCGGCGGGCGTGCGCCGGCGATGAGGTGGGGGATGGGGTCGCTCCAGGAGATCGACCACGTGCCGTTCGTCGCGCCCCTGACCAAGCTCGCCCGCACGGCGGAGACCACCGCCGCCATCCCGGGCCTCGTGGACGAGGCGCTGCGCGTGGCGTCCGAGCCGCCGACGGGGCCGGCGTTCCTCGACTTCCCGCTCGACCAGGTGTTCATGGAGGCGCCCGCCGAGGAGACGGCGCCGCCCGCGCCGCACGACCCGCTCGCGGTCCCGGCCGCCGAGGGCGTGGAGCGGGCGGCCGAGCTGCTGCGCGCGGCCGAGCGCCCGGTCGTGATGGCCGGGACCGGGCTCTACTGGTCGCGCGGCGAGGACGCCCTGCTGCGGCTGTGCGACGAGCTGCGCGTGCCGGTCTTCCTGAACGGGCTGGCGCGCGGCTGCGTGCCGGCCGACCACCCGCTCTTCTTCTCACGTGCGCGGAGCGCCGGGCTGAAGGGGGCCGACGTGGCGCTCGTGGTGGGCGTGCCGATGGACTTCCGGCTCGGCTTCGGTGACTCGTTCGGAGAGGAGACGCGGATCGTCGCCGTGGGCTCGACACCGCCGGAGCGGCCGCATCCGCGCGCGGTCGCGGCCGAGCTCTACGGGGGCGTGGCGGCGACGCTCGACGCTCTGGGCTCGGCGGGCGCGGGCGGGCCGGATCGCTCCGAGTGGATCTCCCAACTCCGGGGCATCGAAGACGAGAAGCGCGCGGCCGAGCGGGCGGAGCTGACCGACGAGCGCGCGCCGCTCCACCCGATGCGCGTCTACGGCGAGCTCGGCCAGGTGCTCGACCGCAAGACGATCGTGATCGGCGACGGCGGCGACTTCGTCTCCTACGCCGGCCGGATGATCGAGACCTACGAGCCGGGCTGCTGGATGGATCCCGGCCCGTACGGCTGCCTCGGGTCCGGGCCGGGCTACGCGATCGCGGCAAAGCTCGCGCGACCCGAGCGTCCCGTGTGCCTGCTGCTGGGCGACGGCGCGTTCGGCTTCGCGGGCCTCGAGTTCGACACGATGGTCCGTCACGGGATCCCGGTCGTGGGCGTGATGGGCAACAACGGGATCTGGGGGCTCGAGCACCACCCGATGAAGTTCCTCTACGGGTACTCCGTCGCCGCCGAGCTGCAGCCGGAGCTGCGCTACGACCGCGTGGTCGAGGCGCTCGGCGGCCACGGCGAGCTGGTGCGGCGACCGGAGGAGCTGAGGCCTGCTCTCGAGCGGGCGTTCGAGTCGGGCCGGCCCGCGCTGGTCAACGTGCTCACCGATCCCGAGGTGGCCTACCCGCGCAAGTCGAACCTCGGCTGACCCCCCCGGATTCGGCCGCCGTCGCCGGTTCCGTCGAATTCTCGCTACGAGCGGGAATGTCACTGGCGCATTTCCGTCCGCTGGGACTTGCCCCGAAGTGGGGACAGGGCTTATACTGGCGTCGTCGGGGTGGGCCAGCCGATGCCAATAGGCTCGGAGGGCAGTCCCGATACATAGGTTCGGGCGAAGCCGCATCACATCGGCGCCTCCCGCCGTCCGAACCACTCAGGTCCCTTCAAGGCACGTACCCCTGCCCGTCCTGATGGGACCGCTTCGGGGCCGGCCGCATTGATGCGGTCGGCCCCGGTTACTTTCTGGGAGGCGCGGCTGCAAAGCGTCGGACTCCTGCGTCCTCGGTCGCTCGCGTGCCGTTGGCACGCGTCGCTCCCTGCGTCCTTGGATTCCTCGCTTTTCGCCGCGCGCGCTTTAACCGCTTACTGCTGCTAGGGCTGCTCCGTGCAGGATGTCGGCTTCGCTTACTTCTACGGCTTTCACGTCAAAGGCCTTCATCGCCTCCGTCAGGATCGCGGCTCCTGCCACGATCGTCGGGGCTCGGTCGGGGTGCAGGCCCGGTACCTCGCGGCGCTCCGCCAGCGGCAGGGCTGCCAGCTCGCTCAGCATTCGCTCGCAGGCTTCCAGCGTCAGGGCGTAGCCGTCCACTCGGTCCGGGTCGTAGGGGTCGAGCCCCTGGTCGATCGCCGCCAGCTGCGTCGCCGTTCCCGCCACGGCGATCCCTGCCTCCACGCTCGCGCGCACGTCCACCGGCACCGCGGCCTCCACGATCGCCCGCACCTCGTCGCGCAGCGCCGTGACCTCGTCGGGCGGAGGCGGGTCGCTCGGCAGGTGGCGTTCGGTCTGGCGGACCGAGCCGGCCTGGGTCGAGACGTGGAACTCGGGGGCTCCGGCCGCGTGCCCCACCACGAACTCGGTGCTGCCGCCGCCGATGTCGATCACGACGGAGCGAGCGCCGGGCGGCCGGGCCGAGGTGGCGCCGAGGAAGGTGAGTCGCGCCTCCTCGTCGCCCGAGATGGTGCGGGCGTCGATGCCGTGGCGGTCGAGCAGGGCGGCGCGGAACTCCTCGCCGTTGGCGCTGTCGCGGACGGCGCTCGTGGCCACGGCCACGGTGCGCTCGGCGCCGAGCGCGTCGATCGCCTCGCGGTAGGCGGCCACCACGGCGAAGACGCGCTCCATCGCCGCGTCCGCGAGCCGGCCGGTCGAGTCGACGCCCTCGCCCAGCCTCGTCACGTTGGTGCGCCGGTCGACCTCCTCGACGCGGCCGCCCGTCACGTCGGCCACCAGGAGGCGGGTGGAGTTGGTGCCAAGGTCGACTACTGCGACTCGCATGCGGGTAGGGTTTCATCCATGGGACTGTTCGGGACTTCCGGCAAGCGCCAGGATGCGAAGGCGCCCGAGCGCGCGGACGACCTCGCCGGGTTCGAGCTCGAGAACCACGCCGGCGAGCTCAGGCGCCTCGGCGACTACTGGACCGACCAGCCGGCCGTTCTCGTCTTCCTGCGCCACTACGGCTGAATTCACTGCCGCTCGCACGCGGTGCAGTTGCACCGCGACCGTGACAGGTTCGACGCCGCCGGCGCGAACCTGGTCGTGATCGGCCAGGGCACGCCGCGCCACGCGCAGCACTTCCGCGAGGAGTACGGGCTCGACGGGCTCGAGATCCTGGTCGACCCCGACCGCGCGGCCTACGAGGTCGCGGGAGCCAAGGTGGCGACGGTGGCGGAGCTGATCGGGCCGCGCTCGTTCGCGACCGGGGTCAAGCGCGCGGCGACCGAGCGCGTGATGCAGGGAGCCGTCAAGGGCCACCCCGCTCAGCTCGGCGGCGTGCTCGTGGTGGCGCCGGGCGGAGACGTGGCCTGGGCCCATCTGGCCGACAACGCCGGCGACAACCCGCCGAACGACGACGTGATCGCCGCGGTCGAGGCTGCTCGGGCCGACACTGCCGCTGGTTGAACGCCGCGCGCGGCGCCGATAGAATTCGCGGTCGCGACGCGGGGTGGAGCAGCCAGGTAGCTCGTCGGGCTCATAACCCGAAGGTCGCGGGTTCGAATCCCGCCCCCGCTACTGACGAAGGCCCTGCAATTGCGGGGTCTTCGTACTTTTCGGCCCCGATACCGTCGCCTCCCAAGGTTCCAAAAAGGTTCCAATTTCTTCCGCAACTTGCAGCTGGAGCGCCTTACGCTTCCACGCCGCCACGGTCACCGTCATCCAACGCGCGGGCTTGGAGCGCCGCGATAGGACGCACGGAAGAGTGCGATGCGAGCTGATCGCGGCTCGTAGGACGCGCGTGCTAGACCGATAGCCGTGATCCACAACTGGACCCGCTTCTGGACGAAGCCTGACGGCGCGATCTCGCTGGCAGATCAGGGCTTCCTCGTCGCTCGCTCGACCTCGAGCTTGTTCGCGGTCGACAGTCCGGACTTGTGGACCTTCGAGGAGATCGCGACGCGACGGTGCCTGGTCCTGCTCGGCGAGCCGGGCATGGGCAAGACGCGAACCCTTGAGGCGGAGGCAGCTGAGCTGACCGAGATCTGGTCCCAGACCGGTGACTACGTGCTTCGTGTCGACCTCGGCGCGACGCGTGACGAATCCGTGCTCACCCGCGAGATCTTCGGCAGCAACGAATTCGAGGAATGGGCGGCCGGCGATCGAGAGTTGCACCTCTTCCTCGACAGCCTTGATGAGGCGACACTTCGCTTAGGCGTAGTCGGCGACATCATCCTCAAGGGGCTCGACGGTGTTGATGCAAGCCGACTTCGAGTGCGCTTGGCGTGTCGCACCGCCGATCGTCTTCCGGCCTTCGAGGCGAAGCTCAGAGCGCTGTGGCCTGGGGATGACTCGGGGGTTTACGAACTCGCGCCGTTGCGTCGCGAAGACGTCCGTATCGCGGCTGAGGACCTTGGTATTGACGCCCGTGAGTTCCTTCGGGAGCTCGTCGAGCGTGATCTGGTTCCATTGGCGATCAAGCCGGTGACCCTGGCGATGCTGCTTGATCTTGCCGCCGAGCAGGAGGGGTTTCCGGACAGCCACCTCGAGCTGTACGGGCGGGGGCTCCGACACCTTGCCGCCGAGCCAGCGGAGCGCCGCCGCCGCGATCCCAACACGAAGGGTCAACTGAACGCAGGACAAAGGCTCGCTGTGGCCGGCCGAATCGCGGCTGCGACGATCCTCACGGGTCGCACGGCGGTCTCGACGGCGGACACTCCGGCGAACTCGCCGGACGTCGTGACGCTCGCGCAGCTCGCAGGGGGCGTCGAGCGGGATGCGGATGTAGCGGTGCCGACGTCGTTCCAGGTGTCGGACGATGGGCTCCGCGAGGTTCTCGGGACAGGGCTCTTCTCAGCGCGCGGCATCGAGCTTGGGTGGGCTCATCACACGTACGGCGAGTACTTGGCAGGCCGGTACCTCACCGATACCGGGATGAGCTTGCCACAGAAGCTGAGCCTCCTAACCGTTGAGGCTCGCGAACGCCGGATCGTGCCGCAGCTGCGGGATGTCGCTGGCTGGGCCGCCGCGATGGATCCGTTGTTTCACGACGATCTTGCGCGCCGGGACCCGTTAGTCCTGCTGCGCGGCGACGTGGGACCTGCGAGCGACGAGAAGAAGGCGCACCTTGCCGAGGCCTTGATGCAGAAGCGAATCGTCGAGGAACTCAATCCTTACGATCCGCGCACCCGCCGGAATCTCGCGGCCCTCCGCCACGAGAATCTTGCGCAGGCGGTTCGGTCGCGCGCCGTTGATCGCGGCGCCCCCGTACTGGTGCGCGAGTTCGCATGCCGACTAGCCGGGCTGTGCGAGCTGCACGTCCTTCAGGAAGACCTGTTGACGTTGGCGCTCTCGCCGGAAGAACCGCTGTCTGTGCGCGTCCAGGCCGTTAGGGCACTTCAGCTGATTGCGGATGACGAATGCAGGCGCCGGCTCGTTCCCCTAGCCCGCGACCCGCTGCCGGAGGACTTCGATGACGATTTGAAAGGCTCGGCCCTGCGACTCGTATGCCCGGCTGTCGTTCGGGCGGCTGAGGCGCTTGCCTTCGTGACTCCGCAGAAGAACCGCGATCTGCACGGTGCCTACGCGGGGTTCCTTTCGCGGGACCTTCCGACTGCCCTTCACGATGACGAACTTCCGGAGGCCCTTGCATGGGTCCGGCGCGTCGCACATACGCGCGATCCGATGGACGAGGTCGAGAGCCTGGCCGAACAGATCCTGGTGCGTGGGGCCGAAGCAATGGAGCGGGACGAGGTCTTAGCGGCCGTCGCGGAGACCGTTGCCGACTACCTCGCGGAGCATCGCGACCTCCAGAGCTTCAGGACCCGGGACAAGTCGGAAGCATTTCGCGCCGAGGACAATCGCTATCGCCTCGTCACGGCGTTGTTGCCGATGATGTGCGCCGGCCAGGTTGACCCGATGTCGGTCATGCACTCGACCCCGCGACTGATCACAGGACGGGACCTCCCGTGGCTCCTCGATCAGCTCCCAGGTGCGGTGGGCACCGACGACGAGCCGATCTGGGCGGAGCTGATCGATTGGGCGGCAAGCTGGGTGGACGCCGACCATGACCTCGTGATGGACGCACGCGAGCGCAGTCCGATCCTCTACGAGCAGACCCGCATCCGGTTCGGGCCGATCGAGTTGAATTCAGAGCTGGCCGCATCCCTGCGCCATCGCCATCGGCGCGACCAAGAGCTCCTTGACCAAGAGCGTGAGTTGGCGGTTGACGCCTCGGACCTCGATGCGGCCCTGGATGCCCGGCTCGATCGCATAGAGGCGGGTGAGCTCGACGCGTATTGGGACCTGAATGTGGGCATGTGGATGAAGGGGCTCAACAACATCAGCGTGGGTGGGTCCGACCTCACCGTCTCGCCGGGGTGGCTGCGGGCGGATGCGGTGCGCCGAGCGCGAATCTCCGCGGCCGCGCTGCCGTACCTACTCGGGTTTGAACTCAAGGAGGCGTGGGCCAATCCGGGCCGGCTTCATCTCCCTTCAATGGCTGGCTATCGCGCGCTCCGGTACCTCGCCGAGCACGACCCGGCGACCTTCAACGCCCTCGGCAACGAAGTGCTCTGCCGGTGGGTCCCCGCGGTCTTGACCTTCACTCAGAACTCTGGCGACGACGATGAGCAGACATTTGGTCAGTGGATTCTCGGAGTGGTCGCGGAACGCTGCCCGGCTGCGCTCATCGAGTGCAGCCGCCGGCTCCTGCTGGCGGAGGCCGAGCACGGGGAAGGCACCCTTTTCGCCCTATATCCGCTGCGCTCTGTTCTTCCGGGCCAACTTGGAGCGAATCTTCTGGAACTCTGGAAGACAACCGAGCTGAGAGCAACCCCGCAAGCGGAGCTCCTTGAAGCGCTGCTCGCTGCCAATGTCGAGGGAGCGGTCGAGGCCGGCCTCGGAACACTTGAACCTGCGCTGATCGCGACAGAGCCGGAGCGAGCGCGGAAGCTCGCGGCAACGCTCCTGGGCCACGGGACCGGCTCGGTGTGGAGCACGATATGGCCGCTGCTGCGGAACAACGCGGACTGGGGTGCGGAGGTCTTCGAGGCTCTCGCTGCAAATTGGGATCGCACCGGCGACTTCAGAGGCGACTTGAACGAGGAAGAGCTGGCGGATCTCTTCGTGTGGCTCTCAAAGCGGTTTCCTCGCGATGAGGACCCCTCGCGCCTCGGAACCCACTGGGTAGGCCCTCGCGAGCAGGTCGCCGAGTACCGTGACCAGATCCTCCGCTCGCTCGCAGACACGGGCAGCGAGGACGCGATCCGGGCGCTTGACCGAATCGAGCGGTCGATTGGCCACGAGTTCCCCTTCCTGCGTATACGGGCCGAAGAGGCTTGGCAAGTCCGCCGCTGGATCCCACCGCGTCCGGAAGACGTCGTCGCGTTGGGCGCCGACGGTCAGCGTCGCGTAGTTCTCTCCGCGGCCGACCTACAGCACGTCCTCATCGAGGCGCTCGACCGGCTTCAGCACATGCTCAGGGAGGAAGGCCAAGCTCATCAGGTGTGGGACACCGCATCGCGCCAACCGAAGCAGGAGACCGAGGTGGCAGCGTGGATCGCCGACCGTTTACGCGATGACCTGCGCGGGCGCGGCATCGTCATCAACCGAGAGGTCGAGGTCCGGGTTAATCCGCGCGGTGGCGTAGGTGAGAGGACGGACATCAACGTCGACGCAGTCGCGCATGAACGGGTCGAGGGGGCGGAGCAGGTAGCCGTGGTCTTGGAGGTCAAGGGCTGTTGGCACGCTGCTCTGCTGACCGCGATGCGGAGCCAGCTAGCAGACGAGTACCTCTCCGCGGCGCGACGGTACGGCATCTACTTGGTGGCCTGGTTCGGACTCGACCAATGGCAAGACCAATCCGATCGTCGGCGCCAAGCGTGTGCGCGGCTGGACCCTGACGAGTTGCTGCCGGAGCTGACGCGCCAAGCCGACGCTCTCCGGCGAGAAGGACTCGAGATCGCGCCCGTCTTGCTCGACGCAAGCTTGGGCTGAAGCGCTCAGCTTCCGGCCTGCACCTCATGCTCCGACCGGATCGAGTCGTGCGGTCGAGCTCGAGCACCCGCCCCGACTAGCGGACTTCGACGAGTCGGTCCGGCAGCGGGGGCACCGACGATGGGAATGGCGGGCCGTCAGGATGACGGAACAATTGCTGCCAGTTGCCGCGCAGCGTGAGCTG
>DASVVS010000088.1:0-17865 GCA_036386455.1 Thermoleophilaceae bacterium
CCCCCTGACCTACAGCTACCAGTGGCGCCGCTGCGACAGCGCGGGCGCGAGCTGCGCCGACATCTCCGGCGCGACCGCCTCCACCTACGTGGCCCAGCAGGCCGACGTGGGTGGCACCGTGCGCGTCGTCGTCACGGCGACCAACTCGGCCGGCAATGCCTCGGCCACCAGCGCCCAGACCTCCTCGGTCGCCGCGACCGCGCCGGTCAACACCGCGCTGCCGGCGATCAGCGGCACGCCCCAGCAGGGCCAGACGCTCACCGCGTCCAACGGGACCTGGACCGGCACGGCCCCGATCACCTACGCCTACCAGTGGCAGCGCTGCGACGCCTCCGGCGCGAACTGCTCGAGCATCTCCGGCGCGACGAGCCAGACCTACTCGGTGCAGGCCGCCGACGTGACCACACCGGCCTCGACGCTCCGCGTGGTCGTCTTCGCGAGCAACTCGGCGGGCATGACCCCGGCGACCAGCGCGCAGACCTCCTCGGTCGGCGCCGTCGCTCCGGCGAACACCGCTCTGCCCACCATCTCCGGCACGCCGCAGCACGGCCAGACGCTCACCGCCTCCAACGGCACCTGGACGGGCACGGCACCGATCAGCTACAGCTACCAGTGGCGCCGCTGCGACGCCTCGGGTGCGAGCTGCGCCGACATCTCCGGCGCGACCGCCTCCACCTACACGGCCCAGCAGGCCGACGTCGGCGGCACGGTCCGCGTCGTGGTGACGGCGACGAACTCGGCGGGCAACGCCTCGGCCACCAGCAACCAGACCTCCTCGGTCGCCGCCGTCGCCCCGGCGAACACCGCTCTGCCCACGATCAGCGGCACCCCGCAGCACGGCCAGACCCTGACCGCCACGAACGGCACCTGGACCGGCACCACGCCGCTGACCTACACCTACCAGTGGCGCCGCTGCGACAGCGCGGGCGCCAACTGCGTGAGCATCTCGGGCGCCACGAGCCAGACCTACGTGGTGCAGGCGGCCGACGCCACCTCGCCGGCCTCCACGATCCGCGTGGTCGTGACCGCCACCAACTCCGCCGGCAACGCCTCGGCCACCAGCAACCAGACCGCCTCGGTCACGGGCGTGGCCCCGGCCAACACCGCGCTGCCCGCCATCTCCGGCACGCCGCAGCACGGCCAGACCCTGACCGCCACGACCGGGACCTGGACGGGCACGACCCCGATCTCCTACGCCTACCAGTGGCGCCGCTGCGATAGCGCGGGCGCGAACTGCGTGAGCATCTCCGGCGCCACCGGCTCGACCTACGCCGTGCAGGCCGCCGACGTGACCACGCCGGCCTCCACGATCCGCGTCGTGGTGACCGCCACCAACGTGGCCGGCAACGCCTCGGCCACGAGCGCGCAGACCTCGAACGTGACCGCCACGCCGCCGGCGAACACCGCGCTGCCGACGATCAGCGGCACCGCTCGCCACGGTCAGACGCTCACGGCCAGCAACGGCACCTGGACCGGCACGACCCCGCTCACCTACACCTACCAGTGGCGCCGCTGCGACAGCGCGGGCGCCAGCTGCGCCGACATCTCCGGCGCCACGAGCCAGACCTACGTGGCCCAGCAGGCCGACGTGGGCGGCACCGTCCGCGTCGTCGTCACGGCGACCAACTCCGCCGGCAACGCCTCGGCCACGAGCGCGCAGACCGGCTCGGTCGCCGCGACCGCCCCGGTCAACACCGCTCTGCCGGTGATCAGCGGCACGGCCCGCCACGGCCAGACGCTGACCACGAGCAACGGCACCTGGACCGGCACCACGCCGCTGACCTACACCTACCAGTGGCGCCGCTGCGACTCGGCCGGCGCCAGCTGCGCCGACATCTCGGGCGCCACGAGCCAGACCTACGTGGCCCAGCAGGCCGACGTGGGCTCCACGGTCCGCGTGGTCGTGACGGCGACCAACTCCGCCGGCAACGCTTCGGCCACGAGCGCCCAGACCTCCTCGGTCGCGGCCACCGCTCCGGTCAACACCGCGCTGCCGGTCGTCAGCGGCACGCCCCAGCACGGCCAGACTCTGAGCGCCTCGAACGGCACCTGGACCGGCACCGCGCCGATCGACTACACCTACCAGTGGCGCCGCTGCGACAACACCGGCGCCGGCTGCTCGGACATCTCCGGCGCCACCAGCCAGACCTACGTCGTGCAGCAGGCCGACGTCACCTCGCCGAGCGCCTCCACGATCCGCGTGGTCGTGACGGCCACCAACTCGGCCGGCAACGCGGCCGCCACGAGCGTCCACACCTCGTCGGT
This sequence comes from Thermoleophilaceae bacterium, assembly GCA_036386455.1. GTDB lineage: Bacteria > Actinomycetota > Thermoleophilia > Solirubrobacterales > Thermoleophilaceae > AC-37. The sequence goes on from DASVVS010000088.1 coordinate 2,266, forward strand.
CACCCCGGCGCCCCCGGTCAACGGCTCGGCCCCGTCGATCACCGGCACGCCGCGCGACGGCCAGACCCTGACCGCGAGCAACGGCACCTGGACCGGCACGTCGCCCTTCACCTACGCGCACCAGTGGCGCCGCTGCGACAGCTCGGGCGCGAACTGCGTGAACATCACCGGCGCCACCGGCGCGACCTACGACCTGACCCCGGCCGACGTCGGCTCCACGATCCGCGTGGCCGTGACCGCGACCAACGCCGCGGGCAGCCAGAGCGCCACCAGCGGCCAGACCGCGACCGTCACCGCCCGCCCGCCGGTCAACACCGCGTTGCCGGTCGTGAGCGGCGACCGCGAGGAGGGCGAGGTCCTGTCCGCCACGCCCGGCACCTGGACCGGCACGCCGGCGATCTCCTACGAGTACGCCTGGGTCCGCTGCGACCTGACCGGCGGCGACTGCGACACGATCGCGGGCGCCACCAGCTCGACCTACCTCCTGCAGTCGGCCGACGTGGGCCACACCGTGCGCGTGAACGTGACCGCCTCGAACGCCGGCGGCAGCGACACCGCACGGAGCGACACCGGCGCCAAGGTCGACCCGACCGGCCCCGTCAACACGGGCGGCCCGGCGATCACCGGCACGCCGCGCGACGGCGAGACCCTGACGGCCTCGAGCGGCACGTGGACCGGCAGCGCGCCGATCACGTTCGCCTACCGGTGGAGCCGCTGCGACAGCGCGGGCGCGAACTGCGCCGACATCCCCGGCGCGACCAGCCAGACCTACGACCTGATCCCCGGCGACGTCGACTCGACGATCCGCGTGGCCGTGACCGCCACCAACGCGGCCGGCGACACGCCCGCCACGAGCGCGCAGACCGACGTCGTCGAGGCGCGCGCGCCGGTGAACACGGCCGCCCCGGTCATCACGGGCGACGCGGAGGACGGCGGCATGCTGAGCGCCACCACCGGCACCTGGACCGGCACGCCGGCGATCACCTACGCCTACCAGTGGCAGCGCTGCGACGCCGGCGGCTCGGACTGCCAGGACGTGGACGGCGCCACCGGCTCGAACTACCCGCTCGGCGAGGCCGACGTGCACTCCACGATGCGGGTCGTCGTGACCGCCACCAACGCCGGCGGCAGCGACGACGCCTCGAGCGACGCCTCGGACGAGGTGGAGCCGGTAGCGCCGGTCAACACCGCGCCGCCCGTCATCAGCGGCAACTTCGAGGACGGCCAGACCGTGAGCGCCACCCACGGCACCTGGACCGGCACGCCGGCGATCTCCTACAGCTACCAGTGGCAGCGCTGCGACGACGCGGGCGCGGGCTGCGCCGACGTCTCCGGCGCCACGAGCTCGACCTACGAGCTGACCCCCGCCGACGTCGGCGGCACCGTGCGCGTGGTCGTGCGGGCCGCGAACGAGGCCGGCGCCGACATCGCCGCCAGCGACGCGGGCGACGAGGTCGCGGCCGACAAGCCGGCGCTCACCGCGCAGCCGTCCATCTCGGGCACCGCGCGCGACGGCGAGACGCTGACCGCCGGCCACGGCACCTGGAGCGGCACCCCGGCCATCGGCTACGGCTACCGCTGGACCCGCTGCGACACGGGCGGCACCAACTGCTCCGAGATCACCGGCGCCACGAGCCAGACCTACGAGCTGACTCCGGCCGACGTCGGCTCCACGATCCGCGTGGTCGTGACGGCCACGAACGCCGCCGGCGACACGGTGGCCGACAGCGTGCAGACCGCGGTCGTGGTCGCGCGCCCGCCGGTCAACACGGCCGCCCCGGTCATCACGGGCGACGCCGAGGAGGGCGAGACGCTGAGCGCCACCACCGGCACCTGGACCGGCACCCCGATGATCACCTTCGGCTACCAGTGGCGCCGCTGCGACGCCGCGGGCGCGAGCTGCGTGAACGTCTCCGGCGCCACCGGCTCGACCTACGAGCTGACCCCGGCCGACGTCGGCTCGGCGATGCGCGTGGTCGTGACCGGGACGAACGGCGCGGGCAGCGACAACGCCTCGAGCTCCGCGACCGCCGAGGTCGACGCGGTCGCCCCGGTGAACACGACCGCCCCGGTCGTGAGCGGCGACTACGAGGACGGCGCGACGCTGAGCGCCACCACCGGCGCCTGGACCGGCACGCCGACCATCACCTTCCGTCACCGCTGGACGCGCTGCGACGCCGGCGGCGCCAACTGCTCGCCGATCGCCGGCGCCGAGAGCGCGACCTACAAGCTGACCGCGGCCGACATCGGGCACACCGTGCGCGCGGTCGTGCTCGCCGACAACGCGGGCGGCCAGGGCACCGCCGCGAGCGACCCGACCGGCGCCATCGCCGCCAAGGGCCCGCTCTCCGGCAACCCCGGCCCGTCGATCAGCGGCACCGCGCGCGACGGCCAGGCCCTGACCGCGAGCAACGGCACCTGGACCGGCACCGCGCCGATCGGCTTCGGCCACCAGTGGCGCCGCTGCGACGCCACGGGCGCGAGCTGCGTGAACATCACCGGCGCGACCGGCGCGACCTACGTGCTGACCCCGGCCGACGTCGGCTCGACCATCCGCGTGGTCGTGACCGCCACGAACGCGGGCGGCAGCGACAGCAAGACGAGCTCCCAGAGCGCCGTCGTGACCGCCCGGCCGCCGGTGAACACCGTCGCCCCGGCCGTGACCGGCACGAACGAGGACGGCCAGACGCTGAGCGCGGGCCAAGGCACCTGGACCGGCACCCCGGCCATCGCCTACGGGTACCAGTGGCAGCGCTGCAACAGCTCCGGCGCGAGCTGCGTGAACGTGAGCGGCGCCACCGGCTCGACCTACGCCCTGACCCCGGCCGACCTCGGCTCGCGGATGCGCGTGGTCGTGACCGGCACGAACGCGGGCGGCTCGAGCAGCGCCTCCTCGACCCCGGGCGCCGCCGTGACCCCCGAGAAGCCGTCGAGCACGTCGAACCCCACGATCTCCGGCACCCCGCGCGACGGCTTCACGCTGACCGCGAACCCGGGCGGCTGGGACGGCACGGCGCCGATCACCCACACCTACCAGTGGCAGCGCTGCGACTCGGCCGGCTCGAACTGCACGAGCGTCTCCGGCGCGATCGGCTCGCTCTACGTGCTCGGCGCGAGTGACGTCGGCCACCGCATGCGCGTGATCGTGACCGGCACGAACGGGGGCGGCAGCGCCTCGGGCACCAGCTCCCCGACCACCGCGGTCGCCGGCAACGCGCCCGTCAACACGGTCGCCCCGGTCATCTCGGGCACCCACCGCGACGGCCAGACCCTGACCTCCACCACCGGCACCTGGACCGGCACGCCGACGATCTCCTACGCGCGCCAGTGGCTGCGCTGCGCCGCGGACGGCACCGGCTGCGTGGCGATCGCGGGCGCGACCGGCTCGAGCCACGCGCTCACCGGCGCCGACGTGGGCAAGCGCATCCGCCTCACCGTGACGGCGACCAACATGGCCGGCAACGCCTCGGCGACCTCGGCGAACTCCGGTGGCCCGGTGGCCGCGGACGAGCCCGCCCCGACGGCTCCCCCGACGATCTCCGGCACGCCCAAGGAGGGCGAGAAGCTGACCGCGACGCCCGGCACCTGGACCGGCACCGGCCCGCTCGAGCACGGCTACAGGTGGCAGCGCTGCGACGCCGACGGCGCGAACTGCGTGGACATCCCCGGCGCCGGCGCCCCGACCTACGAGCTGACCGGCGACGACGTGGGCCACACGCTCCGCGTGATCGTCACCACGACGGGCCCCGGCGGGAGCAAGAGCTCGACCTCGAGCCCAACCCCGAAGGTCGAGGCCAAGCCGACCGACCCGAAGCCCGAGCCCCAGCCGCCCGTCAACGACGGCCTGCCGACCGTGAGCGGCGAGGCCAAGCCCGGCTCCACGCTGACCGGCACGCCCGGCCACTGGACGCCGACGCCCTCCGGCCTCGCCTACCAGTGGGAGCGCTGCGACGCCTCCGGCGCCAACTGCCAGCCGATCCCGGGCGCCACGGGCGAGACCTACGTCCCGGCCGACGCCGACGACGGCTCGCGCATCCGCGTGACGGTGACCGCGACGAACGGCGACGGCTCCCGCCAGGCGAGCTCCGAGCCCACCGCCGTGGTGCGCCGTCCCAACGACCTGGACCAGATCCCCGGCAGCTTCGTCGATCCGCAGACCTGCACCCGGATCGCGGCCGGCACCGGCGTCAAGCGCAAGTCGCTGAAGGAGTTCGGCACGGTCAAGGTCCTGCTGCGCGCCAGCGCCTTCGTCTCGCCCGAGAACCCGCTGCGGCTCTCGACCAGCGCCTCGAAGAACAACCTCAAGGCCGTCCGCTACCTGCTCGACGGCCGCTCGGTGGGCCAGCCCAAGCGCAAGCCCTACTGGCAGGACATCAAGCCCCAGGCGCTCGCCGTGAGCGGCAAGGACGTGCACCAGGTGGCCGTCACGCTCGTGCCGAAGACCGGCAAGGCCGTGGTCTGGGCCTTCGAGGTCAAGACCGTCCCCTGCGAGAACATCCTCAGCACGACCCAGTGGAAGACCGGCACCGGCAGCGGCCTGCGCCTGCGCGTCGACAGCAAGGGCGCGCTCGGCCCGGTCCAGTTCAGGGTCCCGGCGACGATGCTGCCGAAGGTCGGACGCGACATCGACAAGGGCGTCGGGCGCGTGCGGGTCTTCACGAAGGCCGGCGCGAAGCCCTACACGCTGAAGATGACCAAGGCGGGCGGGGCCGTCCTGCTCGGCGGCGCGAACGGCGCTCCCAGGGTCGAGCTGACCCGGACCGGCGCGGTCGTCACGGGTCTGCCGGAGGGCACCGGGATCGTGGAGCTCACGCTCTACACCCAGAAGGGGAGCCAGCCGCGGGCCCTGCTCGCCAAGGGCAAGAAGGCCAACCTCTCGGCCACGACGACGTCCGCCGGGGTGCCTGTCAGCCTGAAGTCGGTCCTCGTCGGCACCGGCCGCTAGCACCCTCGCGCCCGGCCCCCGGCGGAGACCCCGCAAACTCCGGCGGACCCCGGCCCCGGCGCCGTCTTTCCGGCCGGACCCGCGCCTAATGTGGAGCCCGTGCCGCCCGCGGTCCATCTCCACGTGCACTCGGAGTACTCGCTCCTCGACGGCGCCTGCAAGATCGACGCTCTGGCGGCCCGCGCGGCCGAGCTCGACCAGCCCGCGCTCGGGCTGACCGACCACGGCGTCATGAACGGCGCCGTCGAGTTCCAGAAGGCCTGCCAGAAGCACGGCGTCAAGCCGATCCTGGGCTTCGAGGCCTACCTCTGCGACGACCTGACCTCAGACGCCGTCCGCTACGAGCGCAACCACCTCACGCTGCTGGCGCGCGACGACGAGGGCCTGCGCAACCTCGTCAAGCTCACCTCGGCCGGCTTCCTGGAGGGCAACAAGCGCGGCAAGGCCAACGTGGACATGGCGCTGCTCGACCGCCACTCGGCCGGGGTGATCGCGCTCACCGGCTGCCTCCAGTCGCGCTTCTGCCGCCGCCTGGTCGACGACAACCCGGCCGAGGCGCGCGCCCACGTCGACGATCTGATCCAGGTGTTCGGGCCCGAGGACGTCTACTTCGAGGTCCAGAAGAACGGGATCGACGACCAGGACAAGGCCAACGAGGGGATCGTGCGGATCGCGCACGAGGTGGGGCGGCCGCTCGTGGCCACGGCCGACGTCCACTACCTGCGCCGCGAGGACTACGAGAACCACAGCGCCCTGCTCTGCGTGCAGACCAAGTCCACGCTCCAGGCGCCGAAGCTGAGCTTCGACACCAACGAGTTCTTCCTCAAGTCGACCGAGGAGATGGCCGCCTCGTTCGCCGAGTGGCCCGAGGCGATCGCGACCACCGCCGAGATCGCCGAGCGCTGCGACGCCTCGATCGAGCTCGGCAAGATGCTCATCCCGAGCTACCCGGTGCCGGACGGGCGGCCGGAGCCCGAGTACCTGCGCGAGCTGGCCGAGGAGGGCCTGCGCCGCCGCTACGGCGACCCGATCCCGGCCGACGCGATGGAGCGCCTCGACATGGAGCTCGAGGTGATCGTGAAGATGGGCTTCGCCGCCTACTTCCTGATCGTCTGGGACTTCGTCAAGTTCTCGAAGGACAACGGGATCGCGGTGGGGCCGGGGCGCGGCTCGGCGGCGGGCTCGATCGTCTCGTACGCGCTCGACATCACCGACGTCGACCCGCTCCGCTACGGGCTGCTGTTCGAGCGCTTCCTGAACGCCGAGCGCGTGTCGATGCCGGACATCGACATCGACTTCTCGGTGAAGGGCCGCGAGCGCGTGATCCGCTACGTGGCGGAGAAGTACGGCCAGGAGTCGGTGGCGCAGATCGTCACGTTCGGCCGGATGTTCCCGCGCGCGGCCACGCGCGACGCGGCGCGGGTGCTCGGCTTCGACTACGGCGCGGGCGACCGGCTGGCCAAGCTGATCCCGGACCCGATCATGGGGCGCCCGCCATCGTTCGAGGAGTGCCTCAAGCCGGGGGAGGAGCTTGCGCGCGCCTACGCCGAGGACCCCCAGGCCAAGCAGATCGTGGACGTGGCGCGCGGGCTCGAGGGCGTGGTGCGCAACTCGTCGATCCACGCGGCGGCCGTCGTGATCGCGGACCGCCCGCTCACGGACATAGTCCCGCTGCAGCTCGCGGAGGACCGCGGCGAGGTGACCGAGGACGGCGGGCGGGCGTACCGCACGGTCACGCAGTACTCGATGAAGCCGATCGAGGAGATCGGCCTGCTCAAGATGGACTTCCTCGGGCTGCGCAACCTCGACGTGATCGAGGCGGCGCTGGACATCGTGGAGCGCTCCAGCGGCGAGCGCCCGGACATGGCCTCGCTGCCGCTCGACGACGGCAAGACCTACGAGATGCTCGCCCGGGGCGACTCGATCGGCGTGTTCCAGTTCGAGTCGGAGGGCATGCGCGAGGCGCTCAAGAAGGTCCGGCCGACCGAGTTCGAGGACCTGGTCGCGCTCGTGGCCCTCTACCGCCCGGGCGCCATGCGCCACATCGACACCTACGCGCGCAACAAGCGCAACCCGGACGCCGTGTCGTACCTGGACGACCGGCTGCGCCCGATCACCGAGTCCACCTACTCGGTGATCCTCTACCAGGAGCAGTCGATGCAGATCGCCAAGGAGATAGCCGGCTTCACCGGCCCGCAGGCGGACGACCTGCGCAAGGCGATCGGCAAGAAGGACCGGGCCAAGATGGCCTCGATGAAGGACCTGTTCGTGCAGGGCGCGCGCGCGACCGGCACAGCGGACCGGGTGATCCAGAACCTCTGGGAGACGAACGAGGCGGCGGCCGACTACTCGTTCAACAAGTCGCACGCCGCCTGCTACGCGCTGATCGCCTACCGCACGGCGTGGCTGAAGGCCAACTACCCGGCCGAGTACATGGCGGCGCTGATCTCGTCGGTCATGTCGACCAAGGACAAGGTCCCGTTCTTCGTCTCGCGCTGCGAGGAGATGGGGATCGAGGTGCTGCCGCCCGACGTGAACGAGTCGGGGCACGACTTCGTGGTCACGGGAGGCAACATCCGCTTCGGGCTCGACGCGGTCAAGAACGTGGGCGCCGCGGCGGTCGACGCGATCCTGAAGACGCGCGAGGAGGCCGGCCCGTTCACGTCGATCTGGGACTTCTGCGAGCGGGTGGACTGCGCCCGGGTCAACAAGAAGGCGATCGAGTCGCTGGTGCGCTGCGGCGCGTTCGACTCCCTGAACGCCACCCGGCGCGGCATGCTCGAGATCCTCCCGCAGGCCCAGGCCGCCGGCCAGAAGATCCAGCAGGACGCCCAGCTCGGGCAGTCGTCGATCTTCGACCTGGAGGAGCCGGCCGCCACCGGCCCGGTGCCGGCCAAGCAGCACCCGCCGGTCCCGCCGCTCCCGGACGACCGCAAGGACCTGAACACGATGGAGAAGGAGACGCTCGGGCTGTTCCTCTCATCGCACCCGTTCAAGGAGGTGCGGGCGGCGCTGCGGGTCAAGGTCGACTGCGGCCTCGCGGACCTCGCCAAGAAGCGCGACGGCGAGTGGGTCACCGTGGGCGGCATGATCGCCGAGTCCAAGAAGATCAGGACCAAGAAGGGCGACCCGATGCTGTTCGCCACGCTCGACGACCTCGAGGCGCAGGTCGAGATCCTGGTCTTCTCGAAGGCCTACACCGCCAACGCCGAGAAGATCGACACCGACAAGGTCGTGATCGTGCGCGGCCGCGTGGACCACAAGGAGCAGGGCGAGACCAAGGTGGTCGTGCAGGAGTGCGAGCCGTTCGAGCCGACCGCCGAGGAGGTCGAGGAGGCGCGCGAGAAGGCCGCCGTGCTGCTGGCGCCGCCGCGGCTCACCCTGCGCGTGCCGGAGGGCATCGACGCCGGCTGGCTCGAGGAGCTCAAGGAGCTCGTCAAGCACAACAAGGGCGACCACGAGCTGGCGATCTGCGTGGGCGAGCGCACGCTCGTGCTGGGCGAGCAGTTCCGCGTGGCACCGTCGCGCTTCTGCGCGGAGCTGGAGGAGCTGCCCACGGCGCCGGAGATCGTGGCGGCGTAGGCGAGCCCCTCCGCGTCCGCGCGGCCCCCTCTAGGAGCCGCCGTTCTGCGACCCGGGCATGTCGAGCGGGGTGACCAGGCCGATCACGTGCCCCTCGGGGTCCTTGAACTGACCGAGCACCATCGGCGGCTCGTCCATCTCGTCCGGGCCCATCATGCGCTCGCCGCCCAGCTGCTCGGCCTTCTCCAGCGCCTCGCCGACGTCCGGCACCGCGACGTAGAACGTCACATGGCCCTCGTAGCCCTCGAGCCCGCCGCCGACGCCGCCGCCGATGCCCGTGCCGTCGGGGGCGGTGTTGTCCTCGCGCTGGGTCACGGCGTAGCTCGTCGGACCGCCGATGTTCCGGAACTCCCACCCGAACAGCTCGGAGTAGTAGTCCTGCAGCTTCTTCGCGTCCTGCCCGAGAACCTCGAAGTGAACGACCGGGTATCCCATCTCAATCTCCTCTGGTTGACCGAACTGCTCCTAGGACCGGGGCCGGAGGCGAAACTAATCGGCGCGAGGCGTAAGCTGCCGCCATGCCGCAGGCAGCGCAGCCGACCGAGCTGAGCGAGTGCCGTCAGTGCTGCTCGTTCTGCGACCGCGTCCTGCTGCCGTCCGGCTGCCTCGAGTCGAACTGCCAGTACCTCTACCTCTACGACGACGAGACCAGCGGCCGCCGCTTCATGGGCTGCCTGAACAAGGTCTTCAAGGTCGAGATCGACCTCGAGCTGTTCCGCGAGTCGGAGCGCACGCGGCACGGGTTCGGGGGCGTGAAGATGACCGGCACGCCGATCCCGCGCTGCCGCACGACCGTCGAGCGCGCCTACCACGGTGCCGGCGGCGCCTTCGATTGCGTCAACCCGATGTTCTTCGACGACCCGGCGCCGCCCGAGGCCGCCGGCTTCGACCTCCGCGACTGTCTCTGACGACGAGCGCCCAGCCGCCGTGACGGAGGGCGACTGGCGCCTCAACTTCCAGGAGCGCTACCTCAAGGGCGCGGCGCTCGAGTGGAAGCGCTACCGGGCGTGGAGCCGGACCTGGGACCACGACCACTGCGAGTTCTGCGGGGCGAAGTTCTCCGAGGACCAGCCCGACGCCCTCCGCGAGGGCTACACGACGACCGGCGAGCACGCCAACGGGGCCGAGTACCACTGGATCTGCCGCGGCTGCTTCGACGACTTCGCCGAGCCGTTCGAGTGGAGGGTTGTGGCTTAGCCGCCATCACCGTCCTGCCCTGGGGCTCGTATGCGACCCCTATCCAGGACGGTGCCGCGTCGCCGGGTCAGGCGCGACCGCGACTGCTCGCCGGTTTCGCCTTCTTCGCCGCCGGCTTCGCGGTTGCCGGCTTCTTGGCCGCCGGTTTCTTCGCCACCGGCTTCGCCTTCGCCTTCGCCTTCGGCTTCGCGGCGGCCTTCGGCTTCGCCTTGGCCTTCGGCTTCGCCTTGGCCTTGGCCTTGGCCTTGGCCTTCCGCTTCGGCTTCGCCGGCTCCGACGGCTTCCCGTGCGGCACCCGCTCCGGCACCGGCAGGCCGCGCGCCCGCAGCCCCTCCGCCCGCAGCTCGTGCGCCACCTCCATGTCCTCGAACGCCGCGCCCTTGCCCGCGAGCCCCGGCCCCTCGAAGATCGCCGGCAGGCCCTCGAAGCGCGGCTCGCTGAAGAACGCCGCGCAGCCCTCGCGCCCCAGCTCGCCGGTGCCGAGCGGCGCGTGGCGGTCGCGGTTCGAGCCCAGGGGCGTGAGCGAGTCGTTCACGTGCAGGCAGCGCACGCGGTCCATGCCGATCGTCGCCACGCACTCGTCGAGCACCTCCGAGAGCCCCTCGGCCGTCCGCACGTCGAAGCCCGACGCCAGCATGTGGCAGGAGTCGAGGCACACGCCGAGCCGGCTGTCGCCGCCGCCGAGCTCGAGCAGCCGCTCCAGCTCGGCGAACGAGCGCCCGATCGTGCCGCCCGCGCCCGCCGTGTTCTCGAGCAGGAGCGGGCACGACTCGGACTCGCCGAGCACGTGCCGCACGGCCTCGCCGACCCGCTCGAGCGACTCGTCCAGCGGCTCGCCGACCGTCGAGCCCGGGTGGACGACCACGCCGTGGGCCCCGATGGCGTCGCCCACCCGCAGCGCGTGCGCCAGCGACGCCAGCGACTTCTCCCGCACCACCGGGTCCTTGGAGGCGCAGTTGATGAGGTAGACGGCGTGGATCACGATCGAGCGCACGGGACCCGCGGTGAGCAGCTCGCGGAGCTCCTCGACGTCGTCGGGCCGGTAGTTCGTCGGCCGCCAGGCGCGCGGCGACTGGTTGAAGATCTGGATGGCGTCGCAGTCGCGCTCGACCCCGCGCTGGAACGCGTTCACGAGGCCGCCCGCCGGGGAGACGTGGCCGCCGATTAGCATCGCGGTGTGGCAGAGAGCATGAGAGTCAGATTCGCGCCGTCCCCGACGGGGGCGCTGCACATCGGCGGAGCGCGGACCGCACTGTACAACTGGCTCCTGGCCCAGCAGACGCCGGAGAGCGCCCTCGTGCTGCGCATCGAGGACACCGACCGCGAGCGCTCGACCGCCGAGAACGTCGCGCAGATCCACGAGGCGCTCGACTGGCTCGGGCTGACCGTCGACGAGGGCCCGTTCTCCCAGTCCGAGCGCCGCTCGCGCCACGAGGAGGAGATCGCCCGCCTGGTCGGCGAGGGGCACGCCTACCACGACGAGGGCGCCGTCCGGCTGCGCGTGCCCGGCGAGGGCGCCACCGTGGTGAACGACGTGATCCGCGGCGAGATCACCTTCCCGCACGAGGCGATCGACGACTTCGTGATCGCCCGCTCCGACGGCAGCCCGCTCTACAACCTGGCGGTGGCGGTGGACGACCGCGACATGGGGATCACGCACGTCGTCCGCGGCGCCGACCACATCTCGAACACGCCCCGCCAGGTGCTGATACTGAACGCGCTCGGAGCAGAGCCGCCCGTCTACGCCCACGTCCCGCTGCTCCACGGCCCCGACGGCAAGAAGCTCTCGAAGCGCCACGGCGCCGCCTCGGTCCAGGAGCTGCGCGACGCCGGCTATCTCCCGGAGGCCGTGCGCAACTACATCGCGCTGCTCGGCTGGGGCTACGACGAGAGCACGACCTTCTTCAGCACGGACGACCTGATCGAGCACTTCTCGCTCGAGCGGGTCTCCAAGTCCCCGGCCGTCTTCGACGAGCAGAAGCTCCGCTGGATGAACGGGCGCTACCTGCGCGAGCTGGAGGTGGACGACCTCCAGGCGCGCCTCGAGCGCATGCACGGCAAGCCGATCCCGCGCGAGGCGGTCGCGATCGCCCAGGAGAAGATGCAGACGCTCGCCGAGTTCTGGCCGCTCGCCGGCTTCCTCGTGGAGCCGCAGCCGACCGACGAGAAGGCGTGGGGCAAGGTGATGAAGGACGGCGTGGCGGAGCGGCTCGAGGCCGCCCGCGAGGCGATCGCGCAGGCCGAGCCGTTCGACGCCGAGACCCTCGAGGAGCGCCTCAAGCCGCTGGTCGAGGAGCTGGGGGTGAAGGCGCGCGACCTGTACCAGCCGATCCGCGTGGCGATCAGCGGATCGACCATCTCGCCGGGCATATTCGAGTCGGTAGCGGTGCTCGGCCGCGACGAGACGCTCGCCCGGATGGACCGCGCGCTGGAGCGATCCCGCCAGCCGTCGTCCCCATAATGGGTGGCTAGCTCCCCATAGCGGGTTAGGGTCGAAGCCCCAACCCCGCTCTCGGCCCCGAATCGGCGCTCAACTCTGGAACTTGCCCTGCCGACAAAGAGGGACCGGACGGATTACCGAGCCGCCCGGCAGCCGCCCCCAACCAGCAGATACAGGCACGGAAGGCCTACAAGAGCGTGGAACGAGCCCTCAAGCCGGTCGCCGACCGGAACATCGCGAACCAGACCGCCCCGCAGCGCGCCGCCGCTGAGGGCCACGGCCGCCGGCTCACCGCCGCGTTCGAGGCACTCGAGGTCTTCCCCGCCCTGGCCGAGTCCCGCAACCGCGTGCTGCGCCTCGTGCGCGAGGAGCACATCGCGGCCGGCGACGTCGTCGCCGCCATCGAGTCCGACGTCTCCCTGGTCATCGCCGTCCTGCGCATCGCCAACCGCGCGCCCGCCGCCAAGCGCGGCCGCATCTCCAGCGTGCCGGAGGCGATCGAGCTGCTCACGCCCAGCGGCGTCGAGGCGCTTGCCGCCCGCACCGCCGTCTTCGACTTCTTCGAGCGCATCCCCGGCTGGGACGCCGCCCCCGAGCGCTTCCGCCTGCACGCCGTGGCCGCCCAGCGTGCCGCGGAGCGCATCGCCAAGGAGATCGAGTACCCCGACCGCGACGAGCTGCTGGTCTCCTCACTGCTGCACGACATCGGCAAGCTCGTGCTGGTGCACGCCTACCCGGGCTACCCGGGCCAGATCCACCGCGACGCGCGCACCCCGGACGAGCGGCTGCACAAGGAGCGCCGCGAGCTGGGCGTGGACCACGCGCTGGTCGGCGGCGTGCTCGCCCGCCGCTGGGGCCTGCCGCCGCGGCTCGCCTCCGCGATCGAGCGCCACCACTCCGACGACGCCACCGGCGAGGCCGCGATCATCCGCCTGGCCGACATGCTCTCCCACTACGCGCAGGGCCACCCGATCGAGCCGGCGCGCATGCTGAAGGTCGCCCGCGAGCTGGGCCTCGACGCCGACCGCCTCCGCGGAATCATGTACGAGCTGCCCTACGGCGGCGGGCAGGAGCGCCGCCAGGTCGATCCGTGCCCGCTCTCGCCGCGCGAGGTCGACGTGCTCAAGCGCCTCGCCGAGGGCAAGGTCTACAAGCAGATCGCGCTCGAGCTGAGCCTCTCGACCAGCACGGTGCGCACGCACCTGCACAACACCTACGCCAAGCTCGGCGCGGTGGACCGCGCGCAGGCCGTCCTGCTCGCGACCCAGCGCGGCTGGATCTAGACCGCCGCCGGCACGCGCCGCAGCGGCGCGCGCACGAGCACCTTCGTCCCGCGCTCGCCGGTCTCGATCTCGAGCCGGCCGCCGATCAGCTCCGCGCGCTCGCGCATGCTCGCGAGCCCGATGTGGCCGGAGGTCGTGGTCGACAGCGGGCTCGCCCCGGTGAAGCCGCGGCCGTCGTCGGAGACGCGCAGCTCGACCTCCTCGCCCACCGGCCGCAGGGTCACGACCACGCGGCTCGCCTGCGCGTGCCGGCCCGCGTTCGCCACCGCCTCCTGGGTGATGCCGAACAGAGCGCCGCAGGTCTCGTTGGACAGGTCGAGCCGGTCGACCGCCAGCTCGATGTCGATGTCGTAGCGGCGGCCCCAGACCGGCGCGCACTGCTCGAGCGCGATGTCGTAGGACAGCTCGTCGAAGGCGTACGGGCCGAGGCCGACGAGCTCGTCGCGCAGGGCGCCGATGTTGCGCTGGGTCAGCCGGCGCGCCTCGGCGAGCCGCTCCCGTACCGCGGCGGCGTCGCCGCGCTCGGCGGCCCGGTCCAGCGAGGCGAGCATCAGGTCCAGGCTCACGAGCTCCTGCACGGGTCCGTCGTGGATCGACTCGGCCACCTGGCGGCGCACGTCGTTCTCGGCCTCCATCGCGCGCCGCGAGAGCTCGCGGGCGCGCAGGCGCTCGACCGACTCGGCGGAGCGAAGGCGCGCGACGAACACGCCGCAGCACAGGGCCGAGACCCCGAACAGCGTCTCGGAGAAGGCGAGCATCCCGCCGTCGAGCGGCGTGTCGACGATGAACGCGACCGGCACGAGGAACGCGATGCCCGCGCCCGCGACCGCGAGCCCGCCGCGCTCGCCCTGGAAGTACGCGTGCGTGGCGATGAGGAAGAGCGCGACGAAGCGCAGGCCGGAGTAGGAGGCCGGCTCGGCCACCTGCACGAGGCCGAGGATCAGCACGTCGCCGGCGGCGATGGCGGGGGAGAGGCCGAGCTCGGACCGCCGGCGCGCCTGCAGCGCGAGCCAGGCCGCCCACGGGACCGCGACGAGCGCGATCGCGAGCGCCACGCGGCCGCGGTGCGGGACGTCGAACACGGCCACCGACAGGAGCCCGGCCGCGACGATGACCGCCCGCAGGTGGGCGAACCACAGGAGCGGCTGCGCGGACTGGAGCGGGAAGCGGCCGCCCAGCATCAGCCGCGCTCGCTTCCTCTTCGCAGGATGAGCCACGCGACGGCGGCCATGCCGACCGCGTCGATCATCACGTCGACCGGCGTGCCGTGGCGGCCTTCCACGAACGACTGGTGCCACTCGTCGCTGGCCGCGTAGACGACCGCGATCGCCACCGCGGCGGCCACCGCCGCGCGCCCGGCCGCCACCGTGCGCAGCGCGCGCCACCAGAGAAACACGAGCAGGCCGTACTCGGCCATGTGGGCGATCTTGCGCAGGATCAGGTCGGCCGTGCCCAGGCCGGACGAGAGGTCGGGCTGGGCCGACAGGGCGAAGATCACCGCCATGAGCGCGAGCGGGGGCGCCCAGAGGCTCAGCGCGCCCAGCAGCGTGCGGCGGGTACGCGTCACAGCCATAACCTAGACTCGACGCGCCGTGCTCGCCATCACCTCGAAGTCGCCGTACGCGGTGCGCGCGCTCAGCGAGCTGGCCCGGGTGGGGGGAGCGGGGCCGGTCCCGATCGGCGAGATCGCACGCCGCCGCGACATCCCCGTCCAGTTCCTCGAGGGGATGTTCGCCACGCTGCGCCGCGCGGGGATCCTGCAGAGCCAGCGCGGGGTGAAGGGCGGCTACTCGTTTGCCCGCCCGCCGCGGGAGGTCACGGTGCTCGACGTGGTCGAGGCGCTGGAGGGCGCTCTCGATCAGGAGCTGGTGGGCGCGGACGAGGTCTTCGCCGAGGCCGTGGCGGCGCTGCGCGAGCGCCTGCGCTCCTCGACGATCGCGGAGATCGCCGAGCGCGAGGCGCGCGCGGCGGGCGCGCAGATGTACTACATCTAGGCAGCGCTCCCGGAAGCGCTTGGGGCCGCCGCGCTCCTTTGCGCCGCCTCGCGGGTTGATGAGGGCGATGGCGCGGTCATGGACTCTCTGGCTGCTGGTGGCGGGGCTCCTCGCCGCCGCGGCACCGGTGGCCCAGGCGGCGCCCGTGGAGGTGGCCCG
>DASVVS010000089.1:0-1608 GCA_036386455.1 Thermoleophilaceae bacterium
CGTCCCAGCCGTGGCGGCGGGCCACCTCGGCGGCCGTCTCCGCGCTCGTGACGGTGAAGCAGCGGCTGTCGCGGCTCTCCAATGCCTTCGGGAGGCCGTGGTCGTGCAGCAGCGCGCCGACGTACAGGATCTCCTCGTCCACGTCGAGCTTGTCGTGGCGCGCGAGGATGGCGGCCCACAGGTACGAGCGGCGCGAGTGGTTCTGGAGGTGCGGCTCGAGCTCCGAGCACAGCTCGTCGGCCTCGCGGGCGGCGGGCGAGTCGGGCAGGCGCAGGTCGTCGAGGTCGATGCGGGCGAGGCGGTCGCGCCGCAGCCCGAGGGCCGCCGCGACCCGCTCCGGCATCTGCTTCATCTGGCTCTGCATCCCCACCATCAGGAAGCGGGCCTGCTCGCCCCCGCTCAGGCGCCCGCCCGTGCGGGCCATCCAGTCGCGTGTCCCCACCTCTAGTGCCGCCATCGAACGCTCACCCCTCCAGCCGCTCGTACGCCGGGATCGTAAGGAAGTCCTGGAAGCGATCGGTGATTGCGACGTCCTCGAAGATCTCGCGCGACTCCCGCGGCCGGCCCTGGGTCCTGAAGAACTCGTCGCCGACCTGCTCGCGGATCTGCTCGAGCTCCTCGTCCTCGATCCGGCGCACGAGCTCCGGCGTCACCCGCCGCCCGTCGATCTCCGCGCCGTGGCGGATCCACTGCCACACCTGCGAGCGGGCGATCTCCGCGGTGGCCGCGTCCTCCATCAGGTCGTTGATCGCCGCCGCGCCGTTGCCGCGCAGCCACGACGAGATGTACTGGATCCCCACGTTCACGTCGCCCCGCAGGCCGGCCTCGGTGATCTCGCCGCCGGTCGCGCTCACGTCGAGCAGGTCCGCGGCCGCGACCTCCACGTCCTCCCGCTGCCGGTCGACCTGGTTCGGCCGCTCGCCCAGCACGGCGTCGAACTGCTCCATCGCCACCGGCACGCTGTCGGGGTGCGCGACCCAGGTGCCGTCGAAGCCGTCGCCCGCCTCGCGCTGCTTGTCGCCCCGCACCGCTGCGAACGCCCGCTCGTTCACCTCGGGCTGCTTGCGGCTCGGGATCACCGCGGACATGCCGCCCATCGCGTGGGCCCCGCGCCGGTGGCAGGTGCGCACGAGCAGCAGCGTGTACGCGCGCATGAACGGCACGGTCATCGTCACGCTCACGCGATCGGGAAGCAGGAACTCCGGCCGGTCGCGGAAGCACTTGATCATGCTGAAGATGTAGTCCCAGCGCCCGGCGTTGAGGCCCGCCGAGTGCTCGCGCAGCTCGTAGAGGATCTCCTCCATCTCGAACGCGGCCGGGTAGGTCTCGATCAGAACGGTGGCGCGGATGGTCCCGCGCGGGATGCCGAGGCGGTCCTGGGCCAGGACGAACACGTCGTTCCAGAGCCGGGCCTCGAGGTGGCCCTCCAGCTTGGGCAGGTAGAAGTACGGGCCGCTGCCGCGGTTCAGCAGCTCCTGCGCGTTGTGGAAGAAGTACAGCCCGAAGTCGAACAGCGAGGCGCTGATGGGCTCGCCGTCCACCAGCACGTGGCGCTCGGAAAGGTGCCAGCCGCGCGGGCGTACGATCAGCACGGCCGTCTCGTCCTTC